>JAGVGH010000229.1 GCA_020057225.1 Desulfobacterales bacterium | reverse complement strand
GTCGAAAGTCGCCTCGGCCTCCGGGGGGAAGCAGCAGGCAGGGAGCTGTCTGCTTTTCAGATGATAGGCGAGGCAGTCGCAACAGACGCCTTTTCGTGCACAAGGGTCATAGGTGCAGTTGCAGCGTTTCAGGTTTTGCTCTTTTTTACATTCCATGCGCGCCCTCCCTGGCTGATATCCGCTGGCGCTTCCGGGGCCTCTTGCCCCGCGCTGTGTTACGCGCCGACGGCTATTCTATGCCCTGGGCGCGTCCGGGTCAATGCTCCCTTGCGCGGCGCGTCGGAGAGGCCGCGCGGTTTTATGCAACACATTGACTTCAAAAAAGAAACTTCACATCCTCACGCGCGGGCGGCCCTGACGGGAGTCTTGGCCTGCCCCGGACAGGCAAAAAAAGCGTTCCCCTCCATGCCCGGAGCACCTTCCCTTCAAGAAAAATCCATTGAATTTAAAGCATAACTCCCTTATCATGCGCGTTCCGGCCCGGAGAACGCGTCGCGGGGAGGCAAACCGGATGAAAACCTTGTGGGCGCCCTGGAGGATGGAATACATCCTGGGGGGAAAAAAAGGCGGCTGCGTGTTTTGCATGGCCATGGGCGAAGAGGACGGCCTGACCCTTTACAAGGGCCGGGATGTCATGGTCGTGATGAACAAATACCCGTACATCAACGGCCATCTTCTGGTCGCGCCCGTGCGCCACGTTTCCGGCCTGGAGTCTCTTTCCATGGCCGAGATGGCGGTGGTGCTCAAAACCGTCGAACAGTCCATCGCCGTCCTCAAAAAGGTCATGCGGCCCGACGGGTTCAACGTGGGTCTCAACCTCGGCAAGGTGGCGGGAGCGGGAGTCGAGGAGCATCTGCATTTTCATATCGTGCCCCGGTGGCACGGGGACGTGAACGCGCTCACGGTGTTCGCCGACGTGCGGGTCATCCCCGAGCACATCCAGGCCACCTTCAATAATCTCAAACCGCACTTCGACACGTTCGCGCCGGAGACCTGGGCGTGACATCCGGAGCATGAGGAGGACAGCATGAAGTGGGTAAAACTCGGGTTCCTCGCCCTTGCCGCTCTCGTCACGGGCTGGGGGGTGTTCCTTAACCAGGATTTCCTTTTTTCCGCTTACGAGGTCACCTACAAGATGCCTTTTGGCTTGACGGAGCAATGGACTTCTTCCAAACTTCCCGTCATCTATTACCTCCTGATTTTTTTCATACTGGGAGCGTTGTGCAGCTATTTTTTAAGCCTCAAGGCGCGCTTTAGAAACCGGCGCTCCGAGCGTACTCTCAAGGCGCGCATCGCGGGCCTTGAGCGGGAGATCCAGGAGCTCAAGCACGCGGCGGCCACGCCGCTTCCCGCCTCCACAGGACCGGCATGGACCGGGGAGAGCCCGGAGGTTGCAGCCGTTTCCCAGACAGCGGACACAGAGCCTGCGCCTGAGCCGTCCGAGGGGAAATAAAGGGCGGAACCGTTTCTGTAAACGGCTGAAAGCGCCGGTGGAAAGATGTCCTCGAAAACCACCCCCATGGTCCGGCAGTATCTCGAAATCAAGGCGTCGTGTCCGGACGCGATTTTGCTGTTCCGGATGGGCGACTTTTACGAGATGTTTTTCGAGGACGCGCGCACAGCCGCGCGGGAACTGGAAATCACCCTGACCACGCGGAACAGGAACGACCCGGACCCCATGCCCATGTGCGGGGTGCCCCACCACGCCGCGGCGGGATACATCGCAAAGCTCATCGGCAAAGGCTACAAGGTGGCGGTGTGCGACCAGGTCGAGGACGCGGCGCTGGCCAAGGGCCTTGTCCGGCGCGAGGTGGTCCAGGTTCTCACGCCCGGAATGGTCGTGGATGACAGGTTCCTGGACGCCAAAGCCAACACCTACGCGGCGTCCGTTGTGAGGATTGGAAAGAAATTCGGTTTCGCCTGCATGGATGTTTCCACCGGGGAGTTCCGCGCCACGGAAACAGCCGCGTTTCCGTCCCTGGTCCAGGAATTTCTGCGCACCGGCGCCAAAGAGCTTGTTTTGCCCGTGTGCCTCAAGGAGGATCCGGGCCTGGCTCCGCTCCGGGAGGCCGCCTTTGGAGCAGCCATCTCCCACGCGCCGGACGAGGGTTTTGACTCCCGCGGGGGATACGCCACGCTGCGGGAACAGTTTGGCACCCAGTCCCTGGAAGGCTTTGGCCTGGAAAACATGCCAGCCGCCATCGCGGCCGCCGGAGGGCTCCTGGCCTATGTCCGGGCGGCCCAGAAAACAGCCCTTGCCCATGTATCGAAAATTTCTCCCTACCGGCTGGACGGGTTCCTCTGGCTGGACGAGAACACGACGCGGAATCTTGAGCTTTTTGAAACGCTGGGCGCGGGGAGAAGGGACGGCTCGCTTTTAGGGGTGCTGGACCAGACGGTGACGCCCATGGGCGCGCGGCTGTTGCGCCACTGGATGCGGTATCCGCTTTTGGACGTGGAGGAAATCAACGCCCGTCTTGACGCGGTGGAGGAGGCCAAGGAAAACCCCCTGGCCCGGGACGCCATCCGGGAGGCCCTTGGCGGGGTGCATGACCTGGAGCGGCTGAGGACACGGGTGGCCTTGGGCCGCGCCAACGCCCGGGACCTTTTGGCCGTCCGCGCGTCCCTGGAGGCCCTTCCGGCGCTGCTTGACGAGCTTCGGGTGTTCAACTCGCCGTTTTTGGCGGACCCCGAGGTCCTCCGGGACAACCTGCTGGACGTGGTGGCGCTCATCGAGGCGTCCATTGATGAAAACGCGCCTCTGGGGCTTAAGGAAGGGGGCATCATCAAGCGGGGCTACAACGCCCAGCTTGACGAGCTGCGGGAGCTGGCCGGAGACGCCAAGGATTTCATCGCCCGGATGGAGGCCAAGGAGAGGGAAAAAACCAAAATCAACTCTCTCAAGGTGGGCTACAACCGGGTTTTCGGGTATTATATCGAGGTGTCCAAGGCTCTTTCGGATTCCGTGCCGCCGGGATACCACCGGAAACAGACTCTGGTCAACGCGGAGCGGTATATCACCGATGAGCTTAAAGAATACGAGACCAAGGTTTTAGGGGCCGAGGAACGGGCCTGCCATCTGGAATACGACATCTTCCTTGATACCCTGGAACGTGTGCGCGCCGAGGGGGGGCGGCTTGAACGGGTATCGGCGCTTCTTGCCAGGGCGGACGCCTTGACGGCCCTTGCCCACGTGGCGGACCACAACGGCTACACGCGGCCCGAAGTGGGGGAGGGAGGGCTGCTGGAACTCCGGGAGTGCCGCCATCCCGTGGTGGAGAGGATGCTTCCGCCCGGCAGGTTCGTGGCCAACGACATTGTCATGGACATGGAGGAACGCCAGATCCTCATTATCACAGGGCCCAACATGGCGGGGAAATCCACGGTGCTGCGCCAGTGCGCCCTGGCTGTCATCCTGGCCCAGATGGGATCCT
This sequence comes from Desulfobacterales bacterium, assembly GCA_020057225.1. Classification (GTDB taxonomy): domain Bacteria; phylum Desulfobacterota; class Desulfobacteria; order Desulfobacterales; family Desulfatibacillaceae; genus JAGVGH01. The sequence goes on along the minus strand of JAGVGH010000229.1, from coordinate 6,524 downwards.
TCGTGCCCGCGGCCAAAGCGAAAACGGGCACGGTGGACAGGATTTTCACCCGTGTGGGCGCCCTGGACAACCTGTCGGCCGGACAAAGCACGTTCATGGTCGAGATGCAGGAGACGGCCAACATCCTGAACAACGCCACGCCCAGGAGCCTGGTGGTGCTGGATGAAATCGGGAGGGGCACAAGCACGTTTGACGGCATGGCCCTTGCCTGGGCTGTGGCCGAATATCTTCACAATCTTGGCGGCCAGGGAGTGAAAACCCTGTTCGCCACCCATTACCATGAGCTTACCGGCCTTTCGGACCTGTTTCCCCGGGTGGTCAACCACAACGCGGCTGTGAGCGAATGGAACGGGGAAATTCTGTTTTTACACCGGCTTGAGCCGGGAGGCGCCAGCAAAAGCTATGGCATCGCCGTGGCCAGGCTGGCGGGGATACCGGAGGGAGTGCTCCGGCGGGCGCGGCAGGTTTTGGCCAGAATCGAGGATGTGGACACGCTCCGTGTCCGGCGGGACCGCAGGGTCAAGGACCCGGGCGGCGCCGGGGGCATCCAGCCCAGCCTGTTTCCAACCCCCCAGGAAATGGTGGCGCAGACGCTTTCGGGCCTTGATATTGACAGTATGAGCCCTCAGGACGCGCTGAACACGCTGCGCGCGTTTCAGCGCAAGGCGTGCCCCGGCGGAGGGGCGTGAGAAAAAAAGGACTGCAGGTGGCGGGTTGTAAAGGTTGGAACGAGGCGGGAGGACTGTGCGCGGCCAGGGGAAATGTCCCCGGCGGCGCGGGCGGCGGGGTGTTTGTCCGCGTTCCCGCGTTTTTTCTGTTCCTTGCCGTCCTGTTTCTTCTCATGCCGGCCCTTGCGGTTTCCCCCAGGCCGGCGCGCGCGGCCAACGCCGCGCGGCTCTTCCATCTGGCTGAAATCTGCGAAAAGAACCTCATGGCCAACCCGGAAAGCCAGAAATTCCGGGACCGGTGGCTGGCCTGCATCGAGAAATTCGAGTCCGTGTACCGGGTGGAGCCTGAGGGGACTTACGCCGCGGCCGGACTGTACCGCGCGGGAGCGCTGTACAGGGAGCTGGGCAGACGCTCCGGAAAACCTTCGGACACGGAGGAGTCGCTGGACTGCTTCCGGCGCATTCTCAAGCGCTTTCCAAAGAGCAGCTACGCGCCCAAGGCGCGGGCCATGCTGGGAGAAACACCCCGCGCGCCGGAAGCAGCGTCCGCGGCGGCGCCTGCCCAGGCAAAACCCCCTGTCAAAACAGGGAAAAAGGGCGCGACCAAAACCTCCGGGAAGGAGCCCCCAGGCAAGCCTCCCGGCAAACCGCAGGAAAACGGGCATCTTCCGGGAACCGAAGAGGCGGCCTATTGTCCGGCGCCTCCCCCCCGGGGTCCGGCGGCGGGCGGCCAGGAAGAGGCGCCTGCGGCCAAGGACGCGCGCCTTACCGGCAAGCATGTGGTCACCCAGTTGCGTTTTTGGTCCAACCCCACCTACACCCGCGTGGTCATTGACGCGGACAGTGTCGCGCCCTTCCAGTACGAGCTTTTAAGGCCCGACACGGCCACAGGCAAACCGCCCAGGCTGTTTGTGGACTTCAAGAGTTCCCGGGTGGGCAAGGGCATGAAGTCGCAAATACCCATCCAGGACAATCTGCTTATCCAGGCGCGGGCGGCCCAGTATGACCTCGACACCGTGCGCGTGGTGGTGGACATCAAGTCCTTCAAATCCTACTCGGTCTTCCCCCTCAACAATCCCTACCGGGTAGTCATTGATGTCCGCGGCACTCCAGGCCCCGGGCGGGCGCCTCAAACAGCGCCGCCTCCTCTTACGGCAAGCAGAACCCCTCCGCCCGAACCCGGGCCGCTTCCCCCGCCCCGGCGCGGAGAGGCCGCGGACCCTGGCAGTCTTGTGGAGTCTTTGGGCCTTGGCGTGCGCCGGATTGTGGTGGACCCGGGACACGGCGGACATGACTGCGGAGCGCCCGGATTTGAGAAGGGCGTGTTTGAAAAACACGTGGTTCTTGAAATCTCCAAAAGGCTCGCGCGGCGCCTCCGGAAGGAAACAGGATGCGAGGTCATCCTCACGCGGGAGACAGACAAATACCTGACCCTGGAGGAGCGCACCGCCATCGCCAACACACAAAACGCGGACCTGTTCATCTCCGTCCATACCAACGCCCACCGGAGCGCAACAGCCCGGGGCATCGAGACCTATTTCCTCAACCTCGCCACAGACAAGGAATCCGTGCTGGTGGCGGCAAGGGAAAACGCCACGTCCGAAAAAAACATCAGCGACCTGCAGGCCATCCTGAACGACCTGATGCAAAACATGAAAATCGCGGAATCCCAGCGGCTGGCCAGGAATGTTCAGACGGAAACCGTCCGGGGGACGCGCAGGAAATTCTCCAAGGTCAACGACAAGGGCGTGAAACAGGCCCCGTTCTATGTGCTTCTGGGCGCGGAGATGCCGGCGGTGCTGGTGGAGACGGGGTTCATCTCCAACAAGGAGGAATGCAAGCGCCTGCGGAACGCGGAGTACCAGGAGTATCTGGTTTCCGGAATCGTGGGCGGTGTGAAGAAGTACATGGAATCCATCCATGCCGCAAAACGCCCGTAACGGCGGAAAGGCAATGCCCCGCCTGGACCGCTTCGCGCGGCAGGTGGCGGCCTCGCTGGCCTCCCAGGCCGGCGCGACTGTCATCGGCATGGGCACCGGGGTGGTGATCGCCCGCTTTCTCGGGCCTGAGGGCAAGGGCATGTTTACCCTTGCCCTGCTTGCGCCTGGCATTCTGCAGCTTGTCCTGAACGGCGGCCTCGCCTCCGCAAACGTGTATTACACAGGATCCCGCCGCCTTTCCCCGGGCGTCATCATGGCCCAGGCCCTTCTCTATACAGGAGCCGCCACCGTTCTCGCCGGGTGCGCGGCTTTTGCCCTTCACGCGCACGGGCTGCCGGCCCTGGCCTTCCCAGGAGTCCCCGAAAAGGCCCTGTTGGCCGCCTGCCTGGTGTTTCCCGCCGGGCTTCTTTCCGGCTATTTTTTAGCCATTCTGCGCGGAAGAATGCGCCTTGGCTCTGTAAACGCCGTAGAGGTCCTGGCCTCCTTGTTAACACTGTGTTTCGCGCTTCTTTTCATGGCAGGGGCCGGGATGGGGCTTATGGGGGCGGTTTTCGCCCATGTTCTGGCCCGAAGCGCGGTGGCCGCGCTCGCCGTGCGGCTGGCCTGGAAGGAGGCGGGACCGCCCGGGCCCTGGCGTGACAGGGCGGCGCTCCGCGCCCTTTTGGGCTATGGCTTCAAGGCGTGGACCACAAATTTTCTCCAGTTTTTCAACTACCGGCTGGATTTTCTGGTGGTAAACTTCTTTCTGGGCCCGGCGGGAACCGGAATTTACTCAATTTCATCCCGCATGGCCGAGCTGTTGTGGCGTTTTCCCTCCGCGGCGGGTTTTGTGCTGCTTCCTTCCGCCGCCCGCAAGGGACCGGACCATGAAGGTTTGGTCCGGAGGGCGTTCAAGGCCAACCTCGCCATTACACTGGCAGGCGCCGTTTTTTTGGCGCTCGCCGGACGTCCGGCCATTGTGCTTTTCTACTCCTCCTCTTTTTCAGGCGCCTACCTCCCCATGCTTCTATTGTTGCCGGGCGTGGCGCTTTCAGGAGCGGGCCGGGTGCTTACAACGGATTTGGCCGGACGGGGGCTGCCCCAGTATGACACCATCTGCTCCGGAGTCGCGCTTGCCGCCACTCTGATTCTGGATTTCGCGCTTATTCCCCGGCACGGCCTGGCCGGGGCGGCGGAGGCGTCCACCGCGGCGTACACGCTGCACGCCTTTTTGGCGTTTTATTTCCACGCTAAAGAGAAAAGGCGGCGGGCGGCGGGCGGAAACCACAGCGCGGATGTCCCCCAAGAGACAATCCTTCCGGGTCCATGAAGCGCGGCATGGCGCCAGAGCATACGCGGACGGGAGCAACGCGGTTCCCCATGGGGAATTTTCCAGGGCAGGTGAAAATCACCGCAAACCAGAAGCGGAAAAAGGAACAGGCATGGCCTTAACCACCCGGAGCGGGGGAATGATACCAAAATGCGGTCCAATCCGTAACACCTGCTGAAAGCTCCCTCTCAATCCACCCCTCCCTGCGGGAGAGGGCCGGGGCGAGGGCGTTACCTGTCTGATTGCGCCTTGGTATCAGACCCGCGCGCAGCCGGTCGTCGTCCCGGCGAAAGCAGGGACGAGGGGCTTTTCCCGAACCCTGGCCCCGGCTTTCGCAGGGGAGACGGAAGGCCGCCGGCCCATCAAAACAGTCAAGCCAATCGGAAAGTTATTCTGACAAACGTTATAGCCCGGGCGGCTGCCGCCCCGCGCACCACGCCTTGACAGCCGGAACCACAAGCCTGTCCCAGTCCTCGCTAATGCGAAGCCGTAAAAAATGCCGGTACAGGGTCTCCAGCACCGCAACCGCTTTTTCGCACAGTCCCGCCTTGTCCAGAATAGCGCCCTCCAGCTCGTCCGGAGCCTCCACACGCGCGGTCTGCGGAACACGCAACCCCCCGATGGCAAGACTCTCTCCCTTGACGCCAAAGGCCCATTGAAGGTCGCCTATCTCCACCAAAAGCTGCACCTCCACCACCAGGGCGCCTTTCCGAAGCGCCACCAGCCCCTCGTCCATCTCGGCCCGGTCCCCGCGGATGGTCACCCGCTCCACGTCCTCCTGGCTCCGGCGCTCCAGCACAATGCGGTTGCCCACCGTCACGCGGACTCCCTCGGGAAACAAGGCCGCGACTTTGTCCGCCTCGTTCTCCGTGGCGTGCCACAGCCAGGTGAGAAACTCGAGTCCCAAAAAATAATACCTGCGGTAGGATACTGCGACATCCAGCATGGTTTACTCCGCGAACCGGGTGGGAGCCACCGCGGCGAGAAGGTCAAGTTCACGCGGGTCAAGCCCCGCGGCAAGTTCCGCGATGGTGAACGGAAAAAGAGGCACGAGGGGCACGCCGAAACTCTGGAGGAACAGGGATTCGAATTCCTCGCGGGCGGATTTCTGGGTGGCCATGAACCAGAGGGAGTTGTTTCCATGGTTCCACAAGACATCATAGACCGACGGCACTGCCGGGATTCTGGAAAGAAGCACCATTTCCACGTGCTCCCGGACCTGTCTTTTCTCCTCCCTGGACAGGAAATCCCGCCCGCTTTCCCGCATCCGTTTTTTGCATTCGATTTCGTAATGCTTGCGCACGGCCTTTGCGGGCAGGGTTTTTTTGTCAATGCGGAGAGAAAACACGGCGTAAGGCCCGGCGATCCAGTTGGAGTTTTCAAAGAGCGGATCAAAGGGCGCGTTGTGGGAGGTCCAGCCCGCCGCTTTTTCCTGGTCCTCGCCCTCGATGTCCTTAATGGTGTATTTGACAAGTCCGGCTTCAACGTTTTTGAAGAGGGGATCCTCCACTTTCCCGTTTACCAGATACCGCGCAAGGGAAACAGAGGCGGACAAAAGGCCCATGGGCTTTTCTCCTTTCAGGTTGGAAGGTTGCGGGACATGCCCCCGGGAGGCCGGTGGCCCTCTGGGGCCAAGGCGCAATCCGGCATAGAATACCAAAACGCGGTCCAATCCGTAACATCTGCTGAAAGCTCCCGCTCAATCTCCCCCTCCCTGCGGGAGAGGGCCGGGGTGAGGGCATACCTTGTCGGATTGCGCCTTGGTCTGAGAGCCTCTTGGCAGGAGACATAGCGCGTTGGGGGGAGGATGGCAAGCCGGGAAAATGGCTGCCAGGAGACCTTGGGCATGGAGCGGTTGGACTTGGGCTATTTGACAGAGCCATTTTCCGATGGGGCTGACCGCCCTGCTTGTCAGGCGGCCTGCCATCGTCCGCCGGAAACCGGGGTCTGGATTTTGGCGAGGAAAAGAGCGGTCATTGCAAAACTCCCGGATGGGATGTTTTTACGTAGAGAAACGCGTCTCAATTCGTCATTCCAGCGAGGGATGGAATCCATAACAAATTGAAACGACAGGATTACTGTTTTCCCTGAAATGAGATGCAGGCGCAAGTTCCGGAACTGGCAGGATCGGTTCTCCTGTTACGCGATTACTGAACAGAATGCGTTGTCCGGGGATTCAGGCCGCGCTTGTCTGGCGGAAAGCCGGTCTTCAAAAATAGCTTGACAAAGTTGTCTTTGGTTGGATACTCTACCCCCTTGTCGCGCCGAGGTAGCTCAGTCGGTAGAGCAGTGGACTGAAAATCCACGTGTCGGCGGTTCAACTCCGTCTCTCGGCACCAGTAAAATCAAGGGGTTATGGCTCTCAGGCCATAGCCCCTTCTCTCTTTTTCCACCCTCGATTGGATATTCTCCGGTTTGTCTTTTCTTTCTATATTTAGTTCCTTTTAACCTTGAAAGCTACACAATAGTGACTCCTTTTTCTATAAAAAAACGCCTTTCAACATACAACTTCTGCGGTTCCGCGGTTCGATATTGGATATTCTCCGGTTCGTCTTTTCTTTCTATATTTAGTTCCTTTTAACCTTGAAAGCTACACAATAGTGACTC
>JAGVGH010000221.1 GCA_020057225.1 Desulfobacterales bacterium | reverse complement strand
GGTCCTGGGGTTGAAACCCCAGGCTGTCTCAAAAACCTTGCCGCACCGCGGCTGCTGTAAGGAATGAGACCCGCTTTTTAAAAAACCGGGCGCTTTCCCCGGTATCCTAACTCCGAACTCCTGTCTCCTGAATTCTCCGGCTTTGCCGGTTTAGGGCGGACTCTGTGCCGCCACACCCATCCAGCATCACCTCCAGCAAATCCTCCACAAGCCCGGCAGCGGGACGGTCCGCGAACACCCCCAGGGAAGGGCCGGCATCCGCCTGAATCCCCCGCAAAAACAGATAAAACACCCCGCCAAAGTCCCGCGCGTAGTCGTATCCGGGCATGCAGCGCTTCAAATGCAGATGCAGGGCCATGACGTAGAGGTGGTACTGAAGATGGTAGTGATGGGCGGCCATGGCCGCGTCCAGAGCCTCCTGGCCGTAGTCCTCCGGGTCCGCGCCCAGCCGGTTGGACTTGTAGTCCACAAGCCATATCCTGCCCCCGGACCGGAACACCAGGTCCATGAACCCCTGGACAAAGCCCCGGACCGGAGGAAACCTGAGCGTCCGCATGGCCTCGGCAACGGCTTTCCCGCTGGTTGTCTTTCCGTGGTCCCTGAATACCCCCGCAAGCCGATCCGCCGTTACCGGCTTTAAGGGGAACAGAAACTCCATCTCATCGCTCCGGTCCCGCCTCCCCACGTTTTTCAGGCATAGCTCCGGAATGTCCGCAAGCAGGGGGCAGGCCAAAACCTCCCGGACCATGTCCGCGACCACCCGGGTCCAGTCCTCCTCAAACCCGTGCTCCAAAAGAGTCTCCCGGGCCAAAAGCTCCGCCTCCCCTGTTCCCGCCGTGAAATCCAGCCGCTCGAACAGCGCGTGCAGCATGACGCCCGCGTTTGCTCCGGCGGGAAACGAGTGGATGTCCCGCGTCCCGGGTTTTTTAGGGGGCGCGGGCGGCGGGGCGGCAGGGGGTGCGGGGTCCGGGACAAGACGCTCCCCGGCTTCCGGCCCTCCCTGGGATGTCATCCAGCTAAAGCTCGCAATGCGAAAGGAGCGGTCCATCTGGCCGGTAAACATCCGGCATTCCAGGCTCTCCCCGCCCGTCTCGAGGGGCGGCAGAGGCCCGGGCGCGGCCTCGGGCAAGGGGACGCGGGTGATTTCCGGGTTTCTTGCCGCCAGGGCGCTTAACGCCTCCTCCATGTCCGAGGCCGAAAGCCCGGAAACCCGGGCCGCGTCCGAGACAGGGCTTTCGTTTTCCCCCGCCGGATACCACAGGCGCGCGGGCGCTGTTTTTTCCGCGCCTGACACCTTGCCCCAGGCGAGGTAGGCCGCGTGGCGCGCGCGGGTCACCGCCACATAAAACAGCCGGACATCCTCGGCCATGCGCTCGCATTGGGCCAAACGGAACCCCTCCTCGTCTCCTGTGCCCAAATCCAGCACCAGGGCGTTGTCCCGGGCCGGATCATGGTATTCAAAGGAGTTGGCGAGGTTGTGTCCTTTGTCCCTCTTCAGGTTGGCGTAGAGTTTCATTTCCCTGCCCGGATCCCAGACAAAGGGGCAGAACACCACTGGATACTCCAGCCCCTTGCTCCGGTGGACTGTCACCACCTGCACCGCCTTGGCGTCGCTCTCCAGCCGCAACTGGTGCTCCTCCCCTCCAAGCCCCGGGTCCGCCACCCTTCTTTCAAGCCACTGGACAAGGGAGCCCAGGCCAAGGTGCTCCTCCCGGGAGGCCCGGTTGAGCGCCTCGGAAAGATGGAGCACATTGGTCAAGCGGCGTTCGCCCCCGGCCACGGCAAGGATGCGCGCCGGCAGGTTCCATGCCTGGAGAAAAAAGTGGAACATGCGGATGAATCCCCGGGATTGGAAGGTGTCCCGGCAGACCGTAAACAGCCGCAGAACCTCTTCCCATTTTCCTGAATCTCCGCCCAGGGCGAAAATCTCTCCGCCGGTCCAGCCCATGGTCCGGGTGGCCAATGCCCCGCGGATTTTTCCCCCTTGCCCGGGCGCGGCCACCGCCCGCAGAACCGCCAGCATGTCCCGTGCCTCCGGAGTGGCGAACAGGCTTCCGGTGCTTTGTAAAATGGCGTTGATTCCCTGGGAAAGAAGGGCCTCCTGCACCAGGACCGCCTGACGGTTGGTCCGGACAAGAACAGCCAGATCCCCTTGTTCGAGCGGTCTTGCTCCTATCCGCGCCTTTCCCTCCCGGGCCAGCGTCACAAGCCGCGTCACCTCGGCGGCCACGGCCCGGACAGCGGCGCGCGCGGCCATGGCCTTGGAAAGCGGCTCTTCTCCGGACACAGGGAGCCACCAGAGGCGAAGCCTGCCGCCCTGGCCCGCCTGAAAAGGCTCCTCGGGCCTGGGGGCCGGGACCGCGGGGGCGAACGTGACGCCGGGGGTGAGGAACTGCTCTTTGTGCCGCATGGAAAAGAGCGTGTTCACCGCGCTTACAAGCCCCGGCGCCGAGCGCCAGTTTTCCCTGAGCCAGTAGGTCCGCTCCAAAAGCGGGGCCGCTTTGAGATAAGCGTGAAGGTCCGCTCCCCGGAAGCCGTAGATGGCCTGTTTGGGGTCGCCGATGAAAAAGAGCGTCTTTCCGGGCGCCGTGAAAATCCTTTGGAAGATAGCAAGCTGGGAGGGGTCTGTGTCCTGGAACTCGTCAATGAGCGCGGCGGAATACTCGTTTTGAAGGGAGCGGGCCAGGGCGTCTCCCTGGGGACCGGCAAGGGCTTCTCGAAGGCGCTGCGCCAAATCGTCGTAAAACAGCACTCCGGCCCTTTTCTTATGCCGCTCCAGGCGCTCCTTGCCCTCGGTGAGAAACCGGGCGTCCAGATGCAGAAGAAGCCGGTTTAACGTGTCGGTCACCGCCGCGTGGGTTTCGTGGAGGTCCTGGCAGGCCAGAAACAGCGGATGCGCGGGCGGCTTGTGGTTCTTCCTGGTTTTCTCCGTGATGTAGGCCGCGGAAAAACGGTCGAAGTGTTCAGGCAGGGGATGGCCCGGTCCTGGGGCGTCCACCCATTTGTCCATTTCCGCGCACAGGGCCTCCACCCTGGTTTCCCGTTTGGAGGCGCCTGTTGGGGAGTTTTTATCGGGTGTGTCCCGGGTTCCATAGACAGTGCCGTTCAGTCCCTTGTCTTCAAGAAGAATTCCGCGCGCCTCCTCCCGCGCCTCTTGCCAGGCGGACTTGAACTCCCCGCGTTTTTTAGCGAACACGGTGAGGATACCGAGGTCCGGAGGCGGCTCCCGGGGAACAACCAAAGCGCCGGGCCGGGCAAGGGCTGTGGCGAGAAGCCGGGTGAAATGCTCCGGGCCGCGCCGGTTTATAAGAGCGTGGGCCAGGACAAGAGGAGGGGCGAGGGTAAAATGCGCTCTCCAAAAATCCCGGGCCGCCTCGGTTATCAGGTCTGTGGGGTCGGTTTGGATTTCGCTTTCCGGGTCTATTCCCGCGAGCAGGGCGTTGTCCTTAAGGGCGCGCTGGCAAAAACCGTGGATGGTGAATATCCGCGCCTCGTCGAAGTTGCGGGCCGCGGCCTCCAGGCGGGCAAGAAAGCCGCCGTCGTCCCGCGCCGCGAGGCTCCGGACAAAGGGGTCGCTCCCCTCTCCCGGGGATTCTCCGGAAACCACGGCCCGGGTTTCCATGAGGCGCAGAAGAACGCGCGCTCTCAGCTCCTTGGTGGCGGCCCGGGTGTAGGTCACAACGCAAATCCGCTCAACCGGTATGTCCGTTTCCAAAACAAGGCGCGTGTAGAGGCACGCGAGGGTGTGGGTTTTGCCGGCGCCCGCGCCCGCCTCCACAAGGTTGACTCCGGAAAGGGGCGCGGCGAGCGGGTCCAACGGGATTCTTTCCGCCATGGTCACACCTCTTCCAGGAGATTTAGAAACGGTTCAAACACCGCAAGGGCGCAGTCCCTGAACCCATTTTCAGGAAAGCCGTCCGGAAAGCACAGGGCGTTGTAAGGGTTATGGGATTCTCCCCCGCGCTCCTCGGTGTCCTCCCATTTTTTCAAGGCATCCGCCATGGCTTCCCCATGCTCCTTGTGTTTCAGAACCACGGCCTCCGCGTAGGCCCGGGAGGTTTCCGGAAAAAAAGGCAGGGGTTCCCGCATTCCCCTCCGGTGCAAATCCAGAAAGGTTGCGAGGCGTTCCCCTGCCGTTTGCCGGTCAAGGGCCGGCATCCGCCATGTGCCGTCTGTGGCCACCCAAAAGGTGCCAGGGCACGGGGCGCTTGTTTCGGCAAAGGGGAGAAGGAGGTGCAGGCAAAACGCCCGGAGGAGGTCCCGGGTTTTAAGGGCGGCAGCCCTGTGCAACACGAGTCCGTGTTCGGAAACCGGGCCGGTGGCGCCCTCTATCCGTGTTCCGCCCGCCTCCGCCTGAATGATCACCTCCCGGGGCGGCCCCGGGAGCCGGCGCCTGACCTCTTCGGCAAAGGGCCGGGCTTTTTCGCCGATTCCCTCCCAGGCCATGCGCCCCATGTTCCCGTGGGGCAACAGACCAGAGGCCCGGGCCGCCTCGTACCCCTGGGCGAGGGTTCCCCCTTCGAGCAGGGTTTTAGCGGCGCTGTCCACCAGCCGGTGTTTTTCAAGAGCGTCCAGGGAAAACGGCTCCGCGTCCGGCAAGGCTTCCTCGTCCTGCTCCAGCCGGATGCCTAACCGCTGCCGGAAAAGCTCCCGCGCGGGATGGGCGAAAAAGCGGCAAAAGTCTTCAACGCCAAGGACAGAAAACTCCTTCCCCGGAGCGGGCAGCGGTTCCCTGAAAAACGGCTCCGGGCGGGCGGGCGGCGCTGAAAAGACGCGGGCCGCGTCCCGGGCCTGGCCGCAATAGGCGAACAGCCGTGGGTTTTGAGAGTTAAAATAGTCGGGATGGTGGGCGTGGAGGCGGTGGCGGAAGAATATCTGATCCGAACCACAGCCATGCTCTGTTATGAATCCGCGCCGGATATAGTCGAGGAGCTGGCTTACCAGGACCGATGGCGGCATGTCCTGGCTGGTCTGGTTGTCCTGGCCTGTGTAGGTGATGATGAGCCGCTTTTGGGCGGCGAGAAGGCTTTCCAGGAACACGAGGCGCCCGTCCATGCGCTGGGAGCGGTCGCCGGGGCGCGGGTTCTTTGCCATGAGGTCGAATTCCGGGGCTGTGTCCCGGGGAGGCCAGGCCCCGTCGTCCATTCCGCACAGGCAGACAACGGCAAAGGGCACGCTCCGCATGGGCGCGGGCTGGGCAAAGGTCACTCCGGAGCGGAGAAATCCCGCCCCTCCTCCGGCCGAGGAAAACCGGGCGTCCAGCCACGCCTTGACCATGCCAAAGCCCGCCGGGGTTGTGAACCCGTGCTCCCGTTCCCCTTGGGCCAGTCCCGCCACGGCCTTGTAGAGGGTTTCCACCTCCGGGGCGTGGGTGTCGCCGCCGCCGATAAACCGGCTGATGGCCCTGGTGAGAAGGGCTGTCCATTCTGTCAGGGTGTGCTCTCTTTTGAGGTCCCGGGCAAGGCGGAAAAGCGCGCTTAAAAAGTCCGCGAACACCGCCAGGGTTTCCCCTTCGTCCTCGGCCATTCCCTCCAAGGGTAACACGTCCTGGCAGAGGCGGGTTCCGTCCCCTTCCATGGCCCAGCCTAAAAAAAGACGGGCAAGCCCCGCGCGCCATGTGTTTTCCTCAAAGGGCGGCAGGTGTTCCGCTTTGCGCGCCGCGCCGTCCTCTCCCCAGCAAATCCGGGTTTCCGCCACCCAGCGCTCGACGCGGGCAAGGCCGGATTCGCCCAGGCCAAAGCACTCCCGGACAGGCCGCCGTCTGAGAATGTCCAGCACGGTTTCCGCGGGAAACCGTCCCTGGCACGCGGAAAGGAGCGCGAAAAACGCGGAGACGGTTTCACTTTGCTCCCGCGCGCCCTGGCCCGCGATGGTGTAGGGAACGCGCAGGGCCGGGTCCGAGGGGGAGCCGAACACCGCCTCGATATAGGGGGCGTAGGCGGAAACATCCGGAACCAGCGCGCACACGTCCCGGGGCGTGATTTCCGGATGTTTTTCGAAAATGTCGAGCAGAAGCCCGTGGAGGACCTCCATTTCCCGGAGCGGGCAGTGGCAGGAATGCACGGTGAGGGAACAATCGTCCGGGGCTGTCAGGATTTTTTCCCTGCCGTCCACACCCGGCTCCCGGGCCTGGAGGATGTCGTTCTGAATGGAGGACAGCAGGTTTGTCTCAGGGGGCAAGGCGAACTCTTCTTCCCAGCGGGGTACGGAGAGGCCGGAGAGGAGCCGGAAGAAGTCGCGTCCCACCACGCCCATGTCGGCGAGGAGGGAGTTGCCGGTTTCCACATGGAGAAGGCCAGGCGCGGTTTTGGCGCGGGCCGCAAGGCGGGCGCCCGCGGCGGGGGACATGAAAAACGCCCAGTATTCCCGGCAGAAGTTAAGGTGATACAGGTACACAGGGATGGTCCGCGCGAGAAGGGAGAAAACCTCGATATGGAAGGGGGGAAGGGCCGCGGCGCCGAACACGAGAACCCTGCGGGGCAGAAGCTCCGGGGCGGGAGGCGGAGAGGCGAGGGAGCCGGGGAGCAGGGCGCGGTGGGCGTCCGGCGCGCCCTTGCGGATTTCGCGCCAGAGGATGGCCTGCCAGTCCCGGCCCTCGCCCTTGTCCCAGGCCAGCATCATTTCCGGGCGGAAGAGCAGATACCGGTCAAAGGCCCCGGCTGTTTCCTCGCTAAAGAGCCAAAGACGCCGTCCTGTGGTGTCGTTTTCAAGGAATCCCGCAAGGCGCCGGAATTCCGGCCGGGAGAGAAGGGCGGGCAAACGGGCGGCCACGCGGAAGGCCATGGCCTCCGGAGTGTAGGGGTTGGCCTCCCTGGGGGGAAGTCCGGGGCGGAGGTTTGAGAAAAGCCCGTTTAAAAAAGCGTTGGGATAGGTGACGCGGAGGTTGGCGCACACGCCCAGGCGTTTTGCCAGTTCGAGCCAGAGCCAGCGGGCCATGCCCGGGTTTTGGCAAAGGATTGTCTCTGTGTCAAAGGGGCCAGGCGGGGTCTTTTCGAGAAGGCGCGCAAGGGATTTTGCGAGAACGGCCGGGCTGTTGGAGGAGAGGATGCGGAAGCCTGGCTGTTCGGGGGCCGGGGCGCTGGCCTGGGGTGGTGGCATGTCAGGGGCAAGGGGCATGGCAGACCGTCAGGGGAAAAGGGTGGGTAAAAAGCGGCGGGCCCGGGCCGGCGGCTGAAAAGCCGCGCGCGCTGCTACCATGGCGGCATCTTGAAAAGCCTCCCCTCATCGCCCTCGTCATGGAGGGTCAGAATGATTTCGCCCGGCTCGAAAACCGGGCCTTCTTGTTCACCATGAACGGGCATGTCCGAATCAATCAAGGTGATAATGGGCTGAAGACCCAGGGCGGCGTACTGGCGGAAAACAGCGAGAAGGTTTTCCTTTTTACGATCGTCCAGGGATTCGAACACCCCGTCGTGAAAAACGAAGCGCGGGTAGCTGGCGTCGAGGTGCGCCCGCAGAACGGCAAGGTCAAAGGCGACACACAGGAGTTTGCGGTAGGTGTGGCCAAGGCCCGCGCTGGTGGCGTTGCCGGATTCATCCAGGATTTCGGCCTTAAACTCCATGTGCTTTGTTTTTTCACTTAGTTTAACTCTAAGCAGAACTTTATGGGCAATGACATCCTCTACAATTTCGCTAAAAAATAGCTGAATTTTCGCAAAAAATCCGCTTGAATCGCCCCTCTTATCTATGACATCAGATTCAATTTGTTTCTGCCGTTGGCGTAAGTCCTCAGTCATTAAACTAATTCTTTCGCGAAGTTCCCTTCGGCGCGCGAGAAAGTCCCGTTGGCGTTCTAAGGAAACGATGTCGGCACGCAATGTGACCATATCGGCGGATAGATATTTATATTTGTCAAAAATATCGGTATTCTTTATGAATTTGAGCAGCTCTTTGCGACGCTTTCCAAGAACATCGAGATCCGCGCTTACGCTTTTGATATCGGACTCTATTTCCGAGAGTTCCTCCTGGAGATAAGCGCGGCGTTCCTGGGTGATTGCCCTGTTAAAGGTAATCAATTGTTCAAAGTCTTTCTTAATTTGGCCTTGGAACAGGACTCCTGCCTGCCTGAACAGCAGTGCCGCATTCTCCGTATCAAAGAGTATTTGATCATCTTCGAGAGATGCGCGTAGTTTTTCCCCTCTGATTTTCAAAGAGTATCTTTTTTCATTGAGAGATACAATTTTTTTGTCAATCTCATCTACAAGTAGATCGGTCTTTTCCTTGTCAGGAATCAGAAAATCGAAATCATCAAGAAGAGTTTGCCGTCTTTTCGCTTCTTGCCTCTTTAGAAGTAATTTGCCGTCAATTTTATCATAATCTTCTGAATTACCGACTAATTCCTTCTCGATGATTTTCGCTTCATTTTTCCTTAATTTAATCTCCTCTTCCTTTTCGTAAGATAAATCAATCAGATGTCCGTCAAAACCTAGAATATGCGCCAAAAAGGGTTTCCATTCTTTATCAGCACCCCTTGATTTGCCAAGGTGAAACACATCTCTAAAATCATCCTGAGAGCGCAGTTGGTAGCCAAGGCCATTTCGGTAAGACCAGGGCTTGAGCGCGCGCCAGTCAAGCAGGCTGTCCAGCATTTCCTTGGCCTTGTCGAACGGCATGTCAAGGTGGTCCCACTTCCAGTCAGGAAGGTCGGTAAAATCCTGGTTGGCGGCCTCATGTTTTTTAAAACTGATTTTAGAGGCTGCCCTGACGCTGCGGCGCACGGTGAGGAAAGAGGCGTCCTGAAGCTCGATCTCAAGGAAAAATGTAAAATTTTCAAAGCGATCATAATGTTTGAATAGAAAAAACTCTTTGTTTTTTTGCATAAGAAAACAAAAATCTATCAGGCGTCCAAGGGTTGTTTTGCCCAGGTTGTGGGTATCTTTGTCGCGGTTTTCAAGAAGCCTGATTTCAGCCAGTACAACATTCAAGCCCTGACTGAAAAGCAGGGGCTCGAATATTTCAGGCAGGTCGGAGTAGAGCTTAGAGAGTTTCATTGGGCCCCACATATTCCAGTGAGTCTGTTTTAGGCCTGTACTCCACAAGGCCCAGCAAATAGAGAAAATCAAGGCTTGGTAAAAAAAGAGCGTCCCCTCCGGAAACAGCCTTCTTGGCATGTTTTCGGAGGGTATCGTAGCTGACCAGCCTCTCGGACTTAATCATACCAAGAAGCAACAGAGCCATGTTTATGACAGTTTGGTCAGGATGTGAATGCTTACTCGGACGTAGCATCGTTCTCCTTTCCTATATCGCAATTCCAATACATATAAAAGAGCATGGAACGTGTTAACTGTTTATGTGAGCGCAGGAAGTTATCGATGTTAAAAAGCAAATCTGCCAAATAATTCATAACATTATCAAATGTCTGATAGTCTTTTCTCTTGGCTGTAATCTTAAATTGAAATTCTTCAACCACAGATTCATATTTTCGGAGTATCTCAATATTCTGCGGGTCAGCTAAAAAACGTTTTATTGAAGATTGTTCCTGCAAATACCTCTTTCGCTGTAACTTCGCATAGTCTTCCGTCATATTGTTGGTTTTATTTTTTTCCTCGTAGGGTACACGGGGCACGGGAGGTTCATCTGAGGTTTTCGGAATCCCGTGCATGGCTTTGAACAAAGCCTCCACCACTTCCGCAAGGTCGTCAGGGCTTACAATCAAAGGGGAATCCACCGGGTCGAGATTGGCCAGACCTGGGATATCAGGCCAAGTTTTAAGCCACCTTTCAAGCTGTTCAACGTCGACCAAATGTATAGATTTCTCCGGAATAGCACATTCTTTTGCGATATATTCGCGAATTTCCTGTTCCTTGTTCGCGGAAAGCCGCCGGTTGGAAATCAACAAGTAGTTGTCCAGCTTTCCAGACTCCCGCAGTTCCCGTATGCGCGGGATATCCTTGCCTATTACGGTGTTCGTGTTCTTTCCCGAGGCGCTGAAAAAATCCGTGTCGGAAAAGCTGCTGTTGAATCCGTTGGTGTGCTTGGCCTGAATAATTGTCACACCCTTCCAGGGTTCCGTCTTGCTCGGGAAACATTCCGCTGTGCCAACAAACTTGGCGTCGCGGCCTCCGTCCGGACCTTCGGCAAATCCCTGCGCCCCAATGCCGAACAGCTTTTGGCAGAGCAGGACCACCAGGTCTTCGAATTGCTTTGGACTTAAATCCGCATAGTGGTATTTCACGGCTGGGTTTCCCTTCCGCCGCGCCGTCAGCAGGGCGCCAGGCGAAGAAGGTACGGGGTCTGTGGCTGCTTAACAACACCATGGTGTAATTTTTAGCGGTTTTAATTGGAAGTGGCAAGAGTCACGGTTGACTCGGGCCGCACAGGAAGGAACCCTGTCCTCGGCATTTTTGGCCTTGCTGCCGCACCTCCGGCCTGGAGGCAGGCGTCGGAAAAGCAAAACACCCGCCGTCCGGAAACCGGACGGCGGGCGCCGTGTCCCATACACGCGCCCGGGCGCGCCAAAGAGCGCCGCGCGCCGTTAGTTCTTGCAGTCGCCGATACGCCGTCCGGACATCTTCTGCGTTATCTTGCTTCCGCCCATGTCCGTCTTGTTGTATCCCTTGAACGTGTCGCCGGTGTAGGTGATCTCCCCGGTGCTCATCATGTCCCCCTGGTCGGTCCTGCACTTCACCTTCCATGTCACGGTGCCGCCTTTGACGCTTTGCTCCAGCACCTCGCAGTCGTTCTCCTGATCGGATCCCTGGTCAGGCACCGGATCATCGCCGCCCATGCACTGGGTGGTGGTCATGGGCTTCATCCCAAACCCGGCCATCCCCTCCGGCATTCCAGGCATGCCGCTCATATCCATTTCGGTGGTGACTTCCCACATCCCCTGCCGAATGGCCGGGTCCGCGCACAACGCGGGTCCGGACACGCTCAAAACCAAAAGAACCGCCAGAAAAATCCCCGCCGCGACGCTCTTCATTCCTGTTTCTCCTTTGAATTGTTTGTCCCTGTCCGTTCCGGGCCTCCCCGCGCGCCCGGCAATCTTCCCCGCAGAGGGCTACACCTCCCCGTGCCGGAAACACTCTGTCAAATGGTCGTTCACCATCCCCACAGCCTGCATGAGGGCGTAGCAGATGGTCGGGCCCACAAACCGCATGCCCCTTGTTTTAAGGTCTTTGGCCATGGCCTTGGATTCCGGGGTCGAGGCGGGCACATCCTCGATCCTCCTCCAGGAGTTCTTTTGGGTGCGCCCGTCCACAAAGCCCCAGAGATACTCCCCGAAATCCCCGGTCTTCGCTTCAATGTCCAAAAACACCCGGGCGTTGGCCACTGCGGACTCTATTTTCCCCCGGTTCCGGATGATTCCCGGGTCCGCCAGGAGCCGGGCGATGTCCCGCTCTCCGTACCGGGCGATTGCCACAGGGTCAAACCCCTCGAATGCCCTGCGGTAGTTTTCCCTGCGTTTTAAAATGGTTATCCAGGAAAGCCCGGCCTGGGCGCCGTCCAGTATCAGGGCCTCGAAGAGCGCCCTGCTGTCATGGACCGGAACTCCCCATTCCGTGTCGTGGTACAGGATGTAGTCCGGGTCGTCACCGGCCCAGGGGCATCGGACAGGCATGAGGGCACCGTCCTAAACCGGCAACGCCGGAGATGTTAGGAGTTAGGAGTTAGGAGTTAGGAGCTAGAATAATAGGAAAAAAGGCCCTGCTTTCAAATAGTTGCATGGTCCTTTTTCCATAAGGCAGCCGCTGTTGTAACGCTTTTTCTAAAACTAAAGAGGTAATTGCAAAATTCATTGAACGACAAATTTGAGGTAGGCCGGGTGGTTCCGCCCGAAGGGCATGATCACCCAACATCATGGAATAATGGTATAATTGTTGGGTGGTCCCGGGCCTTGCGGCCCGGAACCACCCAACCTGCGCCTCATTTTGCAATTACCTCTAAGCGTTAGTTTTGGGCCGGAGGCTTGACCTCGATTTCCACCCTGCGGTTCTGGGCCCGGCCCTCGGCTGTGGCGTTGTCCGCCACAGGCACGGACTCGCCGTGCCCAATGGCCGTGATCCGCGCGGGTTCAATACCACGTCCAATCAGATAGTTCTTGACCGCGTTGGCCCGGCGCTCCGAGAGGGTCAAATTGCTTTGCTCGGAACCCTGGGAGTCTGTGTGCCCGTTCACAATCATCAGGGTTTCCGGATACTTGACCATAACATCGGCGATCTGGTTAAGCGTGCCCTGGGAGCCGGGCATAAGGGTCGAGGAGTTGGTCGAGAACAGGATGGCGTCGCGCATGGTGATGACCACCCTGTCCGGCTCGGGCTGGACAACCTCGGTGTTGGGAATTTGGGCCAGTTCCTGGGCCTGTTTGTCCATGTTGTAGCCCACCGCTGTCCCCATGGCAGCGCCTATGGCTCCGCCAATGGCCGCGCCTTTGCCCACTTCGCCCTGGGTCGAGCCGATGATGGCGCCGAGCACCGCGCCGGTGCCCGCTCCAATGGCCGCTCCCTTGGCGGTCTTGTCATACTGGCCGCCCGGCGCGCAGCCGGTGGCGAGAAGCGCGAGACAGGCAAAAAGAAGGACGCCGCGAAACATGCATTTTTTTTCAGCCATGGTAAGCCTCCTAGTGTCTGAAGAGAGTTCCGGCGCCCCGGGCGCCGAATGCAAACCAAGCATACGGCCAAGGCGCCCTTATGTCAAACGAACGGACAACGTAACAACAGGATTCCTCTCAGCTTCACGCCCGCCCGATGAAACGGAACACAGCCGCGTCCGCGCTCACCGGGTTTCCGCCCCGTTTTTTCCCACATGCCGGGCAAAGGCGGCCATGACAAGCCGGGTGACAGGGCCGGGCCTCCCTTCCCCGATAGCCTGGCCGTCCACGCGGACAACAGGGGCGATTTCCTTGTTGGTCGCGGTGAGAAACGCCTCGTCGGCTTCCATAAGCTCTTCCATCCGGACGCTTCGCAAGGTGGCCGGGGCGATGTCTTTGAGCAGCTTGAGCACTTCCCCCCGGGTGACTCCGGCCAGCACGCCGGTCTCCGGACTGGCCAGCGCGCCGTTTTTGACGATAAAAAGGTTGCTCGTGGTCCCCTCGAAGACCTGGCCTTCCTGGTCCACGTACACCGCCTCCACCGCGCCGCCCGCCTTGGCGTTTCCAAGGGCCACCACGGCCTGGACATAGGCCACGCTTTTGGCCTCGGGCATGAACCGGGGAACGCGGACCGTAACGATTTCAACCCCTTTTTCAACCCACCATGCCGGGTGTTCCATAAGGCGCGTGACCATGACCACCCGTCTGGAATTCCCTGTGGGTGTGATGAAGTCCGGGCTGGAGCCTCCCGTCACAACAATGCGGATGTTGGACTCGGGATGGGCGTTTTTTTCAAGTGTCCTGTGGACGAGCGCTTTGATTTCCCCGATGCCCATGGGAAGCGCGAGGCTGATGAGCCGGGCGCTTCGTTCCAGCCGGGCGAGATGCTCGTCCAGGCAAAAGGGTTTGCCGTTGTAGGTGCGCAGAAATTCGAACACCCCAAAGCCCCGCAGCAGGGCCAAATCGTCCACGGGAATCCTGGCCTCGCTGGCCGGGACAAACACTCCGTCGCAGTAATAGATGTCCACCTGTCTCCTCGTGTGTTTTCCAGGGCGCGGAATAGGGGCCCGGCTTTTGGGGCGGCGGGCCGCCACCGCTGCCAGCAAAATTTCACGCCGCGTTTTTCACAGCCCCGCCATCGAAAGCAGCTTTCCAATATAGGTGTTCTTGTCATCCCACTGAAACAGAACGTGGCGCTCCTCAAGCTGCTCCTTCGACAACCCCTCCTCCCACCATGCGATTTGCTGAAAGGGCGTCCCGGAAAGGATGAAGGAATCCAGAGCCACCCCAGGATCCCCAAGTCTTGCCTCCAGTTCTTTGACGGTCTTGTAAAACCTTATTTTCGGGTCGTTCACGCCGTCCACGTTGCGCAGGCCCTTGGGATCAACGAAATTAACCCGCTGGAATCCGCCGGAGACAATCCACAAGATAAAATCCGGATAGAAATTGCCCGCCTCAAAGAATCCTATTCCCCGGCCCCGGCTCATGTTGCGCAGCAAATACAGCTCTTTTTCCTTGAATTTCTGCTGGTTGCCCTCATAGTATTTCCGAAGGTCCAGGACAAAATCCTTCTCCCCCTTGTTCAAGGGAACGGGCTTGACCTCAATGCTGTCATTGTTCACATACAAAAGCGGCTGATACAGATGCCTTCCGAACATCACAGTAAGGAAGCCCTGGATTTCAAGCTCCTTTAACATGCCGCTTTCAATCAGTTTTTTCAGTTCTGTCAGCTTTTCAACAATGCCATCCCTTGATTTTTCAACAAGAATACTGTATTCTTTAAAAAAGTTTGGGTCGTTTTCATCAAGAATTCTGTATTCAAGGTGCTTGCTTTCCCATTCAGACTTCCTGTGCGTATAATAACGATCGAGGGTGTAAAACAATTTGTGTAAATGGCCGTGATTCCCTATAATCTTGGGCAGGGAGGAAAAGCCATGGCCATCATCGAAAAAGACGTCCTGGACAAGCTGCTGCAAGGCTATGAAAAACCTGACGATCTGCTGGGTAAAAACGGCATTCTCAAGGCGTTGACCAAGGCCCTTGTGGAACGTGCCCTCGAAGCCGGGATGAGCCACCATCTGGGCTATGAAAAACACGCCGTGGAAGGCCGCAACAAAGGGAATTCCCGCAACGGCCGCACCGCCAAAAAAGTGCTGACCGACAGC
>JAGVGH010000045.1 GCA_020057225.1 Desulfobacterales bacterium | reverse complement strand
GGCGGAGCAGCCGGCGAACCCGCAGCCGCCGCAGTTGGCGCCGGCCATGCAGTTTTCCACCTGACTGATGCGGGGGTCCTCATACACGTAAAAAACGCGCGAGGCCACTCCAAGCAGAATGCCGCACGCGCCGCCCAAACCCATCATGCAAAGAAATGCCGATAACATGGGAACTCCTTGAAAAGTAAGATGGATTCATTCCATTCAGACCGCTTTCGCGCGCAAAGGCGGGAAAGACGGCGCAACCGGGCCGGAAACCCTGGAGGCCGGGCAGTCTATAATAAGAGGAAACCTTCCTGTCAAGGAATTCCGAAAACCTTTGAGCCGGCTGTTCTGTCCCTGCGGGAAGCCGGGTCCGCGCGTGTTTTCCCATGTTTTGCCACAGCCCGGGAAATGTGGTAGAGGCTTGCCCTTGAAGCAACAGACCAAAATCCAAGGAGTGGAAAGAAAATGAGCGGCCAGCCCGAAAAAACAGACCCGCGCATTCCCGAAAACGTGGACGCGCACATCGCCCGCTACCGCGCCGCGGTCATGCTCAACCCTGACTGCGGAACGTCCCACTACAACCTGGGCGTGGGCCTTTTGGGAAAGGGAGAAACCGCGGAGGCCGAGCGGGAGTTTTACGCGGCTATCGAAAACAGCCCCAGCCTTGCCGAGGCCTATGTGCAGGTGGGGGGAATCCGGCTTGCCCAGGGAGACCTCGAAGGATGCCTGGACTGGAACCGCAGGGCTGTCAACGCACGGGCCGGTTTTGCCGAGGGCTACGGCAACATGGGCTTTGTCTATATGCAGCTTGGCAGGCCCGGGGAGGCGGTAAAGCATCTTCAAAAAGCCATCGCCTACAACGGCAATTTCATCCAGGCCTACGTCACCCTGGCCACGGCCTACTTTGCCATGGGTCTTGTCAACGAGAGCATCGAGGCCGGAAAAAAGGCCCTCTCCTTAAACCCCTCCTTTGCCGTGGCCCACAACAACCTGGCCATCGCCTATCTGGAAAAGGGCGAGGCCGCCCTTGCCGTGGAGCACGCCGACAAAGCCCTTGCCCTGGGTTATGATGTGCCCGAAGGTCTGTTGCGGGAGCTTCTGCCGCACAGGGGCAAGTGAGAAATGATGTCTTATCCCCAAGTGCTTTTCCGGCGCGCGGCGGGCGCGAAAAGCGTCAAGGCCGGACGCCGGTTTTTGGAAAGCGCGCTGCCGGAGGCAAGACAGCGGGACGCGGGCGGGGACGCGCCCGGAATGACCTATGGCGCGTACCTGGAGGCTCTCCGGGAGGCTCTGGAAAAAGACGGGGCCGCCCTGGTCCGGGAGGCGGTCCGGACGCGCCTGGGAGACGCGGCGGAAAACAGCCTGGAGGAAATCGCCGTTACGCCTGTGAAGCACGGGGCCTTTTACCATCCGGCCCGGGTGGATGTGAAAACAGGCGCGGGCGTGTGCCGGTTCGCGGCCAACGTGGCCATCGCGGAGCCGGGGCTTTCCTGTCTTGCCCATGAGACCGGGGTGCTGCGCGCTCTCGAAGCGTTCCGGCCCGGACCTTACGCTCCCAAGGCGCGCGGAGCCGCCCTGGCGGAGGCGGCCCGGGAAGACGGGACGCGGCAGCCGGTGGCTGTCTTGCTGACGGACTGGTTTTCCGGGTTCCACGAGTTTCATTTGAGCGGAAAAACAGGCGCGGAAGAGGGTCTTGGGGTCCGGATATGGGACAAGGGGCACACAGGACGTTTTCTCGACCCCAGGGAGGAGGCGGAACTGTATTGGAGCATGGCTTTTGTTCTCGGGTATTATTATGACCTTGGAACAAGCGGACAGGTGCTTGCCTGGCACAACGCGGCAGGGGACTTTGTTGTCCGGGCGGCGCGGGGCCGGGTGGAGGCCCGGCTTGTGACGGCGCGGCATTACGGGCCTTTGGCCGGGGGCGGGGACGATGCGGAGGAGGCGTTGTTTTTGGGCCTTATGGCCACACTGGCCAACGGAACGCTCCGCCTGCGCCTGGACCGTCTGGACGGCGTGGGGGAGCTTGCGCTGGCGGAAGCGCGCGCGGTGTGGCCCGCGGTTCTGGGATTTTTCGCGGGACTGGCCCGGGCGTTCTCTGAAACAGCCTCCGGGGAACCGCTTAATCCTTTTTTAAAACACCTCAAAGAACAAACGGAAGAAGACTGGGGGGAATGCCTGGAGGCCCTTTTGGAGGCCTGTCCGGACGGATCCCCGGACCTGCCCGCGCTCCGGGCAGGGGCGCCCGGGCACTGCCGGGAGCTTGGCCGCGCCCTTTCGCGGCTTCCAAACACGGACAGGGCCTTGAATCCAGGTTTTTTTATGTTGACAAAGCGGACATGATTATTTACATCACCCCCGTTTGTTCTATCCTCAGAACCGCTGAAGGAGGGCCGAGGGCCGTTCCTTCAACTTAATAATAGGAAACCACGCGATTCCATTAAAAAATCCGAGAGGAGGTGGACGTAAGGCCGGCATCGCGGAAATGTTCGACCTTGTTGGACGGCGGTCTCAAAAAAACAATGCACACACAAATTGAACCTGGAGGTAAGTGATGGCAAAACACGAAACCCCCTTGTTGGACGAGCTCGAGTCCGGACCATGGCCGAGCTTTGTTTCCGACGTTAAGCGGGAGGCGCAGTTCAGGAAAGAGAATCCCCGGAATATCAATTTTCAGATTCCGGCGGATGCTCCGGATGACCTCCTGGGAGTTCTCGAACTCTCTTACAAACATGGCCGGACGCACTGGAAGCACGGCGGCATCGTGGGCGTGTTCGGGTACGGCGGCGGCGTCATCGGCCGGTACTGTGACCAGCCCGAGATGTTCCCCGGCGTGGCGCATTTCCACACCATGCGCGTGAACCAGCCGGGCGGCAAGTTCTACACCACCGAGTACCTCCGCCAGCTTTGCGACATTTGGCAGATGCGCGGCTCGGGTCTTACCAACATGCACGGCTCCACGGGCGACATCATCCTTCTGGGCACCCAGACGGACCAGCTCGAGGAGATTTTTTACGAGTTGAGCCACAACATGAACCAGGACCTGGGCGGCTCGGGATCCAACCTGCGCACGCCTTCGGACTGTGTGGGCCAGGCCCGTTGCGAGTACGCCTGCTATGACACCCAGGCCCTGTGCTTCCAGTTGACCCAGGACTACCAGGACGAGCTGCACCGCCCGGCCTTCCCCTATAAGTTCAAATTCAAATTCGACGGCTGCCCCAACTGCTGCGTGGCCTCCATCGCCCGTTCCGACATGTCCTTCATCGGCACGTGGCGGGACGACATCCGCATTGACCAGAAGGCGGTTGCCGGGTATGTGGGCGGAGAGTTCAAGCCCAACGCCGGAGCGCACTCCGGACGTGACTGGGGCAAGTTTAACATCGTGGCGGAAGTCGTGGACCGCTGCCCCACCAAGTGCATGCGGTTTGAAGGCGGCAAGCTCGAAATCAACAACAAGGAATGCACCCGCTGCATGCACTGCATCAACGTGATGCCGCGCGCGCTCCGGATCGGCGAGGACCGGGGTCTTTCCATCCTGGTCGGCGCCAAGGCTCCCATCGTGGACGGCGCCCAGATGAGCTCCCTGCTCGTTCCGTTCCTGCCGGTCGAGGAACCCTATGACGAGCTCAAGGCAGTCATCGAGGCCGTGTGGGATTGGTGGATGGAAGAAGGCAAGAACCGCGAGCGTCTGGGCGAGCTTATCAAGCGCCAGGGCTTCCAGAAGCTGCTCGAGGCCACCAACATCGCGCCTTCTCCGGTCCATGTCAAAGAGCCGCGTTCCAACCCCTACATCTTCTGGAAGGCCGAAGAAGTCGAGGGCGGTTTCGATCGCGACATCACCGAGTTCCGCAAACACCATCTCAGGTAACAGGGGGTGCTAACAATGGCATTTGTCTCTTCTGGATACGATCCGAAGGAGCCAATGAAAGACAGAATGGCCGACATCGGGCCCCGTCATTTCGACGATTTTTACCCGCCGGTCATCAAGCGCAACAAAGGCAAGTGGCTCTATCATGAAATCCTGGAGCCGGGCGTGCTGGTGCATGTGTCCGAGTCCGGCGAGGAGATCTACTCTGTCCGCGTGGGCGGCGCCCGTCTTATGAGCTGCGAGATGATCCGCGAGATCTGCGAAATCGCGGACAAACACTGCGACGGCTTTGTGCGCTGGACCACCCGGAACAACGTCGAGTTCATGGTGGACAAAAAAGAGAAGGTCGAGCCTCTGAAGAAAGACCTTCTTTCCAGGAAACAGCCTGGCGGCTGCTTCAAGTTCCCGGTGGGCGGCACCGGCGCGGGCGTGACCAACATTGTCCATACCCAGGGCTGGGTTCACTGCCACACCCCGGCCACGGACGCCTCCGGCCCGGTCAAGGCCACCATGGACGTGCTCTTCGACGATTTCACGAGCATGCGCCTCCCGGCCCAGGTCCGCGTGTCTTTGGCCTGCTGCCTCAACATGTGCGGAGCGGTGCATTGCTCGGACATCGCCATGCTGGGCTACCACCGCAAGCCGCCGATGCTGGACCACGAGTACCTTGACAAAATGTGCGAGATTCCCCTCGCCATCGCGGCCTGCCCCACCGCCGCCATCAAGCCCGCGAAGATTGACCTGCCGGACGGCAAGAAGGTCAATACGGTCGCGGTCAACGCCGAGCGCTGCATGTTCTGCGGCAACTGCTACACCATGTGCCCCTCCATGCCCCTTGCGGACACCGAGGGCGACGGCATCGTCATCATGGTGGGCGGCAAGGTGAGCAACCGGATCAGCGCGCCCAAGTTCTCGAAGGTCGTCGTGGCCTTCCTTCCCAACGAGGCCCCGCGCTGGCCCCAGACCACCTCGGTCATCAAGAAGATCATCGAGAAGTACGCCGAAGGCGCCAAGAAGTATGAGCGCGTCGGCGAATGGGCCGAGCGCATCGGCTGGGAGCGCTTCTTCGAAGTGTGCGACCTCGAGTTCACGCATCACCTGATTGACGACTTCCGTGATCCGGCCTACTACACGTGGCGCCAGACCACGCAGTTCAAGTGGCCCAGCAAGTAACGCAAGGCCGCGAAGCATTCCGGGGGAGGCACAAGCCTCCCCCAAACACTTTTCATGAAACGAGGCGAGTCATGGACGAAGCAGCCGCCAAAAAGGTCATCGTCGAGACCCTCCAGGGCAAGAAGGGCAAGTCCAAATTCTACCTCAAGGACTTTTACGCCATGGTTCCGGACGGAAAGCCCCGCGAGGTCAAGAACCTGGTCAACAAGATGGTCGAGGAAGGCATTCTTGAGTATTGGTCAAGCGGAAGCACGACCCTCATCGGCCTCAAGGGTGTTGGCAAACAGGCCGGCGCCGAGCACGAAGACTAAAACGGACTTGGGGGTGGCTGTTTTTCCGGCCGCGTTTTCGGAGGGCGCGTGGACTATCCACGAATCGTCATATCCGCTCTGCGGGGCGGGGCCGGGAAAACCATACTGACAGCGGGCCTCATCGCCGCGTGGCGTGAAGCCGGGCTGCCCGTCGCCCCCTTTAAAAAAGGGCCCGATTATATTGACGCGGGCTGGCTTGCCTTGGCGGCAGGCCGGCCCTGTTTCAACCTCGACACCTTCCTCATTGACACACCAGGCATCCTCGCCTCGTTCGCGGCACACGCAAAAGGCGCCGTCTCCGTTATCGAAGGCAACCGCGGGCTTTTCGACGGCGCCGACCCCCAAGGCAGCACCAGCACCGCCGAACTCGCCAAACTCCTTGTCTCCCCCGTGCTTCTTGTTTTGGACTGCACCAAATCCACCCGCACCATGGCCGCCCTTGTCATGGGCTGCTCGCACTTCGACCCCGACGTGGACATCCGCGGGGTGGTATTAAACCGCGTGGCCGGAAGCAGGCACGAGACCAACGTCCGCAACACCATTGAAACCCACTGCGGCATTCCTGTCCTGGGCGCTTTGCCTAAATTATCCAAAGACGATTTCCCCGAGCGGCACATGGGGCTTATCCCCGCGGCGGAACACGCCTGGGCCAACGAGGCCCTGCGCGCCGCGGCCGCCCTCATGCGAAAACACACCGATACAGGACGGATCCTCGAAGCCGCCAAAGGCCCGCTTCAGCCCTGCCCTCCCGGACTTGGCCAGCCCGGAGAAACGCAATCCGCCAAGTCCGCTTTGGAACCGGGCGCCGCCGGAACCGAAAAACCCCGCATCGGAGTGGCAAGGGATTCCGCCTTTCAGTTTTACTACCCGGAAAACCTTCTGGCCCTGGAAGCTGCCGGCGCGGAGATTTGTCCCATAAGCCTGGTGCATGACACTTCCCTGCCGGAGCTGGACGCCTTCTACATCGGCGGCGGCTTTCCCGAGACCCACGCCAGGGTCCTTGCCGAAAACGCCTCCATGCGGAAGTCGGTACAGCGCGCCGCAAAAGAGGGAATGCCCGTGTACGCCGAGTGCGGCGGGCTTATGTATCTCGGAGAGGCGCTTGTAATGCAGGATGGAACATGGCCCATGGCCGGAGTGTTTCCCGTGGTGTTCAACCTCGCGGAACGCCCCCAGGGCCACGGGTACACGGTTCTTGAGGTCACAGGCGCAAACCCGTTTTACCCGGTGGGCTCGGAAATAAGGGGACACGAGTTTCATTACAGCGGTATCGAAACATGGAAGGACGAGGGCGCGGACCTGGTTTTCCGGATGCGCAGGGGCAAGGGCGCCTTAAAAGGAATGGACGGACTGTCAAAATACAACGTGCTGGCCACCTACACCCATGTCCACGCCCTGGGCACTCCCCAGTGGGCGCCGGCCCTTGTAAAAAGCGCCCGGGAGTGGCGGGATACGCGCCGCGCGCGGCCCGCGGCCCTGCCTTGAGCCGCCCTGCTGTTCCCCGTCTTGCCTTTGCACGAAAATTGCTTATTTTATCTCCATCACCGCATACCAGGACGGGGCAGCAGGTGCCGCGTCCATCCATAACCGCGCGAAAGGAGAACGCCATGTCAAATCCCACGCATTGCCCGGGTTTCGAGCAGTTCAAATCCCTCAAGTCCTTTACGTGCAAGTGTCCGGCCTGCGGCGCCGAGAAGGAGATTTTCTCGGACGAGTTCGACAAGCCCCACGTTTGCGCCAAGTGCAAGGCGCCCATTGATTTTTCCAAGTGCAGTCCCGAGGCCTGATTTTCGCCGGTTGCCCTGATTCCGGGACGACCGGCTTTACCTCCCTGACAGGCCGGCCGCCTGCCGTCACCCCGGCAAAAGCCAGGGCCCAGGGTTGAAAAAAGCCTGGGCCCTGGCTTTTGCCGGGGTGGCGGCAGATTACGCATGCGCCTGATACCAAAATGCGGTCCAATCCGTAACACCTGCTGAAAACTCCCGCTCGATCTCCCTCTCCCTGCGGGAGAGGGCCGGGGCGAGGGCATACCTTGTCGGATTGCACCTTGGTATAAGCCAACTTCGGGGCGCGCCCGGCCGGAACGGGATTATGAAAAATACTTGAACGGAGATGCCCCTGGCGCTGCTTCAGGCGGAGGCCGGGGAGTCCGTTGTTTGGCTGACAAGGGGTTTCTTCCCAGGGAAGGACTGCGTTGCTTTGGGTAAACCGTGTTTCAAACGAAACGTACCCGCAAATAAAATGTAAAAAAATAATCCGGTCCCGCCTCCGCGCCACCATGTCCCGATAAGACTTGACATGTCTCTTTTTTTCGGTTTTGGTAACTGTTATCACTTGGGCGGCCCCTCCCGGGGCCGCTACAACGCCTTTCCACCGCGTGGACGCCCAGGGCGGTTCGGCAATACCGCCTCACAGGCCGTCGGAGGACCGCGCGTATGACAGTCCAGGGAACACAATCCGGCCCGCGGCTGAGAATGACCCGCCAGCGCAAGGTCATCCTTGAGGAAATCCGCCGGGTGCGCAACCACCCCTCCGCGGACCAGGTTTACCTGATGGTCCGCAAGCGCCTTCCCCACATCAGCCTTGCAACCGTTTACAGGAATCTTGACATCCTCTCCGCGGAAGGCGCCATTCTGAAACTTGAGATGGGGGGAGGCCAGCGCAGGTATGACGGCGAGACATGCGCCCATCACCATGTCCGCTGCGTCCGGTGCGGACGTATCGGGGACATCCCGGAGGATGCCTGCCCCCTGCCTGACATGGCCGGGGTCGAGGTGGAGGGATTCCTCCTTTTGACCCGCCAAATCGAATTCACGGGGCTTTGCCGCCATTGCGCCGCGTCCAGGGAGGCGGTGGCCGGTTAAGCGCCTTTTTCCGCGGACGTGTCAAATTTCCGCATGGATTGCGCCCGCTCCTTATAACCCGCCGGGCGGGCAGCCCGCCTGATACCAAGGCGCCATCAGACAAGGTATGCCCTCGCCCCGGCCCTCTCCCACAGGGAGATTGAGCGGGAGCTTTCAGCGGGTGGTACGGATTGGACCGCATTTTGGTATGAAAACCGCTCCGCCCTGTCTCCGCGCCCGTTTTCCATCCCTTTCCATTGACTTGGCATGTCCCGTGCTTATTATTAACCATTCGAGCGAAACGGAGGCCGGAGACCGAAACACGTCCAGAACCGGCAGGAAACGAATCCGCTTCCGTTTGCAAGGCCGCTCCATGGGCCTCTTCCAACTTGCGCCCTGAAGCGGACATCCCACACCCCCATTCAAGTCAAGGAGGATTCGCCATGCCTGAGAGACTCCAGATTTTCAAATGCGGCCTGTGCGGAAACATTGTCGAGGTCATTCACGGGGGCAAAGGCCAGCTTGTCTGCTGCGGGCAGCCCATGGAGCAGCTTGTTGAAAACACTGTGGACGCCTCCAAGGAAAAGCACGTCCCGGTCATCGAGAAAACCGCGGACGGAATCAAGGTGAAAGTCGGCGGCGTGGCCCATCCCATGGAGGAAAAGCATTACATCGAATGGGTCCAGGTAATCGCGGGCGACAAAACCTGCCGCCAGTTCCTCGCCCCCGGCCAGGCTCCGGAGGCCGTGTTCCCGCCCCTGGACGGCGCGGTTTCGGCCCGGGAGTACTGCAACCTGCACGGGCTGTGGAAAGCCTAAACCGGCGGAGCCGGAGAATTTAGGAGTTAGGAGTTAGAATAAAAAATCATCTTTTGTTGTGTTTTTTAGTTATAAAATGGGCCTTTCTCCTCATAGCAGCCGCGTAGCGGCAAGGTTTTTGATCTAGCCCGGGGTTTCAACCCCAGGACATGGCACAGACATTATCTACGCAAAAAGCGCAGATAATCCAGACATAGAATCTAAACCTGCGGAGCCGGAAAAAAGGCTTTAGGCTTTAGGGCTGGCTGCAAACGGCCCGTTTTTGAAGGCCGCGCCATTATCCGCGCAAAAAACGCGGACAATCCGGACAGTGAATCAAACCCCAAAGCCGATTCCGCCCCGACTTCCCGCTGATGGCCGGCGCTTACGGAGGGTTTCCCATGTTGAGCAAGAAGATTGTCGAGGCGTTCAACAGGCAAATCAACGCGGAGACCTATTCCGCCTGCCTGTACCTTTCCATGTCCGCGGCTTTTGAGGCGCAAAACCTTCCCGGGTTCGCCAACTGGATGCGGGTGCAGGCCCAGGAGGAGCTGACCCACGCGATGAAGTTTTTCGACCACGTGAACAGCCGCGCCGGAAGAGTGGAGCTTTTTCCGGTGGAGGGTCCTCCCGGACAGTGGGAGACGCCCCTGGCCGCGTTCGAGGCGGCTTACGAGCACGAGACCAAGGTGACGGCCATGATCAACGGGCTTGTTGATCTGGCTTTGGAGGAAAAAGACCACGCCTCCAACAATTTCCTCCAGTGGTTTGTGGCCGAGCAGGTGGAGGAGGAGAAGAGCGCGGACGCAGTGGCGCAGCAGCTCAGGCTTATCGGCAAGGACAAAAGCGCCCTGTTTCTTTTGGACCGGGAGCTTGCCCAGAGGGTTTTCACCGCGCCGGCCGCCGGGGCGTGACGCGGAAGGAGGAGAGTCATGACGACTTGGAAATGCCATAACTGCGGGTACACGTTTGACGCCAAAGAGGTTCCGGCGGAGTGCCCGTCCTGCAGGCAGAAGTGCGAATTCATGGACGTGAGCTGTTATACGCCTGACTGCGCCGGCAAGGGTGTTGACGAGCGCATCAAATAGGACTTGCCTCCGGAGGCGGGAGGGTATGCCCGCCTCCGGAGGGGCGCGGCCTGTTTATGGAAAACCGCCTTCCCGCCGCATCCCTCTCCGCCTGTTCAGATTCCGTGTCCGAATTATCCATGATTTTGGTTGCGCGGATAAAGACGCAGCCCTTAAAAACGGGCCGTTTACAAGCATCCCTAAAGCCTAACGCCTAAACCGGCAAAGCCGGAGAATTTAGGAGTTAGGAGTTAGGAGTTAGAATAAAAAATCATCTTTTGTCATCTTTTGTCATCTTTTTTAGTTATAAAATGAGCATTTTTCCTCATAGCAGCCGCGAAGCGGCAAGGTTTTTGATCTAGCCTGGGGTTTCAACCCCAGGACAACGGCACAGACATTATCTGCGCAAAAAACGCGGATAATCCGGACATAGAATCTAACACCTTCTCTCCGGCCCCACCGGTTTAGGACTCCCGAAATTCCTTGCATTCCCCTTTCCTGGGGGGTATATTCCGCCACATTGCCGCCCAGGCAATCCGTTATCTTTACAACCTCCATTCCTCATTAAGCGCCCTTGCCATGGCGGCGGCCCACAGGAACGCCCAGAGGCCGGGGACCGCGCAAGGGCCGCGCGGGGGGCGATAAGGGAAAAAAGCGCCGTGTAAACTTAAGTAAAACAATACGATAACCGCGCTACAAACAGAACGGCTAATCATACCATGTGGCGGACCGGGAAGACCGCCAGGGAACAGGGCCGGTCCGCCGCCAGGAAGCGGCAACCCCGGAAGCGTGGGGCGGATTCTTCCGGAAGCAAGGAGAGGTTGGGATGCAAGACACAGACAACCGGGACTGGGAGCTTGGCGAGAAAACACCCGCCAGACCGGGGGAATGGGCCGGCCAGTTCGAGTGGGTCGAGGAGCCTGAAGTGTCGCCGGACGGCGAGCGGCTTGCCGCGGTTGTGAACACGGGAGAGGACGGATTTACGCTGTGTGTGAACGGTGTGGTCTGGGAAAACCTGTATGAGCGCGTGTGGTATCCCCGCTTTGCCCCGGACGGACGGCTTACCGCCCTGGCGCAACGGGACGGGCAATCCGTCCTGTGCGTGGACGGGGAAGAAGAGGGGGAGTGGCACGATTTCCTGTGGGACACGCTTTTCAGCGGGGACGGCGGAACCATCGCCTGCGCGGCCCAGAACGGGGGAGCTTACTCGGTTGTGAAGGACGGGACGCGGTGGGAGGAGGAGTTTTTTAACCTCTCGGGTCTTGCGGTAAGCCCTGAAGGGTCCAAGTGTGTCGCGGTGGTCCAGGTGGAGCAAATGCCCGCAGGGGACATCACGAAATTCCAGGAAGGATGCTACAAAATCGCCATCAACGGGAAGACTCCGGGGGCGAGGCTCCTTTCGGCCTGGGACACCGCGTTTTCCAAAGACGGCGCCCACGCGGCCACCGAGGTCCGGGTGTCCCCTTACGATTACACCATCGCGGTGGACGGGGTTCCCTGGGAAAAGACCTTTCCCGGGGTGTGGCGTCCGCGTTTCAATCCTAAAACCGGCCTGATTACCGCCCCTGTGAAGATCGGAAGCGGCTGGACCCTGGCCGCAGGGGGTGAACCGTTGTGGGACCGGCTTTTTACCCAGCTTTGGCGGCATAAATACAGCGGCGACGGCTCCCGGGCCGCGGCTGTGATAGCCCTGCGCTACGGACGTTGGAGCGTGGCGGTGGACGGCGTGCCGTGGGAGAACACCTATGGCGATTTTGTGGACGAGCTGGCCCTTTCCTCTGACGGCTCTTTGGTGGCCTGCATCGCCTCGGACCAGGGACGCCGGACCATTGTTGTCAATGACCGCCCCTGGACGGGCGCCTACGATATGGTCTGGCCGCCCGTGATAAGCCCGGACGGGCGCAGGGTGGCGGCGGTGGTGGAGAGCGGCGGCAAAACCGCCATCGCCGTGGACGGCGCCGTCCTCGCGTCCGGATTCCTCAAGGCTTTTCCTCCCGTGTTCGGGCCGGGCTCGGACCGCGTGCTTGTGCGCGCCATCCACGACTCCGGGGGCAAGGCCCTCTATGTCCGCAAGGTCCTACAACTCGACGGCCCGCGCTGACCGGACCGGTCCGCGCCGCAAGGGAGAACCGTATGCACTCCTTGTACGCCTTTCTTACAGGTTCCATGGTATGGGTTTCGGTTTTGCTCTTTTTGGGAGGAAGCGTTTACAGCCTGGTCTCGCGGGCGGTGATGGCCCGCAAAATGGATAAAATGGTCTATTCCTATTTCAGCCTGCACTACGCGCTCCGCTCCATTTTCCACTGGGTTATCCCTTATGCGGCCCGCAACTGGAGGCTGCATCCCCTCTTTACCTTCGTTACCTTTACCTTTCACATCTGCCTCATCTGGACGCCGCTTGTGCTGTTCGCCCATGTCGGCCTCTTTTACGAGGCATGGGGATTTTCCTGGTGGTTCATTCCGGACCTTGCGGGCGATGTCTGCGCCGGGCTTGTTTTGGCATGCTGTCTTTTTTTTCTGGGAAGACGCCTTTTTTTGCGTGACGTGCGGTATCTTTCCACCGCCAGCGACTACGTCATGCTGGCCCTTGTGGCCGCGCCCTACCTTACGGGAATGTGGGCGCACCGCCAGTGGCCCGGCCATGAGACGGCGCTTTTGCTTCATGTTTTTTCCGGAGAACTCCTTTTAGCCCTTATCCCCTTCACCAAACTCGGCCACATGCTGTTTTTCCTGTTCACCCGGGGCTACATCGGCTCCGAGTTCGGAGCGGTGCGGCACGCGAGGGACTGGTAAGAGGAAACAAGGGCTGAAAAGTAAGGAGGTGCGGCTGTGACAGACGAAATCGGCGCCCCGCGCGGACACATCAAGGATGTGGGAATCGAGACGGGGGCGGCGCGGCTTACCCCGGAGATCATCCGGAAAACGGCTCTGCGCATGCTGCATGAGGAGGCCGGGGCGCGTTTGAGAACCTATTTGGATATTTGCGTGCGCTGCGGGCTGTGCAGCAACGCGTGTCATTATTACAACTCCATGGGCGGAGACCCCACGTATTCACCCGCAGGCAAAGTCAAGGAGACGCTCTCGGTCATCATGGCCAAAAACGGCAGGGTGGACGTGGAGTTTATGAAAAAGGCCTGCGAAATCGCGTTTACCGAATGCAACCTGTGCCGCCGTTGCGCCATGTACTGTCCCCTGGGCATTGACACCGCCACCATGATGCTGTTTGTGCGGCGTCTTTGCCACAAGCTGGGAATGGTCCCCCAGTATATCCAGGACACGGCCCACAGCCATTCGGCCACCATGAACCAGATGTGGGTCAAGGAGGACGAGTGGATTGACAGCCTTCAGTGGCAGGAGAACGAGGCGCGGGAGGAAGTGCCGGATTTGCGCATCCCCCTGGAAAAGGAGGGGGCGGATGTCTTTTACTCGGTGATAGGGCCGGAGCCCAAGTTCCGCGCCCAGCTCATCTACCAGGCCGCTGTCATCTTTCACAAGGCGGGCGTGAACTGGACCATGCCCGCGACGCCTGGCTGGGACAATTCCGACATGTGCATGTACACCGGCGACATGGAAATGATGTCCCGGCTGAAAAAACTTCATTTCGAAACAGCCCTGCGCCTCAGGGCAAAGCGCATCGTCATGGGGGAATGCGGCCACGCGTTCCGCTCGGTCTATGACATGGGCAACCGCGCCCTGGGCTGGAGGTATCCGCCGGTCCCTGTCATCCACGCCATTGACTTTTTCCATGAAATTCTTACCCAGGGGAAGATCAAAGTCGCCCAAAAGTATGAAAAACCGGTGACCATCCACGACCCCTGCAACATTGTCCGGGGCCGCGGCCTGCATGAGAAGCTGCGCGAGGCCGTGGGCATGCTGTGCGAGACGGTGATCGAGATGGAACCCAACCGGGAGCACAACTACTGTTGCGCCGCCGGGGGAGGGGTCATCAACTGCGGGCCGCCGTTCAAGATGAAGCGGGTTTTGGGAGCCAGGGTCAAGGGAGACCAACTCATGGAGGTTCATAAAAAAGGAGGGGTGACATGTATCGCTCCTTGCCATAACTGCCATGGCGGTCTTGAGGATATCTTGCACCATTACAAAATTCCCATGGATTTGAAATTCCTGGGCGACATCATCTACCAGTGCATGGAAAAGTGAGGCAAAACAATGCGCGGCCAGACATTTTTGATGCGCCTTCTCGCCGGGGCGGCGCTGACGGCCCTGATTTTTTCCGCCTCGGCCTGGTCCCAGGAGGACGTGGAAAACGTGCGGGACAGCGTTTTCACGGAGACAATGCGGCCGGCGGCCGTGTTTCCCCATGACGCGCACAATGCCAAAGCCGGGATCGGGGACTGCGCGGTGTGCCACCATGTGGTCGAGAACGGGCGTCCGGTGGAGGGGGAAACCAGCGAGGACAGGGAGTGCTCGGAATGCCATCATGGCGGGAAGGGCTGGCCCATGGATGTTGTCCGGGCCTATCACCAACGCTGCCGGGGCTGCCACGTGGAAAGAAAGGCCGGGCCTGTGACGTGCGCCGGATGCCATCCCAGACGCTGACCGCCATTCCAGGACTGCCCGGGCCGTTGCGAGGACGGGGCCGGATATCCCAGCATCCGGCCCTTAAAAATCCGGGCCGGTAAACCCCGCGTTGTTTGTATTGCCTTTTCGTTTTACCGATGTCATTATCCACGCGAAAAAACACGGCAAATCCCTCCAACATTCCAACGGGTTTGCCGTCACGCCCGAGGCCCGTGCCCGCGGGCGCGCCGCCCGCCTTGTCCGGACGCCCGCTCCCAAGGGGCGCTCAAAGGTTCCCCCTTATAACGCGCCGCCCCGGCCAGGCGGCCCTGAACGGAGGAGTCCCCCCTGATGAACATCGGCATTGATCTCGGAACAACCTACAGCGTGGTGGCCGTCAAGGGGAACGTCCCCCTTGCCGAAGGATACCCCGAAGGCATGTACCTTGAGGAGTGCGGCGTGACCGTCATTCCAACGCCCGAGGGCAACTACACCTTTCCTTCCGTGTTCTGGGCGGATCCTGACAATCCCGAAAACATTCTTCTGGGGGACGAGGCAAAGGCAAAGGCCGAAGAGGGGGAAACCCCCATCATGTTTTCCAAACGCTCCATTGGAACCACGGAGCCGTTGCGCATCCGGGGCGAAACCTACACGGCCCGGTAAATCGCCACGTATTTTCTCAAGTATTTCAAAGAGTGCGCTGAAAAAGCCCTGGGCTGCCCTGTCGAGCGCGCCGTGGTCACCCATCCCGCGTACTTTGACCCGGGCCAGGTCCAGGAGACCCGGGAAGCCGCGGTGGATGCGGGCTATGACATGTCCCATCCGGGCCAGATGATGATGGAGCCTGCGGCCGCCGCCCTGAGCTATACGTTGAACGACGAGCGCGATCCCCTCACGGTCATGACCTACGACCTGGGCGGCGGCACCTTTGATGTCACTGTGCTGGAAAAGCGCGAGGGCCTTATCACCATGCGCGCTTTTGACGGCGGCCATCTCCTGGGAGGCTACAACCTGGACCGCGCGTTCGTGCGCTGGCTTCTCGAAGACCTCGCGGCCAAGGGCCGGGTTATTCCGTATGACGAGACCAACGAGGAGGACCGGGGCAGGCGCGCGCGGCTTCTGCATGTGGCCGAAAACGTCAAGATGCGTCTTGCCGAGCAAAAAAACGCGAAAACCCAGGTGCCGGTCAAGGTGGATTTCCTGGTGGACGCCGAAGGCAGGCCCGTCCAGTTCATGGGACGCATCAACCGGGAGCAGTACACGGAACTGGTCCGGGAGGAAATGGCTGTCACCGTGGCCTGCTGCCGCCGCGCGCTGGCCCAGAGGGAAAAGATAAAGGAACGAGGTAATTGCAAAACAGCTCGAAACGGCAAATTTCATGGTGGCCGGGTGGTTCCGCCCGAAGGGCAGGTTCACTCAACACATCGAAATCATTTTAAAAATGTTGGGTACACCCGGGCCTTGCGGCCCGGAACCACCCAACCTACGCCAATTATGCAATTACCTCGAACGGATCCGCCTTATTCCCGAGGACGTGGCGGCGCAGTAAGGATATCCGCCGGAAACAGGAGCGCGCAATGGTTTTTGACCCGGCGGTCGTGGGCGGCAACAGGGGGGAGGACGCGTCGGACTGGAGGGCCTGTCAGATGCGGCAGTATTCAAAGCCCGGGTGCCTCGATTTTTTCGCTGGAAGCGGACTGGTCGCCGAGGGATTGAAAAATTTTTTTCAAACAGTGTGGGCGAACGACATTTGCGGAAAAAAGGCGAAATTCTTTTGCGCCAACCATGACTGGAGGATTTTTCACCTTGGCGCGATACAAAAGGTTCAGGGTGCCAATCTTCCCGCGTCTCTTTTGTCCTGGGCTAGTTTTCCGTGCCAGGATCTTTCGCTGGCCGGAAACATGGGGGGCATCTCCAGCGCCCGAAGCGGATTGGTCTGGGAATGGCTTCGGGTGATGAATGAGCTTCCGCAAAAGCCGCCGCTGGCGGTTGCGGAAAATGTGGTTGGCCTGGTTTCGGCGGCAAAGGGCGGACATTACCGGAGGCTGCACAATGCCCTGGTGGAACAGGGCTACAAGGTCGGAGCGGTGATGATGGACGCCTCCTGGTGGGTGCCGCAGTCCCGCAAGCGTGTTTTTGTTATTGCCGTGGACTCTGACGTACCGACCTCCCGGTTTGAGGCAAACCATCCAGGGTGGTGTCACCCGGCCCCGGTAGTCCGGGCGGCGGAAGGTCTTGAAAAGCGCGTGTGGTGGAATTTGCCGAAACCGCACGCAAGGGAAAAAAGCCTGGATGACTTGATAGACCATGCCGCCCCTTGCGACACCCTGGAAAAGCGGAAACGTCTTTTGGGCCTGATTCCTGAGAGGCACTGGGAAAGAATGGCAGCCGCCTCTAAAGACGGCAGAAAGGTTTTTCCGGGTTATAAACGCATCCGGCAGGGAACCCAGGTGCTGGAATTGCGCTTCGACGGCGTTGCCGGGTGTCTAAGAACGCCTGAAGGGGGAAGCAGCCGGCAATTCCTTGTTATCAAAGAGGACAGAGGCTTCAAAACGCGCCTTTTGACGGTCAAAGAAGCGGCGGCTCTGATGGGCGCCCCGGCGGGCTATAAACTGCCAGGAACCTACAACGAATGCTACAAGGCATTGGGAGACGCCGTGGCGGTTCCGGTGTCGCGCTATCTTGCCGAGAACCTGCTTTTTCCGCTCGCTGAGATGATAATGAAAAGGGGCGCACATGACCTTGCGTAAAAAGCTCGAAGGGTTCGCACGGAAAACCGGCATGACGCAAGGGGCCGCTCCGCGTCGCCCTCATCGTGACGCGCTACGGGAAAAACCGGGATGCCCCTCGCCGTCAGCCCGGTCATGGTTTCTCGCTTTTAACAACAAGGAAAGGTGAAGCGGTAAAAAAACACTTGACGAAAACCCCTTTTGGGTTTATTCTGTCTTTTGTTGTTGCGGGGTAGAGCAGTCAGGTAGCTCGTCGGGCTCATAACCCGGAGGTCAGAGGTTCGAATCCTCTCCCCGCTACCAGTCAAATCAACGGGTTGGCCCTTGCGGGTTAACCCGTTTTTCGTTTTCCCCCAGGCTATCCCCCGCCCCCCCAAGAGTTCTTTTAAGGCTGATTCCTGATAAGGATAACCCCCCTGCCCTTCGGGCGGAACCACCCAATCTACATCAAATTTGTCGTTTCTAAGAGTTTTGCAATTATCTCCCTCATGTAAAAATGTTCGCCCTTACCCCGGCCTCCCACAGGGAGAGGAAGATTGAGCGGGGGCTTTCAGCAGGTGGTACGGATCGGAACGCGTCTTTGAACGCATCTTGGCATGAGACAGCTTCCTTGCCGAAACCAGGATAAACTACAGGGGCATTTTCCGAAACATGGTGAGCAGTCCGGCGGTTTTTGTCATGCCCGCGACTTTCTCAAGCATAGGCTCCATTTGCTCCGGGGTGAAGTTCTCCGCCTTTTCAACCTGGCGCCCGGCGGCGTCCAAGAGGGTGTGGAGTTTGGGAAAAAGCTCCCGGGCGCCGCGCATGGCGCCGGATGCCTCCTGGACAATGGACGTTGCCCCGCGGAATCCCATGGTCAGAACGGCTGCGGAAAGAAGCGCGTCCGCGGCGGGCATGAGGGCGTTTGCGGAGGAAAGAAGACGCGCGCCTTCCCCGGCCAGGCGGGAGGATTCCCCGGCCAAAACCTCGGCTTTGGCCGCAAGAGGGGCAAGGGTCTGTTCCGCCCGGGACAGCATCTCCGCGGCGTCCTTGCCGCGCAGGGCAAGAAGCCGTTCCCCGTCGCCCACTAGCTCCTCGCCATCCTTCAAGGCGCGCGCCACGCGCCAGCGCTCTTTGGCCAGCGCCGAGAACGCCTCCGCAAGCCCCTTCCACAGGCCGCCCTCTTTCGCGCGCGTCTTGTCTGTTTTTCGTGTTGTCCCGCGTTTTTTTGCCATGGGCTTTCCCCTAAACCGGCGGAGCCGGAAAGAAGGCTTTATACCAAGGTGCAATCCGACAAGCAATGCCCTCACCCCGGCCCTCTCCCACAGGGAGAGGGAGATTGAGCGGGAGCTTTCAGCAGGTGTTACGGATTGG
>JAGVGH010000095.1 GCA_020057225.1 Desulfobacterales bacterium | reverse complement strand
TAACGGCCGTCACATAACCGTAGGGGCGCACGGCGTGCGCCCGCGATGAAAAAGTGCCCCTAAAATCCTCCTCAGCAGTATTTAGGGATAAGCACTTAAGAAACGCGGTTTTTCCCGAGGCATTGTCTCCTGTGATGACGGTCCCGCCGGGATATCCCTCCAGACGCCCGAATCGGAAATCGAGCTTCTTGAACCCCCGGATGTTTTCGGGCACGACCCTTCGTATGTACATGGCCCTTCCTCCCCAAAGGGTGTTCCGGCGCCCCCCCCTAAAACCTCAAATACACCGTGTGGATTCTGCCCGTGTCCTCCTCCTTGAGCTGGAGGCGCAGGCGCCTTGCGGACATGGCCTCGCCGGGGAAGAAGATGATGCCGTAGCTTAAGCCCCTGGGGGAAATCTCTTTGTTGCTCAGGGTCTTCTCGTCAATGTCCCGCTCGATGGGATACCGGGCGCCCCCCTCGCCGTACTGTTTGGTTCCCCCTAAAACAGTCCCCGCCGCGCCGCCGATGACCGCGCCCTTGCCCATGGCGTTGCCCACGTCGTCCCCGGAGATGACACCCACCGCAAGGCCCACAATGGCGCCCGCCGTGGCGCCCAAAAAGCCCCCGTGGGCGCCCTTGGCGAAAATCTCCTTGGTTTCCGCAAACCGGGAGGCCCTGTCATAGGCCATCTGGTTGGACAGCACCGGCCACAGGCTCCCCTGGTTGTCTTCCAGAAATGTCTGCTCGCCGATGACCCGGAGGGTGTGCGGGCCTTTGTTGTCGAAAACAGCCTTTACCGGCAGGATTCCGGCGCCCCGGATGTCGTAGCCAAAAGCCTTTTGCGCCTCGGAAGCATTCACAAATGCCTGGGCCGCCACTTCGGCGCCCGCGACAGTGATCATATTGGGATTGGTTCTGGGCGCCTGGATGGAAACAGGCTTGACCTGATGGGTCTGCCCGCAGCCCAGGGAAAAAACGAAGAAAAAGACGAAAACCGCGAAAACAAACCGCGCGCGCGCCATGTCGAAACCTCCTATTTTTCACCCCGCCACCCGGCAAGGGCCTGCCTCATATCCCGCCGCAGTTCTCCGCTCACCTGGGCAAAGGCTTTGCTCATGGCCGCGGCCGCTCCGGAGGCGCTCCGGTCATCCATTGGAACCACGGCGTGGTATTCCTTCGAGAGCGCCACCTGTTTGGCAAGGTCCGCCTGTCCCGCCTCCACAAGGGTGACAGCAAGCCCCACCACCGCCTCGCTCTTTCCCGCGCTCTCCCGCTCGAAAAACTCCGTGACCATGCCCTCCAGCACATGGGTGGGCGTGACCGCGCCGTCCAGGGTTGTCACGGCGCGAAACAATCCGGACCGGGAAATGTCCCGGGCCAGAAAAAAGACAGCCATGTCTCCGGGACGCGCGCGCCAGCGGTTGTAGGTGTCCTGGTTCCGCGCAAAGGCCCCGTCCTGATAGACCATGTTCCGGGTGTCGTACTCCGGGGCCGCGCCAAACAGCGACACGCGCACCACAGCGGGGAGCGGCGCGGCGGCGGAAGGTCCGGGAGCCTCGTACTCCAGGGTAAAGTACCGGATCTCGCGGGCCGGAGTGCGCGACAAGAGGCATCCCGAAAACGCGGCAACAGACAAGGCCGCAACCGCCCAAACAATGGGTTTTTTCCAGTGCCCTCGCACGCCGCCCTCCTTGCTGTTTTTTCCACGTCCGCAGGCTTCCCCGTCTATCATAATCCGGCAAAGCCGGAGAATTCAGGAGACAGGAGACAGGAGTTAGAATACCAGGGAAAGCGCCCGGCATCTAAAAAAACGGGCCTCATTCCTCATAGCAGCCGCGGTGCGGCAAGGCTTTTGATCTAGCCTGGGGTTTCAACCCCAGGACCATGGCTCAGACATTATCAGCGCAAAAAACGCGGATAATCCGGACATAGAATCTATTTTCCTTTTGGCGCGGCCTCCCTGGACCTCACAGGCGGAGGCTCCCGGGTAATCAACAGGCCGGGGTCTTGGCTCACATCCTCCAGAAGCTGGTTCAAGCTCTCCGTCGCCGCCTCAAGGTTGCGCGTGGACAAAAGCAGCTCATGCTGAAGCTGGGCCAGACGCGCGTCTGTCTGGGCCACCATGCCCCCGCCTTTTTCCGCCATTCTGCCCGCCTCCTCCATGACCTTGGCAAGATTCTCAAGGGTCGAGTTGAGCGCCCGCTCATTGTCCTTCAAAATCCCGTTCAGCCGCTCCACAACCTCGTTGATCCCCTGCATGGCCTCCCGGCCCTCGCCCACGGCCTTGTCCGCCTGGGGCACGGATTTTTCGATCTGGGCCATGATCCGGTTGGCCGAATCCAGGGAGGCGACAAGGCGCGCGGAAATGGCCTTGGTGTCTGTGTTGTCCGCCGCCGCGCGGAAGGAGTCCACCGCGCTCCGCACGCTGGCGATGAGTCCCTCCCAGTCCACGGCGCGCAGCCGGGCGATGAAGTTGTTCACCTCGTCAAAAATCTGCTTGATGTCCGAGGGTTCCGTGGCGATGACAGGATGGGGCGGCTCAAAGGGCAAAACCAGTTCCTGGGCCGGCGCGTTGGGCGAGCGCTTGTCGAGCTCGATGAACATGATGCCGGTGATTCCCACGACCTTGAGCTTGCCCGCCAGCTCCTTGACATTGTCAAGGGGCTTCTCGATTTTCGCTGTCACCTCGATGAGGGTTCCGTCCGGGGCCACGCCGATGCTCTCGACGCGGCCAATGGCGACACCCCGGTACTTGACAGTGGAGTCCGCGTTAAGTCCTTGCACCGACTCGTCAAAATACAGAATGTAGAGGCGCCCTTTCTCAAGATACCCGGACATTCCTATCCAGATGACCGCGGCCACGGCCAGGAGCGTTCCGGCGATGAGAAAAAGCCCTACTGTGAATTTGGTCCGCACAGTCGCCATTAGTCCGCTTCCTGGTCCGCCTCGATAAGCTCCGGGTTGAAAAACCGCCGCACGGCGGGGTGCGTGGCGGTTTCCTTGAGAACGCGCGGGTCCCCGTCAGCGATAACGCCCCGGGTGCTTTTGTCCAGCATAACGCACCGGTCGGCGATGGTAAAAATGCTTCGCAATTCGTGAGTCACCACCACCATGGTGGTTCCGTACAGACGCGAAAGCCGCAGGATGAGCTGGTCCAGGTCCGCGGCGGTGATGGGGTCCAGGCCCGCGGAAGGCTCGTCGAAAAACAGGATTTTAGGATTCAGCGCCATGGCCCGGGCAAGCCCCGCCCGTTTCAGCATGCCGCCGGAAAGCTCCGAGGGCAGATGGTTTTCATAACCGGAAAGATGCACCATCCCCAGCTTGACCCGGACCAGGGCGGCCACGGAATCGCGGTCGAGGTCTGTGTACTCCAGAATGGGCAGCGCGATATTTTCCCCCACCGTAAGACTCCCTAAAAGCGCGCCGCTTTGATACAGGATGCCCACGTTGCGCATGAGTTCCCTGTAGCCCGCATCGTCCAGGGCCGCCACGTTTTTGCCGTCCATCTCGATAGTTCCGGCCCAGGGCTTGTACAGGCCGATGATATGCTTAAGGAGCGTGCTCTTTCCGCACCCGCTTCCGCCCACGACAACGGTGATTTGGCCCGCGTGGAGGTCAAGATTCACGTTGTCAAGGATGGTCGCGTCACCGTAGC
The DNA here is from genome assembly GCA_020057225.1 of Desulfobacterales bacterium. GTDB lineage: Bacteria > Desulfobacterota > Desulfobacteria > Desulfobacterales > Desulfatibacillaceae > JAGVGH01. The sequence continues at coordinate 3,161 of JAGVGH010000095.1, read as the reverse complement.
GCGCCACCAGCCCCTGAATGCGGATTACAGGTTTCCTGTCCTCCATGCCGCCTCCGGTCACAGGACTGCTACGTCAGCGCGAACGCCCCGTAGTACAACTGCACAACGGCGAAAAGGGAGTCAATGACGATGATGAGAAAAATGCTGGTCACCACCGCGCTTGTGGTGGCCCCGCCCACCGCGAGCGCCCCGCCCTTGACCTCGAATCCCCGCAGGCAGCCTGTCCAGGCAACGATGAACGCGAAGACCACGCTTTTGCCGCAGCTCCAGGCAAGGTCCGGAAGCGTCAGCACCTCGAGGGTCTGCTTTACGTACTGGCTGTAAGTCAAATCCAAAATAAACACGCCCACCACAAGCCCGCCGACTATTCCAAAGAGGCAGGCGAAGAGCGTAAGGAGCGGCACCACTGCCAGGGAGGCCACGGTTTTGGGCACCACCAGGAAATACACCGGGTCAAAGCCCATGGTGGTGAGGGCGTTCAGCTCCTCGTTGATTTTCATGGTGCCTATTTCAGAAGCGAACGCGCTTCCGGAGCGGCCCGCCACGACAATAGCGGTCATAATCGGGCCCAGTTCCCGGACAATGGCGAGAGCCACGAGATAGGCCACGTAGGAGTTGGCGCCGAACTGGCGGAGCTGGGCGCTGGACATGAAGGCGATGATGAAGCCCAGGAGGAAGCTGATGAGGGCCACGATGGGAAGCGCGTCCACGCCCACGCGGCGCATGGAATAGACGGTGTCCTCCCAGCGCAGGGAAAAGGGGGAGACGCACACCTTGAGAAGCCCTAAAAGCACGGCGCCGGTGAATACAAACATCTCCCGCATGGCCAGCGCGTGCCGGATGGCCTCTTCGCCCAGGGCCACGACAGGGTTGGGAAGACGCCTTTTTTTCAAGGGGCCTGCCGCGCAGATTTCCTCAAAACGCAGCATCCGGAGCGCCTCGGCCACCGGCCCGGCGGCGCCTTCCACATGGCATTCACCGCCCCTTCTCCGCATCTTCTGATGCAGGCCAAGCAACAAAAGAACCCCGTGGTCGTCCATCCGGGACACCTTTTCCAGCCGGATTTCCAGCCGCGCGGGGCAGCGCCTGGCCACCAGGCGCTCCAGGTCCTTTTTAAGCCCTGGATACGAGTGGGTGTCCAGGGCGCCTGTGAGGCTGAGGACTATGCCGTCCTTGGTCTCCTCCACCTCAAAACCCGGGTTTTCCCGCGCGCGTCCGTGCATGGCCTGGTCCTGTCACAGCCAAAGGGCTGGGTCCGCCCTGGGGTTACCGGAGCATGTTCTGCAATTCCTCCCGGATTATCCGCAGCCGCTCCATGTCCTCCTCGTCCACCCGGCCCTGGGAACCCGCCTCCTGGGCGCGTTTTTTAAGCTCTTTCAGATCCCGCTCCAAATCCACAAGGGCGTTCTGCGCCAAAATCCCGTAATTGGGCGCCGCGGCCGCGGGCTTGGGAGGCTCGACCTCGATCTCTCTGGGCTTGAGCAAAAGGGTTTCGCGGTATCTGGGGACATAGACCGATAGGCCGCAGGTTTCGCGGATTTTTCCTGCAAGGGCCTCGGCGGCCACCGGCTCGCCGTGGACGGTGAACACCCGGGGCGCGCTTTCCACAAAATGGCCGACCCACTCGAGCAGCTCGGCCTGGTCCGCGTGGGCGGAGAACCCGCCGATGGTGAAGACCTTGGCCTTGACCGCCACCATTTCGCCAAAGAGCTTGACCTCTTTGGCTCCCTCCACAATCTGCCGTCCTGTGGTTCCCTGGGCCTGGAAGCCGACAAACACGAGGCTTGCTCCCGGACGCCAGAGGTTGTGCTTGAGGTGGTGCTTGACGCGGCCCGCGGTACACATGCCGTTTCCGGCAAGCACGATGGCCGGGCCGTTTTTTTCGTTGATGGCCACAGACTCCGCGGTGGCGGGGGTGTAGCGGAGTTTGGGCAGGGCCAGGGGGTCGTGTCCCTCCCTTAAAAGATCCTGGGCGTCCTCGTCAAAGTATTTGGCGTTCTTCCGGAATATCTCCGTGGCCTTGATGGCCAGCGGGCTGTCTATGTACACAGGGATGTCGGGAAGCTCGCCCGCGCGGTGAAACTCCGAGAGAATGTATAGAAGCTCCTGGGTGCGCTCCACGGCAAAGGCCGGGATGATGACCTTTTCCCCGTTGGCGTGGCTGTACCTTATGGCTTCGAGAAGCTCGCGCTTGCTTTCCTCAAATCCCTTGTGCAGCCGGTTGCCGTAGGTGGATTCGATAAAGAGGTAATCGGCGTTGAAGATTTCGTGGGGATCCTTGACGATAAGCTGGTTCTTCTTGCCCAGGTCTCCGGAAAACACGATCTTGATGGACTCCCCGGCGTCCTCGACCCACAGCTCTAAAATGGAGGAGCCGAGAATGTGGCCCGCGTTGCGCAGCCGCGCCCGGACTCCCGGTCCCACGTTGATGATGCGGTCGGCCTCCACAGGGGTGAGGAGCTTTACCGCCTCCCGGGCGTCGTCCATGGTATAGAGAGGCTGGATGTCCCGGTAGCCTTTTCTGCGGTTTTTCCGGCTCCTCCATTCAGCGTCCATTTCCTGGATGTGGGCGGAGTCCTCAAGGAGGATGCCGCACAGTTCCGCAGTGGGGGGGGAGGCGAGGATTTGGCCTTTGAATCCGTCCCGTACCAGTTTGGGGATGCGTCCGCTGTGGTCAATGTGGGCGTGGGTGAGAAACAGGGTTTCGATGGTTTTAGGGTCGAATCCCCAGGGTTCCAGGTTCCTGCGCTCCATGTCCTTGCCGCCCTGGAAGAGGCCGCAATCCACCAAAAGCCGGACACCGCCGGGCGCCTCGACAAGATAGTTGGATCCGGTGACGCCTCCCGCGGCGCCAAGGCATGTTACGCGGACCATGGGTGTTCCTTTCCTGTTTTCCGGGGAGTGTTCCGCCAAAGCGTTTCCGGGCGTTTCCGGGCGCCTCGTGTGCCCCGGCGGGATTTGTTGTGACACAGGCGAAGGGGAAAGTCCAGAGCAAGGCGGCGGGCTCGGCGAAGGGAGAAAACAGGACGCGCCTGACCGGACTAAGAGCTTATCCCTAAATAATCTTATTGCAAGGGATTCACCTGTTCGGGCGCACGCCGTGCGCCCCTACGGCAATGGAACCCGAGCCATCGGAGCGCCCGGTGGCAAGCGATAACGGC
>JAGVGH010000003.1 GCA_020057225.1 Desulfobacterales bacterium | reverse complement strand
TCCCTAAATACTGCTGAGGAGGATTTTAGGGGCACTTTTTCATCGCGGGCGCACGCCGTGCGCCCCTACGGGTATGTGACGGCCGTTATCGCTTACCACCGGGCGCTCCGATGGCTCGGGTTCCATTGCCGTAGGGGCGCACGCCGTGCGCCCGAACAGGGGAATCCCTTGCAATAAAATTATTTATGGATAAGCTCTTACTCCCCCTTTGCCCTCCAGATGCGCGCTCCGAGTCCCGAGAGCTTGGTCTCGATGGATTCATAGCCCCGGTCCAGGTGGTACACCCGGTGGACCTCCGTGGTTCCCTTTGCCGCCAGCCCCGCCAAAATCAGGGACGCGCTGGCCCGGAGGTCTGTCGCCATCACCGGCGCGCCCAGAAGCTCCGGCCTGCCGCGAACCACCGCGGAGTTGCCGGAAACCGTGATGTCGGCGCCCATGCGGACAAGCTCGCTCACGTGGATGAACCGGTTTTCGAAGATGGTTTCGTTGATGACTGAAAGGCCGTTGCCCAGGCACATGAGGGCCATGAACTGGGCCTGCATGTCGGTGGCGAAACCTGGAAAGGGCTGGGTTTTGACATCCACGCTCCGGATGGTGTCCGGGCCTGTTATCTGGATGGCCCCGCCGTTCACGCTGATTTGCGCGCCCGCGAGCCGGAGTTTGTGGATGACCGCGGAAAGGTGCGCCGGGTCGGCGTCCGTGAGGGTGACCTTGCCTTTGCACAGGGCCGCGGCGGCGAGAAAGGTGCCGGCCTCGATGCGGTCGGGGATGACCCGGCACACGCAGGGTGTCAGTTCGCGCACTCCGTTGACGGTGATGGTGGCGGTTCCCGCGCCCTGGATGTCCGCTCCCATGGAGATGAGCATGTCGGCCAGGGCTGTCACCTCCGGCTCCCGGGCGGCGTTGCGCAAAATGGTCTGGCCCTCGGCCAGGACAGCGGCCATGAGCAGGTTTTCCGTGCCGGTCACGGTCACCACGTCCAGGTAGATGTCCGTGCCTTTGAGGCGTTTGGCCTTTACGTCCACGTAGCCGTGGTCCAGGCTGACCTCGGCGCCCAGCATCTCGAGGCCCCACAGGTGCAGGTTGATGGGACGGGCGCCAATGGCGCAGCCGCCAGGAAGGGAGACCCGGGCGCGGCCAAAGCGGGCGGCCAAAGGACCCAGCACCAGGACCGAGGCGCGCATGCGGCGCACAAGGTCATAAGGGGCCTCCTTGTCCGGGGTGATATGGGAGGCGTCCACGGATGTTGTCCGGCCGTCGGCGGACACCTTGGCGCCCAGGTTCTCCAGCAACAGGCCGATGGTTTTGATGTCCTGGAGTTTCGGCACGTTTTTGAGCACGGTTTTCCCGTCTGCTAAAAGGCAGGCGGCCATGCAGGGAAGGGCGGCGTTTTTGGCGCCGCTGATGGCGACCTCTCCGGAAAGGGAATGGCCGCCTTCGATGACGATTTTATCCATGTTGACTGAATTCCACGCTGTTTTGTGTTAACGGGCGGCCTGTCCAAATCCCGTTGATTTTCCGGGCCGCTTCCTTTACTGTGGGCAGAATGCGGGGTTCCCCCGCAACCAAGGACGGAACGTTTTTCCGCGTCCGGCACAGGGCCGCGTCCACCATAGGCAAATGCCGGGGGGCGTGTCAAATGAAATGGTTGACAAGTGTTTGCGGGCTTTAGTAATACCACGCGGGATGCCTTTTCGGGAAAGGGGGCCTGTTTATCCCCCCGCTCACGTCCCTGGGGCGGTATGGATTGTTTAACGAGGCAATTGCAAAATTTGGCGCAGGTTGGGTGGTTCCGGGCCGCGAGGCCCGGGTTCACCCAACATTTCTAAATGATTCATATCTGTTGGGTGAACCTGCCCTTTGGGCGGAACCACCCGGCCTATCTCAGATTTGCCGCTTCGAGAGATTTTGCAATTACCTCTAACACATTAAATTCATTCGAAGATTCTTCTTCGAGCTGTAAATGCCTGAAACGGGGCGGATGCCCCAACACAACCACGGTTGGCGCGGACGCGGCCGCGGGGGGCGGCGGACGGCGGGCGCGCCGGGAGGTTTTCACGAAATGGCGGAAGAGGTCATCAAACTAGGTAAACGCAAAAAGAGCACCTTGAAGGAAAAGGTTGCGGAGATTCTGCCGGACGGCGGAAATCTCAACCTTTGCCTCACGTGCGGCGCGTGCTCTTCGGGCTGTCCCGCCACAGGGCTGGAGGGGATGGACCCGAGGAAGTTCCTCCGCATGGCGGCGCTCGGCATGGACGAGGAAATCTGCTCGACCAACTGGGTATGGTGCTGCAGCATGTGCCAGCGCTGCATCTACGTGTGCCCCATGAAAATCAACATTCCCCAGCTCGTGTTCTACGCGCGCCAGTCCTGGCCCCGGGAAAAACGCCCCAAAGGCATCCTCGGCTCCTGCGACATGGCGCTCCGGAATGACACCTGCTCGGCCATGGGCACCACGGAGGAGGACTTCCAGTTCGTGGTGGAAGACGTGGTGGCGGAAGTGCGGGAGACCCAGCCGGGCTGGGAGGATCTCGAGGCCCCTATTAACAAACAGGGCGCCATGTACTTCCTCAACCAGAATTCCCGGGAGCCGGTGACCGAGCCGGACGAGATGGTGCCCTTGTGGAAGATACTCCACAAGGTAGGCGCGGACTGGACGTATGGAACCAAGGGCTGGGCGGGCGAGAATTACTGTATGTTCATCGCCGACGACGAGGCCTGGAAGCATATTACGGAGGTGAAGGCCAAGGCCGTGGACGACCTTGGCTGCGAATACTGGCTCAACACGGAGTGAGGGCACGAACTGTTCGCGGTCCGGGCCGGACTGCAAAAGTTCAAAGTTCCTTACAACTTCAAAATCAAGTCCATCATCCAGTGCTATGCCGAGTGGATACGGGAAGGGAAGCTCCCTGTCAATTCGGACTGGAACAAGGATCTCAAAATCAAGTTCACGGTGCAGGACCCCTGTCAGCTTGTGAGAAAGAGCTTTGGAGATCCTGTTGCCGATGATTTGCGCCTTGTGGTCAAGAGCTTTGTGGGCGAGGAAAATTTTGTGGATATGACGCCCAACAAGAGCAACAACTACTGTTGCGGCGGCGGCGGCGGATTCCTCCAGGCGGGCCTGCCGGACCAGCGCCGGGCTTACGGCAAGCTCAAGGACAACCAGATCAAGACCGCGGGGGCGGATTATGTCATCGCTCCGTGCCACAACTGCCACGCCCAGATTCACGACCTTTCCGAGCACTACGGCGGCCATTACCCGGTGGTCCACCTCTGGACCATCATCTGCCTTGCCAACGGCTGGCTCGGGCCCAACGAGCGCGAGTATCTGGGAGATGATTTGAAGGAAGTAAACATGCCGCCTGAGAAGGAATAAGGCCTTACGCCCTTTCCTTGGCGT
>JAGVGH010000300.1 GCA_020057225.1 Desulfobacterales bacterium | reverse complement strand
CTCAACCCTGGGGTTGAAACCCCAGGCTGGCGGAAAAACCTTGCCGCACTGCGGCTGCTAAACGGAAAAAGGCCCGGTTTCATAAAATTATCAAAAAAACTCTTTTCCCTATTATTCTAACTCCTAACTCCTAACTCCTGACTCCTGACTTCTAACCACCGGCTCCGCCGGCCAACAACAGGGAGGCTTGCATGCGGCAGGTATGGGTCCGGGTGGACCCCTTTGATAAAAAGCTGGTGACAACGGCCCTGGAAGGCGGGGCCGACGCGCTGATGGTTCCCGCCGGGTTTTCCGAAAAGGTCAAAGCCCTTGGCCGCGTCACGACCATTGCCCCGGACGGCGACCTTGTGCCCGGCAAGGACGTGGCAAGCGTCACCGTGGAAAGCATGAATGACGAGGAGGCCGTGGTCAAGGCGGCATCCCGGGGACGGGTCATCGTCGAAACCACGGACTGGACCATCATCCCCCTCGAAAACCTCGTGGCAAGAGGCGCCTCTGTGGTGGCAAGGGTGGGTTCCGTCGAGGATGCCCGCACCGCCTGCGGCATTCTCGAGCACGGTGTGTGGGGCGTACTGGTGGAAACCCGGGAGCCCCTGGAGCTTAAAAAAATCCTTCAGTGCGTGAAAGAGGAGTGCATGAGCCTCCCCCTTCTCCCGGCGGAGATAGTTGAGGTCCGTCCCCTGGGCATGGGCCACCGGGTATGCGTGGACACCTGCACCAACATGGGACAGGGCGAAGGCATGCTCGTGGGCAACGCAAGCCGGACCCTTTTTTTGGTGCATGCCGAAAGCATCGAAAACCCCTATGTGGCTCCCCGGCCCTTCCGGGTAAACGCCGGTCCTCCCCACGCCTACACCCAGACTCCGGGAGGGCGGACCAAATATCTCTCGGAGCTTGCCGCGGGAGACGAGGTGCTTGTGAGCGACTGGCAGGGAAAAAGCGTGCCCGCCATCGTGGGCCGGGTCAAGACCGAACGGCGGCCCCTGTTGCTGGTGCGGGCGCGCATTGGAACCCGCGAGGCAACTGTCATTGTGCAAAACGCCGAGACCATCCGGCTGGTGAAACCGGACGGCGGCCCGGCATCGGTGGTGGGCCTTGCCCCCGGGGACAAGGTGCTGGTCTATACGGAAGAGGGCGCGCGGCATTTTGGCCATAAAATCGAGGAGAGCATCAGCGAAAAATAGGGGGCGTCCATGGCAGCCAGTGAAACTGTCCAGGCCGAGTCCGGCCAGGAGGATATCGAGGCCCTGCGCCTTGAAATCAACGCGCTGGACAATGACCTTATCAAACTCATCAACCGCAGGCTCGAGGTGGCCGTGCAAATCGGAACCATCAAGCGCCGCCAGGGAAAACCCATCACAGACTTCGCCCGGGAAAAGGCGGTTATCGAACGCCTTCAATCCATGAATCCCGGGCCTTTGCCTCCCCAGGCGCTCAAATTCATCTACCGGGAAATCATCGCCGCCTCCCGGCGCATCCAGCAGCCCCTCAAGGTGGCCTATTTCGGCCCCGAGGCAACCTTTACCCACCTTGCGGCCATGAACCACTTCGGGCGCGGCACCGGTTTCGTCCCCCAGCCCAGCATCAAGGATGTGTTCGAGGACGTGGAAAAGGGCCGCTGTCCCTTTGGAGTGGTGCCGGTGGAAAACTCGATGGAAGGGGCGGTCAACCACACCCTGGACCTTTTTTTCACCACGGACGTGGGAATCGTGGCGGAGATTTACAACCCCATTGCCCACGCCCTGCTTTCCCTGGCGGAGGATATGCATTTTATTAAAAAGGTGTATTCCCATCCCCAGGCCCTGGCCCAGTGCCGGGAATGGCTGGGAAAAAACCTTCCGGACGCCGAGCGGGAAGAGTGCCCGAGCACGTCCGAGGCGGCGCGGTGCGCGGCCAAGAACCCGGACTCCGCCGCCATTGCCAGCTCTTTGGCCGGGCAGGTCTATAATCTCAATGTGCTGGCGCCCCAGATTCAGGACGCCTCCAACAACGTCACCCGGTTTTTGGTAATCGGGCGGGACCGGCCTTCCAAAAGCGGCAAAGACAAAACCTCCCTCATATTCGCCACTCCCCACCATCCCGGCGCGTTGTTCGCAGTGCTCAAGCCCATCGCGGACCGCGGGGTCAACATGGTGAAGCTCGAGTCCCGGCCCAGCAAGAGCGCGAGCTGGCACTACCTCTTTTTCGTGGACCTCGAAGGCCACATGGAGGACGCCGCCATCGGCGAGGTTTTTGACGAGATGCGGCGCCTGTGCTCGTTCATCAAGTGGCTGGGCTCCTATCCCAAGGCGGAGGAGACATGGACCTAACCTTTTCCGGAGGGCGCTGCGCCCCGGACGCGGCCACACGGCTGTACTGCGTGATTGGCGATCCCGCAGGCCACTCGAAAAGCCCGGCCATGCACAACGCCGCGTTTGCGAAAACCGGCGTAAACGCTGTTTATTGCGCGTTCCGTGTGACAGACGCCGGGGCCGCCATGGCGGCGGTCCGCGCCCTGGGAATCGCCGGTGTCTCGGTCACCGTGCCCCACAAGGTGGCGGTGATGGCCTGCCTGGACGAGGTGGACGAGGCCGCCCGGGCCATCGGGGCGGTGAACACGGTGAAAAACGAAAACGGCAGGCTTTTGGGAAAAAACACGGACGCGGAGGGCGCGGTCCGCGCCCTGGAAGAGGCGGGACCCCTTGCCGGAAAGACAGTGGCGGTTCTGGGGGCAGGGGGCGCGGCCCGGGCCGTGGTGTTTGGAGCGCTGGGACGGGGCGCGCGGGTGGTGGTGGTGAACCGGACCAGGGAAAAGGGCAGGGCGCTGGCCCGGGAGGCGGGCGCGGACTTTCTGCCCCTTTCCAGGGCGAGGGAGCTTATCGCGGACGTTGTGGTCAACACCACCACCGTGGGCATGGCCCCTTCCGCCGGAGTGTCGCCCGCGCCGCCTGAAATTTTCCGTCCGGGCATGGCCGCCATGGACATCGTCTATAACCCCCTGCGCACCCGTTTTTTGGAGGACGCCCGGCAAAAGGGCTGCTCTGTGGTGGACGGACTTGCCATGTTCGTGTATCAGGGGGCATCCCAGTTCGAGTGGTGGACCGGCCTTCCGGCCCCGGCGGACGAGATGCGCCGGGCGGTGGAGGGGGCGCTTGGGGGGTGAGGGCGGCGGACAACAGGAGGGCGCGATGCGGGTGACAACGCTCACACTTAAAAATTTCCGGGGAATCCATGACATGGAGCTTACGCTTCACCGCCGCATGAATGTGTTCATCGGGGTGAACGGCGCGGGAAAATCCAGCGTCCTGGACGCGCTCTCCGTCCTGCTCTCCAAATTCACGGCGCGGCTTCGCCATGCCGGAAGCACGGGCCGGACCTTTTCAGAACTGGACATCACCAATGGAGAAACCGGAACCCAAAACGCCATTTCTGTAAGATTTAAAAAGGATACAGCTTATAATCCAGCTTATAATTGGAGGCTTGCCAAAAACAGAAAGGGCGCCAGAAAAAAATTTTCCTCTGATTTATCACAGGGTAAGATTCTTGCGGAGCATATTCAGACTCTGCTCGAAGAAAACACGGATGCCCGTATTCCCATCGCCGTGCATTACATGGTCAACCGCGCGGTGCTGGACGTGCCTTTGCGCATCCGCACACGGCACACGTTTAGCCAGGTGGATGCCCATGACCAGGCCCTGGCGGTTGCCCAGGGCGGTTTTCGTATGTTTTTCGAGTGGTTCAGGGACCGGGAGGATTATGAAAACGAGACCCGCATGGACACTCCCGCGCACCGGGACAGACAGCTTGAAGCGGTGCGACGGACCTTGACAGAGTTCACCGGGTACGCCTCTCCGCGCGTCCAGCGCAAGCCCTTGCGGATGGAAATGACAAAGGAGGGCGAGGTGCTGGATATCCGCCAGATGTCGGACGGAGAAAAATGCCTGTTGGCCATGACGGGCGATTTGGCACGACGGCTTGCCATGGCAAATCCGGTCCTGGAAAATCCCCTGGAGGGAGAGGGCGTTGTTTTAATAGACGAGACAGATCTGCATCTGCACCCGTCCTGGCAGCGCAGGATGGTCCCCAAACTAATGGAGGTGTTTCCCAACTGCCAGTTTGTTCTCACCACCCATTCGCCCCAGGTCATCGCCCACGTTAGGCCCGAGAACCTGTTTCTTCTGGAAAAGACAGACGCGGGCATTGTCTGCCATAGACCAACGGAATCCTACGGCAAGAGCTCGGACGGGGTACTCACGGACATTATGGACCTTCCCGCGCGTCCGGAAGAAATAGAGAACAAAATTAGGAGCCTCTTTGAGAGCATCGCGCGCGAACGGATTGACGAGGCAAAGGCGCTGGCGCGGGAGCTTCGGAAAGACCTTGGCTCAGACCCCGACATCCTGCACGCGGAGCTTCTCATACGCCGCAAGGAGGTCACCGGTGCATGAAACATATCGAAAAAAGAGCGCCTCCAGACGAATTTACGAGATGGGTCAAGAAAAATCCAGGGGCGAACTGGGAGGGCTTCACGAAAGATGCGCCCAAAGTGAAAGCAGACCTTAGGCTGGCCTTGTTGAAGGAGCAGAGGCGCCTGTGCTGCTACTGCGAGCGCCGGATTGACGCAAAAGCATCCACCATCGAGCACTTGCTGCCCAAGGGCCGCTTTCCCCATAAAATGTTCGACCATGGCAATCTGTTAGCTTCCTGCAACACGAAGAACTCTTGCAACACCAAACGCGGGGGATGGTATTCGGAAAACATGGTCTCCCCCCTTGCGACAGACTGCGAGACCCGGCTGGTCCAGGAGCCGTCCGGAGTTTTGGAGGCCGCGCCAAACGACCAGGGCGCCTTGGACACGATCGTTGAACTCGGCTTGAATTCCCAAGATTTGGTGTCGCGCAGAAGGCGGGTTTACCGGGTAATTTCCTCCATGCGGGACGGAATGACACCGCAAGAATTTCAGACAGAGGCGGAGCGCCAGCTTGCTCCGGGAAAAGACAGCTGTCTAACCGAGTTCTGGACCACCATCAAAGCCGCCGCAACCCAGGGTTAAAAGAAAACATAAAGGGAGACACAAGAAAGGTCGGGACGCAAGCATGGACAAATCCATTCAGCCCATCGGCGTGCAAACAGCGCGGGTCCGCGTGCCCGGGTCCAAGAGCTACACCCACCGCGCGCTCATCGGCGCGGCCCTGGCGGAGGGCGAATCCCAGGTCCGGCACGCCCTGGTGAGCGAGGACACCCTTCTCACCATGGAGGGGCTGCGCGCGTTCGGCACCCGAATCTCCCGGAAAGGAACAACCTTTTCCGTCCAAGGAACCGGCGGACACCTTGCCCCTTGCCAAACTCCCATCAACCTGGACAACTCCGGCACCTCCATGCGGCTTCTCGTCTCCATCGCCGCCCTGGGCCAGGGGGACTACACCCTCACTGGCTCCCCCCGCATGCAAGAGCGGCCCATCGGCCAGCTTGTGGAAGCCCTCGTCCGCATGGGTGTCGCCGCCAAGGCATTAAGCCCCAAGGGCTGTCCGCCTGTCCTGGTTCCGGGAGGCATGGCCACAGGCGCCAAGACCGAGGTGGATTGCGGCGTGAGCAGCCAGTACCTCTCGGGCCTTCTCCTCATGGCCCCGCTTCTTCCCCAAGGGCTTGAAATCACGGTCACAAAAGGCCCCGTATCCCGCCCCTACGTGGACATGACCCTGGAAACCATGGAGCGGATGGGCGTCCGCGCGGAGCGGAAAGGCTACACGTGGTTCCGCGTGCCCGGCGGCCAGCGCTACCTTCCAGGCGTCTATGATGTGGAACCCGACGCCTCCGCGGCCAGTTACTTTTTCGGTGCCGCGGCCATCACCCGGAGCGCCGTTCTTGTGGAGGGAACGCGCCTGGACAGCGTCCAGGGCGACATCCTGCTGGCGGAGGTTTTCGCGCGCATGGGCTGCGCGGTGGCCGCAAATCCCGAAGGTGTCATGGTGACCGGCGGCCCCCTTTCCGCGGTCACCGTCAACATGGGCGACATGCCGGACATGGTGCCCACCCTGGCCGTGGTGGCCGCCTTTGCCCAGGGAACCACGGTCATTGAAAACGTGGCCCACCTCCGGGCCAAGGAGAGCGACCGTTTGGGGGCAGTGGTCCAGGAGCTTTCGGAAATGGGAATCCGCGCCCGCGCCACGGAAAACACCCTCTTTGTGGAGGGGGGAAGGCCCAGAAGCGCCGCTGTTTTCACCCACAACGACCACCGCATCGCCATGGCCTTTGCCATGGCCGGGCTTGCGGTTCCCCACTTGGTTGTCCGGGACGCGGGCTGCGTGGCGAAAAGTTTTCCGGAATTCTGGGATGTGTTTGAAACCTTATACGGACAAAACGGAGCCATATAAACTACACGTTGTCAGAAATGGACGAAAGCGGGCGGATTCCTGTTATTGACATTTTCAATCATTATGTCCTGCATGGAATGGCCGCGTTTCCCGAGCATCCTTTGGATTATGGTTTCTACGACGCGTTTCTTGTAATGCGTCAAGGCTATCCCGCCTTTGTTGTCAAAGACGCCCGGGGGGAGGTCTCGGGTTTTGGAATGCTGCGGGCGCACAGTCCCATGCCAACCTTCCGTCGCTCCGCGGATGTGGGATATTTTCTCCATCCCGCGCACACGGGAAAAGGGCTTGGGGGAAATCTTTTGGAGCGTCTGGAAGACGGCGCCCGGGCCATGGGAATTGACACCCTTCTCGCGTGTGTGGCAGCAAAAAACGCCGCCAGTCTCAAGTTCCACACGAAGCACGGGTTTGTGGAACGCGGCAGGTTTCTTAGTGCTTATCCCTAAATAGTGCTGAGGAGGATTTTAGGGGCACTTTTTCATCGCGGGCGCACGCCGTGCGCCCCTACGGTTATGTGACGGCCGTTATCGCTTACCACCGGGCGCTCCG
>JAGVGH010000147.1 GCA_020057225.1 Desulfobacterales bacterium | reverse complement strand
GGCGGAGCCGGAAAGAAGGCTTTAGGCTTTAGGGCTGGCTGTAAACGGCCCGTTTTTGCGGGCTGCGCCATTATCTACGCAAAAAACGCGGATAATCCGAACATCGAATCTAATGCCTTGGGCTGAAACCCCAGGCGGGGAAACACCCTTGCCGCACTGCGGCTGCCATAGGGAAAAAGCCCGTTTGAAACGTCAGGGAGCCTGCGTCTGGAAGCGCCGCTCCATGATGAAAACGGAACCAGAGGAATCGTGTCCACCGGGCGCGGGGGGACACCGGCGCGGGGCCGGCGCCTCTTTTCGCCCGCCATTTGAAAGGAGAATGTTCCATGCAGACCAAGATTCTTGAGACAGTCATCGCCCTTTTTCTGCGGATGCTCACCCCTGAGATGCTCCGCGTGTTCGCCGACATGGTCCTCGGCTTCATCGAGAATACCGTGGCAGGCACCAAAACCCAGGCGGACGACAGGCTGCTTCTGCCCCTTGCGCGGATGATCCGCGTGAGCTTTGGCATCGAGGAATAACCATGACCGGCGTGGACGCGCTTATCCGAAGGCAGGAGGCCCTCGCCGCGGAACGCGCGCGGCAGGAGGGCACGTGGCAGGAAATTTTGGACCACGTGCTGCCCCGCAGGGCGGGAATGCGCGAGGAAACACCCGGAGCGCGGCGGGGCTCGCGGGTCTATGACTCAACTCCCAACCGCGCCCTCGTGCGGCTCGCGGCGGTGTTGAACAGCATGCTGACCAATCCGGCGACCCGGTGGTTCGCCCTGGAGCTGGAGGACCCGGCCATGTCCCGGCGCCACGAGGTCAAGGAATGGCTGGAAAAAGTGTCCGCCAGACTGCAGCGGGGGCTTGAAGGCAGCAATTTCGCCACGGAAGTCCATGAGATGTACCTGGATTTGGGTTCTGTAGGCACGGCCTGCGTGTACATGGAAGAAGGCAAGGACGAGAGGGACTACAATTTCTCATGCCGTCACATCCGGGAAATCTACGCGGCGGAGGACGAGACAGGACGGGTGGACACGGTTTTCCGCAAATTTACCATGACGGCGCGGCAGATGGTCCAGCGCTGGGGAAAAGACGCCTGCGGGACGAAAACCGCGGAACAGGCGGAGCGGGAGCCGGACGCCCGAAGAGAGATTTTGCACTGTGTGCTTCCACGGGCCGAGGCCATGCCAGGCAAGGCGGGCAGGGAAAACCTGCCCTTCGCCTCGGTGTGGATTGACCTTGGGGAACGGCGGAAACTAGATGAGGGCGGGTATCACGAGTTTCCCTACTGCGTGCCCCGCTGGGTCAAGGCCAGCGGCGAGACCTACGGACGCTCCCCGGCCCTGGACGCCCTAGCGGATGTGAAAACCCTTTCGGCCATGGCTCGGACGCTGCTCATCACCGGGGAAAAGGTGGCAAATCCGCCCTTGAACGTGCCGGACGAGAACACCCAGGTTTTGAACATTCCCGGCGGGGTGAATTACTACGACAGCAGGACCGGGGCGAAGATCGAGCCGATCCACATCGGGGCGAACCTTCCGCTCAATTTCGAGATGCTCCGGGAGAAGCGGGAGGCGGTAGCGGACGCTTTTTTCATGCATCAGCTGCAGCTTGTGGACGCGCGGCGGATGACAGCGGAGGAGGTCCGGGCGCGGGTTTCGGAAAACCTGCGGATACTTGGGCCGATATTTGGGCGGCTTCAGTCGGAGTTTTTCCAGCCCATTGTGGCGCGGTGCTACGGGATTCTGTCCCGGGCCGGGAAACTGCCTCCGCCGCCTTCGGCCATTCAAGGCGCGCCCATACGGGTGCGGTATGCGAGTCCGGTGGCGCGGGCGCAGCGTTCCGGAGAGGGGGAGGCCGTGGCCCTGGTGGCGCGGACGGCTTTGGACTGGGCCAGGGCGGTGCCGGAAGTGCTGGACAACGTGGATTTTGACGCGGCGTTTAGAATTTTGGCGGAACTGGACGGGGCGCCCGCAGGGGTGTTGCGGAGCGAGAAGGCGCGGGACCTTCGGAGGGAAGAGCGGGCGCGCGCCCAGGAGGCGGCCAGCAGGATGCTTCTCAAGCGGGAATCCCGGGAAGGGGGCGCGGCGTGAGCGGCCAAAGGCTTAACGACGACTACAGGGCGGTGTTCGGAAGCGGGGAAGGCAAGCGGGTGCTGGAAGACCTGATGCGGTTTTGCGGGCATCTGCGCACCAGTTTTTGCGGGGACATGCACAAGACAGCGTTTTTCGAGGGACAGCGGAATGTATATCTCTACGTGCTGGGGCGCCTTGCGCGCGGCGGCGCGGCGGAGGATGCCCGGGAAGCGGAAAAGGAGTGAGCCATGGAGGGGGAAAACAAGATGGATGCGGCGCCAGGGGGAGAAGGAGCCGGGGGGCCCGCCCTTGAGCGGTGGAAGGAATGTCTGCCGGAGGAGCTTGCCGGAGAGGCGTGTCTTGCGGACATCATGGACGTGGCGTCCCTGGCCAAGGGGTATGTTCACGCCCAGCGCATGGTGGGAAGGGAGAAAATCGCGCTTCCCCGGGAGGACGCGCCGGAGGAGTGGGAGGCGGTCTATAACCGGCTGGGGCGTCCGGAAAAACCCGAAGGGTATGAGCTTGTGCTTCCGAACGGGGTTCCGGAGGGCATGGAGGCCGGGCCGGACTGGGAGCGGCACTACCGGGAATTCGCCCACGGAACCGGGCTTACCAAAAAGCAGGCCGGGGCGGTGTGGGAGTTTGTCCACCGCATTGCCGGGGAAGGCCTGCGCGGCGCCGCGGAAAAACAGAGGGAATGGGCGGAGGCCGGGGAGAAGGAGAACCGGACGCTGTGGGGGACGGAGTACGGGAGGAAGATGAAGATTGCCCGGCGGGCGGCCCTGGAGTTCGGGGGGGAGGAGGCCGGGCGGCTGGCGGAGAGGAATCCTTCGCTTGCGCGGATGTTCGCGCGGGTGGGGGAGAGGCTGGGAGAGGACCGTCTGGGCGGGGGGGAATCCCAGAACGCGATGGGCCCCGCCGAGGCGCGGAAGGAAATCACATCCATCATCGGGGACCTCGCGCACCCCTACCATGTCGCAACCCATCCTGGCCACGCGGAGGCCGTCGCCCGCGTGGCCCATCTGCACAGGCTTGCCTATCCTGAAGAGACGGAATAGCCCCGTGACGGTGGCCCGGGAGGTGCGCCCGGGCCGCCCCACAAGCCAAGAACAATCGCGTTTGCAAAAGAAAGGGAAATATGTTATGGGAAGCTCATTCCGGAAAACGATGGACGAGGTGATGGACAGCCTTGCCGAGAGGACGGAAAAATTCGTGTACGACGGCAAGGTTTTCAAGGCGTGGACAAAGACGGGGGGACCACCATTCAGTGCCCGGCAACCTCCGGAAAGCCAGGGGTGACAGATTACACCATCAAAAACAAGGGTCCCATACCGCCGGGAGAGTATCACTTGTGGCCGGATGACATCAGCGAGGCTGGGATAGGGAGGAAAATAATGAATAACTTGCCTGTGAAGTCCACGGATTGGGGGAATTTCCGTGTTCGCCTTTTCCCTGGCGCCGGAACCAAGACCTATGGGCGAGGAGGCTTTTATTTGCATGGCGGGAAAAAACCGGGCTCGGCCGGGTGCATTGACCTTGGAAAAAGCGAAGAGCTTGTGATGGGAATTATTGGCCGAAAAAGCAAACAGGGAAACATCCAATGGCTAAATATTGAGGTGGATTATGGAGAAAAGGATAATCCTTAGGAATTTGATTCTGCTCTCTGCACCGTCACTATTCCATGGAGTGCTGCTACACCTCATGTTTAAAGGAATAGCGCATGGTGGAGCGACAGACATCAAAATATCCTTTGTTTTAGTTTTGATGGCTGCGGTATCGCTGGTCGTTGTGTATAAGACGGTACAATTCCATAGGGGTGCGCGCCTCATGGGTTTTGTGCTGGCATGGAGCGTTTTGGGCGCTGTGACCTTAGAAACCAGTTTCTGCCTTCATATTGTAAAAAGTCCTGATTTGTTTTCCATGGACTATTTCATCTTGATGTTCTTGCTGTCGGGCATTAACCTCATTGGATATGGCGGCGCTGTTCTTGTGTTTACGCGTCGCCATATCCTTTTACGGTTATGGCGGGAAAAATGAACCAACGGCGCGCTCTTGAGTTCCTCCTTTTCGCCGCCCTTCTCCCGTTGTTCAATGGCTCCGTATGGGCGGCGCTCTGGAACGCTGCGGTTTTGGGCTGGCGGCCGGCAGACGCGGTGTGGTTTGTTTTGGCCGGGGTTTTCCTTGTCCATTACTTGGTGGTCCGCGCCGCGTGCGGCAGATTTTCCTTGAAGGGGCTGGCGGGGCTTTGCGCGGCCTGGGCCTTTTTCGGGATGCTGGCAGACGTGTCGCTCCGACAGGTTTTCCGGTCGTACCGTCCCAAGACGCCCGAAGTGTTTTCCAAAGAGTGGCTGGAACAGGCGGCTATATTACTCTGTGTTTATGTGGCCTGTTACGCGCTGTTTACGCTCCTGGTCTGGCTGCTGCGCAGGTGGGCGATTGCGCGGAGGGGAAGGATGATCGTTTCGGGACGGCGGAGGGAAGGATGAGCGCCTTGCGCGGCAAAACAGCAACCATCGCCCTAATCACCGCCCCTGCTTTATGCAACAGCCTCCTTCTGCATCTTATGTTCCTGTGGATAGCCAAGGGCTATTTAACAGATTTGCTAATACTGTATGGTTTGGCTTTTATGGCGGCTGTGTCGCTGTACGTAGTGCATAAGACGGTCAGGCGTCACAGCGGCATGCGCCTCATGGGTTTTATTCTTGCATGGACTGTGTTAGGCGCTGCGTCCATGGAAATCAATTTCTGCCTTCATCTTAAAAAAGGGCCAGGACTGTTTTCAGCAGACCATTTTGTCGGGATATTTTGGATCATGGGGATGAACCTCGCCGGGTATGGGGGCGCGGCTTTTGTGTTTTTGAGACACCGGAGCTTGTTACGGATGTGGCGGGCGGCAAGGGGAAAAATAACCCTGAGAGCCACAAGGAACCTTGCCCCTGCCGCTGCCGCCCCGGCCCTGTGTCACGGGGCGCTTCTGCACGCCCTGTACGTGCTCACGGCGTCCGGCGCGCCCGAGTCCGTGCTTGTCGCCGCTTTTTTAGGTCTGATGGCGGCGGTGTCGCTGGTCGTTGTGGTTGTGACCGTTCAATCTCAACGGCGCGCGCTTCTCCTGTGGTTTGTGGCGGCATGGTCTGTTCTTGATACCGCCGCCGTGGAAATCAATTTCATGCTCCACGAAGCCAATGCGCCCGGTCCCTTTTCAGCCGCTCATTTCCAGTCCATTTTTGCCTTCCTGGGATTCTTCCTTATGGCGTATGGAGGGGTGGTTCTTGCTGTCATGCTGGTTCTGCCGGTCTATGAAAAGCGATTCAAAAAGGCGGCTCCAACCTCCTTGGCCCAATAATTCTCAAAATTGGAGCGCGCCCGTTATATGGAATTCTTGGAGGTTGTTATTCCACTTTAGCGAGGTAATTGCAAAATGAGGCGTAGGTTGGGTGGTTCCGGGCCGCGAGGCCCGGGTTCACCCAACATTTCTAAATGATTCATATCTGTTG
>JAGVGH010000248.1 GCA_020057225.1 Desulfobacterales bacterium | reverse complement strand
TGTTTATTACATGTAGGTCGGGTGGTTCCGCGCGCGCCGGGCTGATGTGTCCTGGCAAAAGGATTGTCCGCGCGCGGGTTCACCCGACAATTCTATCCCCTGCGAGGCAATTGCAAAACCCAAAGAAACGACAAATTTAACGCGGGCCGGATGGTTCCGCCCATAGGGCATGTTCATCCAACACATAGAAATCATTATAGAAATGTTGGGTGACCCGGGCCTCGCGGCCCGGAACCACCTAACCTGCGCCTCATTTTGCAATTACCTCCTGCAATCGGAAAAAAATTCTGACAACCGCTATAGAAAGCCCTGCCCCGTCAGGGCAGACGCAGCCACCCGGGAACAGAGGGGTCTAAGAGCCATAAAAAACCTCTGGTCCACTCCTGGCTGGATTCCCGGCACCCGGGGAATCAGCCTCTTGGAACCCCAGGGACGCATGGCCCACAGCGTCCGCCGCGTCAGGCAGGCAAGCCGCCGCCCGCGGTTCATCCGCCGGAATTCCGCCATGGCCGCAGCCCGGTTCCGGACCGCGATCGCCGCGATTTTCCCGGAAACAAGCGCGCCATGCACGCTAAAACCATGAGCGGGTCCTGCATGCCCACAGGGGTTCCGGTACGGACTCCTTCCCTCAAGGGCAGGTTCCCCGGAAAAAATACCCATAAGCCTGAGAACAGTGTTTTTCAGCGGAACGCCCCCCGCGCCCGCCCCCGGTGTCAACAGGCTGCTTCCTGTTCACAGCCCCTTTGCCGCGAACGCGGCGGCCACAATGGCCTGGGCCTCCTCCTGGATTCTTCTCAAATGCTCCGGCCCCTTAAAACTCTCCGCGTAAATCTTGTACACATCCTCGGTGCCTGACGGACGCGCCGCAAACCACCCGTTTTCCGTCACCACTTTAAGCCCCCCTATTTCCGCCCCGTTCCCGGGCGCCCGGGTAAGCTTCGCGGCCACCGGATCCCCGGCAAGCTCCCCGGCCTCCACTGTTTCCGGGACAAGAGCGCTTAGTATCTTTTTTTGCTCCCGGCTGGCGGGCGCGTCCATCCGCTCGTAAACCGGAGACCCCAGCATGGCCTCCAGGTCCCTGTACAGTTCCGACGGGTCTTTTCCCTCCCTGGCCGTCATCTCCGCGGCCAAAAGATCCATCACGATCCCGTCCTTGTCCGTTGTCCAGACTGTTTTATCCTTGCGCAAAAACGTCGCGCCCGCGGATTCCTCCCCGGCAAACCCAAGCGCGCCGCCGATAAGGCCCGGAACAAACCACTTGAACCCCACAGGCGCCTCGACGAGATTTCTCCCGAGACGGGCCGCCACGCGGTCAATCATGGAGCTGGACACCAGGGTTTTTCCCACCGCGACCCCGCTGCCCCAGAGGGGCCGGTTGCGGAAGAGATACCAGATAGCCACCGCCAAAAAATGGTTGGGGTTCATCAGCCCCCCGCTGGGCGTGACAATGCCGTGCCTGTCGCAGTCCGGGTCATTTCCAAACGCGATATCAAACTTGTCTTTGAGCGCGACAAGCCCGGCCATGGCGCTGGGAGAGGAGCAGTCCATGCGGATTTTGCCGTCCTTGTCCACGCACATGAAGGCAAAGGCCGGGTCCACAGCCTCGTTCACCACCTCGATGTTCAGGCCGTGCCGCCCGGCAATGCCGGCCCAATAGCCCACCGCGGAGCCTCCCATGGGGTCCGCCCCGATTTTCAAACCCGACCGGGCAATAAGCTCCATGTCCAGGATGGAGCCGAGGTCTTCCACATAAGGCTCCACAAAGTCGCGTTCCTGGACCGAGGGAGCGGCAAGGGCTTTTTCAAGGGAAATCCGCCGGACTCCGGAAAGACCGTTTTCCAGATAATGGTTGGCGCGGTTTTCGATCCAGCGGGTGGCTTCCGATCCCGCAGGCCCGCCCTCGGGGGGATTGTATTTGAATCCGCCGTCCCCGGGTGGATTGTGGGAAGGCGTGATGACAATGCCGTCGGCAAACCCTTGGGAGCGTCCGCGGTTGAAGGAGCAGATGGCGTGGGAGATGACAGGGGTGGGGGTGTAGCCCAGGCCCTTTTGATACTGGACGGAAACCCCGTTGGCGGCCAGAACCTCGAGGGCGGTGGCGTGGGAAGGCTCCGAGAGGGCGTGGGTGTCCATGCCGAGAAAGAGCGGGCCCGTGGCGCCGGTGCGGGCGCGGTATTCGGCCACCGCCTGGGAGACAGCCAGCACATGGTTCTCGTTGAAACTTTTGGCAAAGGAAGAGCCCCGGTGCCCGGAAGTGCCAAAGGCCACCCGCTGGGCAGGATCCCCGGGAGAGGGCGCCTGGGTGTAATAGGCGCTCACAAGCCTGGGCACGTTGACGAGAATGCTTCGCGGGGCGGGTTTGCCCGCCAGAACATGGACTGTCATGGGGTTCCTCCTTGACGGGTTCGCGGTCTGCCTGAATTGCGCTTACGGTTCCGCTTTGGCGGCCAGGTTTGCCCATGCCGTAAGCCGCAGGGCATGACTTGCCTCAACGGAATTCCGAGAACCGCTGTAAGAGAAGCGATCCACGGCCCTTCCTTCAGTCTCCCCTTTTTCCCTCCGCCATGCGCCGTAACAGCCATGGAGTCCAGGGCGCTCCAACAGCCATGGGAACCACGTGGACTGTCAGGGTAAGCGCGAGTCCCGTTGCCAGAAGGACAGGAGCGGGCGCCGCGCCCGCGAAAATAAGAACAAAGGCGGCCTCCCGGGGGCCTGTCCCGGCGGGAGTGGGCGCGTGTCCGGCCAGGAGAGCCAGGGAGACCCCGGCCACAAAGCTGTCCGGCGGCACGGGGATGCCTGTGGCGGCGAAGAGCATCCAGGCGACCAAGAGGGGCCGCGCCTGGAACACCACGCCGTAGGCCAGCAGCAAGAGCTTTTGCCGCGCCCCCAGAACGAGAAAGGGTCCCAGCGCGTTTTCCGCCCTTTTTCCGGCCCGGGGACCAAGGCGTCTGGCAAGGGCAAGAAGCGCCCTGGGGGGCTGGGGGAGGGCAAAAAAAACAGCGTATCCCATCCCCGCCAGCATCCAGCCCGCTCCCGGCGGCAGAGCGTTTCCCCCCCCAAGGGTGAGAAGCCCGGCCCCCAGCCAGAAGAGCGAGCCCAGGAGATTGAGACCCCTGTCATAGACAACGGCGCCCACGGCTGTTTCAACGGGAATGTCCTGGGCGCGCCAGTAGAACAGGGCGGCCACCAGTTCCCCCGCGTCCACGGGCAAAAACGCCCGAAGCGGTCCTGAGCCAAGCCGCGCGCGCAGGACACCCCAAAAACCGGGAAAAAGCCCCAGCGCGGTAAAGACGCGGTTCTGCTTGTCCGCGCCTAAAAACACATGGTGTAGAACAGAATAGGCCAAGGCAAGGGAAAGAAGCGCCCTGTCCGCTCCGCGCGCCGCCTCCGCCAGGGCGCCGGGGGTGATTCCCAGGGCCTTGCACACGGCCCAGAGGATCCCCCCGGAGCACAGGGCGCCCGGAAGAAACGCGGCCGCCCGGAACCATCCCGCCCGGCCCGGCTTTGCGGGGGACGCTCCCCCTGTCCGCTCTCCAGGCATTCCGCCCCCCTGCCCGAGCGCGCCTGTCAGCGGACGCTCTTTCCCCGGAGAACCGCCAGGGCGGCGGGCACCCGCATTGCGGGCTGGAGGGCCGAGGCGCCGCCGGGAACCTTCAGGAGAACGGTCATGGCCCCTTCCTTGCCCCGTTTCCGGAAGCATTTCGCCATGAGGTTGAGCACGCTCATGAACCAGCCGATGGAGCCTGCGTCACCCGCAAGGCCAAGATCCCCCGCCATCACGGCTTTTTGCAGCGCCTTGGGGTCTCCGGCGGCCATGGCCCACATGGCGCGCCAGCCCACCTCGGCGGTCTTCCATGTGAGGGTGAAGTCCGCGGGCTTGTCGCTTTTAAGCCGGAGGGAGACCTTTCCGCCGTGGATGGTGAACCAGCCTTCAGGCCCGCCTTCCTTGGTGTTCATCACAAAGCGAACGTCCTTTTCCTTCACGCGCTGGTCGAAATCCGGCCAGGCTGTGGAGGCGGCGAGCATGCCCACGGAAAGCGCCTCCTGCATGAGGAGGAACAACGCGGGATGGAGGCGTTTTTCAACGGCTTTTGTGGGTTTGGGAAGTTTGTGGAGGTGTTTGAGAAGCATGGGACTGTCCTTTTTGAGTTGATAATGTTTGCGCCCTGGCCTCGGGATAGATCAACAGCCTTGCCGCGCCGCGGCTGCTATGAGTCCCTGGCCTTAAGACCGCTCCTCCGCGGCCAGGGCCGCAGGGGGCGGAGCCTTCAGCAGGTGTTACGGATTGGACCGCATTTTGGTATGAGCCGTTTGTTACGAAATGAGGTAATTGCAAAATTGGGCGTAGATACCGTCTTGGCCGTCAAGAAAAAACTAACGTTTTTTCCAGTCCGGCGCGCAAAACTCATTTTGGCGCTGGCTGCCGCAAGGCAATAAAAAGCCTCCTCACGGTGCCGGGCAAGAGGATGAGCGGGGTGCCATGGGAGATGCGCTCCCGCGGCGCCCCGCCAACACGTTTGATGCT
>JAGVGH010000100.1 GCA_020057225.1 Desulfobacterales bacterium | reverse complement strand
TGTCCACCCAACACATAGAAATTATTTGAGAAATGTTGGGTGAACCCGGGCCTCGCGGCCCGGAACCACCCAACCTACGCTTCATTTTGCAATTACCTCAGAATATAACCCCTAACTTCTGACTCCTGACTCCTGACTCCTCCGCCCCCAAGGAGCTTGCGCGTGTCGCACTGGGTGTACCGAAACCAACTGAGCCTCCAAAACCGCCAGAGGCGCTCCTACTACGAGGTGCTGCGGGACGAGCTGGACCAGTTTGTGACCAGTTACGCCCTCGTAAACTCCTACAGGCGCTTTGCCGCCTCCGGAGCGGTCTATCCCTTTGTGGAGAAACGCGAGCTCAAACCCAGGGCGCGCATCCCCCACATGGAATACGAGAGCCAAAACGCGTTCCTCATCCTGTTCCTTGAGGACACCATCCCTTCTGTCTATAAAAAATACATCCGGTTTTTCGACGTGAACAAGGTGAGCCGGACCAATCTTTTGCGCTCGAAACTCGTGCCCCTTTCCGGCGCCTTTGACCGGCGGCTCAAGCACATCGAGTCCGTGCATTTCTTCAATTTCCTTGAGACCCTGTTGCCGGTGGACTACGCCCTTCTCATCCAGCGGGATCCCGCCACCAAGGCGAGGAACCGCTACAGCCTTACCCACTACCATGTCCGCATAGACTGGCCCATCGCCGACGCGGCCGAGGATTTGGCGCGGACGCTCCGCTACATTTCCAAGGACCTCTATGAAAAGGGCGAGGAGCACGCGGAGGATTTGCAGAAGAAATTTTTCGAGTATTACAGCATGCCGGTTATGTCCGGCGGAAGACGCACCGCCGCCATTGTCGCCTCCCAGTTTCTCAGGCGGCTTCCGTGCGTCTCAACGGTGTACGCGGGCAGCAGCGAGACCCGGGCTCTTTTCCGCATCAGCGAAGACGGAATATCCAAGCTCATTCTGCTTAAGCTTTCGGCTCTGGAAATGGCGGAACTGGCCGAGGCCAACCAGATAAAGCCCGTCACGTTCAAGAAAAACTACCTGGTGGCGCGGGAAGGCACCAGCGGCGTCGTGGTGTTCCGCGTGGCCTACACCCACACGGTCCACGCGCGTCCGCCCGAGGACGGGAAACTCCGGGAACTCAAGCCGGACGTAAGCTGGATAACCGTGGAAAGCCAGCACGTGCTTCCGGCTCCCGCGGCCTGGAGATTCCCGCCCCTCTCCTACAACATGATTTACAGTTGACAGAGGTAATCGCATAATTGGCGTAGGTTGGGTGGTTCCGGGCCGCGAGGCCCGGGTCCACCCAACATTTCTAAATGATTCATATCTGTTGGGTGAACCTGCCCTTCGGGCGGAACCACCCGGCCTACATCAAATTTGTCGTTTCCAAGAGTTTTGCAATTACCCCGACAGAGAGCGGACACAGGAAAGCCGCCTTCCCGTGGTCAGCCGGCAAAGCAAAACAAGGGGCCAGTACCTGCAAAAGCAGGGTGGAAAGTAATTTGCGCTTGACCGTGACCATGGCTTTTCGGTAGGATGACACCATGTTCCGCCTGCCGGAGCGGAGCCTGGGTCGGCTATTCAAAACGCGCGGGCCGCGCCTCTGACAGGCGCCAACACCCCGCGCAGGGTCTTTGCAGGCAACCAGATCTGCCATGGAGGGAGAGACCAATGGCGCGCCTTAAAAAACACCTCGCAACCGCGTGGCTCGTCCTCGCCGCAAGCGCCGCGGTTTGGTTTCCGCAAAACGCCAGCGCGCTCATCCTGGCGGAATACGACATCCACAACCGGCTGAACCAGGCCACCGTGGGCGCTGTTAATGTGGTCTCGGGCATCACCGCCGCAAATCTCTCGGCCAGCACGGGTCTTAACGTCATAACCGGCGTCAGCGGAGCGTATGTCGCCCAGGGCTGGGGAACCGGCCCGGCTCCGGATCCGGGCCGGTATTACGAGTGGGCCCTCACCCCGGACCTCAACACCGCCATTGAATACGGCACCCTAAGCTACGCGGTCCTCCGGGGCCAGACCTGGGGCGGCCACGGCGCGGACCTGTGGAGCCTCTACGCCAGCACCGACGATTTCACCACCGCGGGCGTGCTTCTCCACACCGCGGACATCTCCCCCGCAGCCGCGGGCGAGCAGGTCGCCTTTGCCAGCGTGGACATCTCCTCTCTGGGCTGGCAGCTTGGCGCCGTCACCTTCCGCCTGTACGGATACGATTACACAAGCCCCGTTGATTTTTCGGGCCTTGCCAATATGACGGTGCCCAACATGTACGGCGTCACCGGAACCGGCTCCAATGTCGTTTTGCAGGGAAACGTGAAAGCGGTGCCCGAACCCTCCACGGTGGCCCTGGTTCTTCTCGCGCTCATGCTTTTCACCCCCTATTTTCTGCGTCAAAAAAGGGCGGAGACCTAAGCGCCCCGCCCTTTTCACCGTTCTCTTTTCCCGCGCCCCGGCTCATTTCACGGAGCCGGCGGGAACCATCCCGCGCCGCGTGATGATCTCCACGCCCTTGCCCTGGGTCGCGAACTCCACCAGGGTTTTGGCGCGCCCCTTGGCCTCTCCCTTGGTGACAAAGGAAAACATCTGGAACAGCGGATAATCCTTGGCCCCTGGAGCACGTCCGTCCAGGGTCAGCTCGCGGACACCTGTTTTGTCCCAGGCCGCGCCGTGGGAAATAAACGAAATAGACCAGGGGATGCGCTGCACGGTTTTAATCGCAAAGGTTGACTGATAGCACAGAACATCGTATTTGATTTCACGACCCTCCATGACCAGGCGCTGGAAATTGTTGGATGCCGCGGTTTTGAGTCCCGGGACTACCAGAACGATTTCCTGGTCCGGGCCGCCCAGCTCCTTCCAGTTGGTGATCTCTTTGGAAAAAACGGCGGGAAGTTTTGCGCGCTCAATGTTTTTGATTCCGGTGTCCGGATGGACGATGACCGAAATCCAGTCTTTGCAAAAGGGCACCGCCACCATGCCCATGCCCGCGTGGGCGGGGTCCAGTTCCTCTGCCACGCTGGCTATGTCTGTATAGCCCCGGGCGAGCAGGGCCAGGGCCTCGCGGCTGGGAACCATAGTGGCGAACACCTTGGTGCCGGTGGCCTTGGAAAAGGCCCGGACCCCTTCTTCCCCAAACGCCTCGTGGACCTGGGCGGAGCAGGAGTACCGGAGCACGTTTTCCGGCTCCGCCAAGGCCGCCTTTGGAAAGAGGCAAGGCAAAAGGATGAGGGCGCTGACGCAAACGAGGAAGAGAATGCCTTGACGCTGCCGCATGGTACGCCTCCTTATGTCAGGTGTTGACCCAGTGCCGCCCGCGGCCCGCGGCTTCCTCCGCCGCAGGCCGGAGCCGCTCTTTGGACCCGTGCAAACTTTTTCCCGCGTCCCGCGCGCTTGAAAACGGCAAGGCCCGTGCCAGGGGCGGGCCTTGCAAACTATTTGCTAATTCAATGGTATAGCACGGAATTCCCATCACGAAAGATGCCTTGCCAAAGCGGCAAACCAGAGGCCTATGACAGATTTTTTTACGGCCCGTAAACCAGCCGGAATCCGGACCCGCTAACCAGCAAAACGGAGACCACCGGCGGAGGGCTCCATGCCGCCCTGAAAGACCCCGCCCCGGGAGGCTCCCATGACACAGCCAGAACGCGCCGTTCACACACGCGCCTGCAACCTCTGCGAGTTCATGTGCGGACTCCTTGTCACCACGGAAAACGGACGGATTGTCCGCGTCCAGGGAGACCTGGACGACTTTTTCAGCGAGGGCCATGTCTGCCCCAAGGCCCAGGCCCACAAGGACCTGCACGAGGATCCGGACCGGCTCCGCCGGCCCCTTGTCAGGGAAGGGGACAAATTCCGCGGGACGGACCGGGAAAAGGCCCTTTCCCGCTGCGCCGAGGGATTCCGGAAAACACGGCGGGAACACGGCCAGGACGCTGAGGCGCTCTACGCGGGCAACCCCTGCGCCCATCTCCACGGCGCCTTCATGTTCCTCCTCCCCCTGGTCGGGTGCCTTGGCACGAAAAACCGCTTCTCCGCCATCTCCGCGGACCAGCTCCCCCTCATGGTGGTCTCCTGTTTTCTTTTCGGCCACATGGCCCTTCTCCCTGCGCCCGACATCGCCCGGACCCGGCACTGGCTCATCATCGGCGGCAACCCCCTGGTTTCCGGCGGCAGCATCCCGAGCTCCGGCGGGCCTGCGCGGCACATCAAAAACATCCGGGAGCGCGGCGGAAAAGTGGTCGTGGTGGACCCGGTGAAAACCCGCACCGCCAAGGCCGCGGACCGGAATGAATTCATCCGCCCCGGAACCGACGCGCTCCTGCTCGCCGCCATGCCCCACACGGTGTTCGAAGCGGGCCTCGCCCGGCCCGGGCGCGCCGGGGACTTGCGCGACAATCCCGATCTGTTGCGTCATACCAAGGTGCAATCAGACAAGGTATGCCCTCACCCCGGCCCTCTCCCACAGGGAGAGGGCGATTGAGCGGGAGCTTTCAGCAGATGTTACGGATTGGACCGCAGTTTGGTATTAGTTCTTAAACTTGTCGAAAGCATTTCTGCGCGAAGAAAAAGCAACAATTTATATAAGAATGATGAAACCGAATAACAAGGCATTTTTTATGGCGTTTGCCAGAATCCTGTTCCTATTGCGATAAAAATGGCGGGTACACCCGCGCGCGAACAGCCCTTTTGCCATAACACATCCCCGCGGCGCGCGCGGCCCCGACAGTTACACGAACCCCTCCCCGCTCCTACGTTTCCTGCCGCAGCCGCACCACTTGGTCCACCTCGCCCATCAGCACCAAAGTCGTCCCCTCCACAAGCTCCATGTCCGGCGGCGGATTGAACAGTATCTCCATGTCTTTCGGACGCTTGGCCCCCAGCACCAGCAAAGAGTATTTGTCTTTGATTCCCGAGGCGCGAAGTGTCTTCCCCTTGAGCTTCGATTCCCCGCTTACCTCGAACTCCGAAATCCGAAGCGTCGCGGTCGAGTTCCTGAGCATGAGGTCCAGGAAACTCACCACCGTTGGCCGGATAAGCTCCGAGGCCATGCGCAGGCCGCCGATGAAGTTGGGGGACACCACCGCGCTGGCGCCCGCCTTCCGGAGCTTGGCCTCGATTTTATGCTCCACCATGCGGCTTACGATGCGCACCGAGGGGTTCAGCATTCGCGCGGTCATGGTGATGTAAAGGGTGTCTTTGTCCGAGGGCAGGCTCACCACGATTCCCTTTGCCCGCTCGATGCCCGCGAGCACGAGGTTGGTGTCGTCCGTGGCGTCTCCCTTGATGTAGAGCACGTCGCCCATGGCCAGAACCTGTTGGATGTTGTTTTCATCATGGTCAATGAAAACCGTTTCCTCGCGGTTCTTGAGCAGTTCCTCGATGACATGGCGCCCGGTCTGGCCCGCGCCGCACACAATGTAATGGTCTTTGAGTTTCGCGATGCGCTTTTCCATGCGGTTTCTCCGTAGAAGGCCGGTCACCGCGCCCTCGACGGTCATGGCGGTGAACGTGCTTATGCCGTACAGGATGATTCCCATGCCAAAGGTGATGAGAATCATGGTGAAAAGCTCGGCGGGCACGTTTCCCGAAACCGGGATGATTTCGCCGTAGCCCACGCTGGTGAGGGAGATGACGGTCATGAAGAGGCAGGAGAGGAAACGGGCCTCGCCCTGGAAAAGATAATAGTATCCCGCGGCTCCCCCGAGAACCACCAGGATGACGGACAGGATGATGAGATTGAGCCGTTTATGGGTGTCCATAGGCGCGCCGGGATCCGGTTATCTTACAGTTCATGGGACAGCCGCGCGATAAGCTCGTCCTGGAGCTTTCTGCAGATGGCCGTAAAGTAGGCGTTGTATCCTGTCACGCGCACCAACAGGCGCCGGTAGTTTTCCGGATGCTTTTGCGCGTCCCGAAGCATTTCCGGCGCCACCATGTTGATTTGCAGCGCCGTGCCCCCGTTTTCCGCGTAGGCCCGCAAATAGGCCTTGAGCTTGGCCTTGTGCCCGGCGTCTCTTGCCAGGGACGGGGAAAAGGTGATGGCGTGGCTGGCGCCGTTGGGCAGGCTTTTGAAATACCCGGCAAAATCGCCCCCGTCCTCTCCTTCCCTTCCTCCCAGGACTTTCCCCGCGGAATTTGCGTTGGAGGTCGGCCCGGCGCTGCCATAACCATGGTCGTGGAAGTGTTTCACCCGGGCGCGGACCCCGTTTTTCCCTAAAATGAGCCGCTGGCGCTCTTTGGCCTCGTCCTTGGTCCAGCACCGGGACGCCTGGATGTTGAACCGCGCGCCGCACAGAAGGTTCCCGGGGAGGATTTCCCTGGGCACCTGGTTCACCATTGATGAAACTGTCGGGTGAGCCTGCGCTTCGCGCAAAACCACCCGACCTACATCAGTTTTCTACAAGCGCATTATATGTAGATACCGTCTTGGCAGTCAAGAAAAAAGTAAGGTTTTTTCCAGTCCGGCGCGCAAAACCCATTTTGGCGCTGGACGTCGCGTGGCGCGCGGACCTGACCGGCTTATGTTGGCGTAAGCATGGGCTGATAAGGCTTTCTATGTTTGAGAACGCCAAAAACAATATGCGCGAGTTTGCGCATGGCCGCTCCCAGGGCGCACATTTTGGAGTTGCCAGCGCCCACAAGGCGTAGGATTACAGGCAAAGGCAAAGACGAATGTAGAATATCGAACAGAAGAACAGCAGAACCGCAGAACAGCAGAAGGGCAGAAGGGCAGAAGGGCAGAAGGGCAGAAGGGCAGAACAGCAGAACAGCAGAACAGAAGAACCGCAGAACAGAAGAACCGCAGAACAGAAGAAGGGGAAGACCGAGGGGCAGACGTAGGTCGGGTGGTTCTGCGCGAAGGGCAGGTTCACCCGACAGTATCACGGCCATGTTAGGATTACAGGCAACGGCAAAGACGGAGGAGCGCCCG
>JAGVGH010000270.1 GCA_020057225.1 Desulfobacterales bacterium | reverse complement strand
GTTCTGCGCGAAGCGCAGGTTCACCCGACAATATCCTCATATATTTTTCACCAAGAATGCTCATATAAGTTAGCGCCTATGGGTTGAAACCCCAGGCTAGCCCAAAAACCTTGCCGCACCGCGGCTGCTCTATGGAAAAAGGCCCGTTTAATAACAAGATACACGATAAATATAGGGTCTTTGCCCCCATTATTCTAACTTCTAACTTCTAACACCTAACTCCTCACCCGCCTCCTCCACCTCCACTGTCGCCGCCACCTCCATGGGCGCGGCCTCCACCGCGGCTCCCGCCCAGGAAAGTCCGACCCCGAACCCGAGAAGCACAAGCCGCTGGCTCTCCCGGGAAAGGCTGTCCGCCAGTTTTTCGCACATGGTCAGGGGAATGGATGCCGAGCTGGTGTTGCCGAATTCCCCAATGGACAAAGGCACCTTTTCAGGTGGAAGTTTCATCCGTTTCGCCAAATGGTTTATGATAAAGGCGTTGGCCTGATGGAAGACGTAGCTGTTGACGCTTGCAGGCTCCCAGCCTGCGCTTTCCAAAAGCGCGGCCACCATGGGCGGGACGGTTTTGAGGGTGAAGGTGAAGATGGCCGCGCCGTCCATTTTAAGCTGCCTCGGACTGTCCGCGCCCGCGTCCCTGCGGAACGCGCCCGCCTCCACAATAAGGCTTCCGGCGCCTGTTCCATCTGTGCCCAGGGCAAACCTCAGGGGTGCCGCCGCAGGGTCTTTGACCAGCAGCGTGGCTGTTCCCGCGTCGCCAAAAAGGGGCGCCGTTGCGATATCCTGAGGGCCGGTCAGGCGGCTGGAGGTGTCCCCGGCCAGGAGCAGCACGCGGCTGAGTCCCCCCGCGGCCAGAAGGGTCGCGGCGAGATAGAGGCCATAGACGTAGCCCGAACACCCGAGGTTTACGTCAAAGGCGGCGCAGGACCGGGAAAGGCCCAGTCTGCCGTGGAGGGAGCAGGCGGTGGCGGGAAGCGGGTAGTCCGGAGTCTGGGAGACAAAGAGGAGTCCGTCCACGGTCTCGGGCGGGACGCCGCACTTCGCGAGCACCGGGACCGCGGCGGCGGCGCACAAATCGGATGCGCAAAGGGTTTGCGCGGCGCGGCGGGTCTGAACCCCTGTGTTGGCCCGTACTTTTTGGACCGCTTCCAGGCCAAACACCCGGGCGTCCTCCTCAAGGCCCCGCAAGGCGGCGGGCACCGCGCTCCCTATTCCCGCGATCCGGGCACCCTGGATGCTTATGCGAATCATCGGTCCTGCTCCCCGGCGCCCGCGCGCCTTGTTAATGGGCCAGATAGCCCCCGTCCACCACCAGGGTGGTGCCGGTTATCCATGTTGCCGCGTCCGAGAGAAGAAAGACAGCGGAATGGGCCACATCCATGGGCATGCCCAGTCCCAGGGGGTGGTCGCCCAGGATTTTGTTTTGCATCTCCTGGGTGAAACGGGTGAACCCGGCCTCCATCAAAGGGGTTTTGACCAGCGCGGGCGCGACACAGTTGACCCGGATGTTTTCCCGCGCAAGCTCCAGAGCCAGGGATTTGCTGAAAGAGATGAGCGCGCCCTTGGTGGCGGAATAGAGCGTGTGGGTGGGACTGCCTACAAACCCGGCCACCGAGGTGACGAACACGATGGAGGCGGGCCCGGGGTCCCGGGCGGACTTGTGGCGGAATCCCTGGGCAAGGGCAAAGGCCGCGTCGAAATTCACGGCAAAGGCGTCCCGCACCTCCTGGGGCTTGATGAGGGCAAAGGCTTTGCCCATGAAGTAGCCCGCGGAATGCACGCATCCGGAGAAGGGGCCGTTTTCCTTGGCAAGAGACCGGACCCAGGCGGGGATGCCCTCCACGCCGGCAAGGTCATAGGGGGAAATAACGTGCTCCCCCGGCTCCATGTCCGCCAGGGCGGCTTCCAGGTTTTCCATGTTCCGCCCGGACAACACGACCCGGGCGCCCAGGCGGCTCAAAAGGACGCATGTCTCGCGCCCGATTCCCGAGGAGGCCCCGGTGACGAGGACGCGCTTTCCCGTCATGTCCATGGGGTTTTCCATGAAAATCCTCTCCTTGGACCGCGGTCCGGGGGCTATTCCGCCAGGTCTTTCCCGAACATGGCCACAAGGTCCTGCACGGTTTTGGCGTCCGCAAAGCCCTCCGCGGGAAGGATGATTTGAAAGCGCTCGTCCACCAGGGCGATGAGGGACACCACCCTGAGCGAGTCCCATTCCCCCAGCGCGTCCAGGCGCTCGGCTCCCGTGACCGTTCCCTCGTCCAATTCAAACAACTCATCCAGCACCTTGTAGAAGGCGGGCTTTGTCACAGGCATGGGAAGTCCTTTCAAATCAAGGGTTGGCGGCGCGCGGGAGGCGTCTGGAACCCGCCTATAATAAAGGGGCAATTCCTTGTCTGAAAAGGGATAAATAGCATACCCCCTTAGGTTTTTCAAGCCTTTTATGGGCCGGCCGGTCTGGCCGGGCAGAGGTTCAGCCCAGGCGCATGAGGGAAACAAACCGCTCTTCGGGCGTTTCCGCGGGCATTCCTTTTTCCATGAGAAGCGTCGTGATTTTCGGCTCGTCAAAACGCAGATACGGATTTACGGCCCGCTCCATGGCAAGGGAGGAAAAAAGAAGCGCGGGATCGAGCGCGGCCTGATAGGCGCGGATGGCGGGCGCGTTATCCGGCTCCCGAAAAAGGGCGTAGGCCAGAGAGTCCCGAACGTAGTCATGGCCCGCGAACACGCGGGTCTCCGGCGGCAAGGACATGAGAAGGACTATCGAGCGGTAAAAGGCGGCAAGGTCTCCGGAAAAGCAGTTGCCCACTGTGCCGTTGAAGAGGGTGTCGCCGGAGAGCAAAAAGCCGGGCCCGTGGAAGCACACGGAGTCCATGGTGTGTCCCGGGGTTTTGAGCACGGCAACGGCCACCCCCTCGACAGTCACCGTTCCCGCCGCGCGCAGGCCGGCGCCGTCCAAAACAGGCGCGCCGGTTTCCCGGGCCAGTTCCAGGGTTCCCACGGTGTGGTCCGGGTGGGCGTGGGTGTTGGCGGCGGCCAACAGGGCAAGGCCCTTTTGGGCCAGAAACGCGCAAATTTCATGGACAGCCCCGCCGTCCACGGCCAGGGCCTCTTTTTCTCCATAAATCAGGTAGGCGAAATTGTCGGCGCTGTATCTGAACTGCCGGACTTCGAGCATTGGGCACCTCCTTGCCAGCCTTTTTTCCGGAAGACGCGGTTGAAAAACTCCTTATGGCAGTCTAAAAGACACATGGCAAGACAGAAACCGCCGACACAGGCAAGGCGGCGGCGCATCGTCCTGAAGGAAAGGGGAAAGCGGATGGCGGAGACGCGGGTCCATGTGCTGGCAACAGGAAGCGAGCTTGTTTCGGGTTCCATCGTGGACACCAACTCGGCCCACATTTCAAGGGTGCTGGCTCAAAACGGTCTGGGCGTTTCCCGGCACGTCACCGTAGGGGATGATTTGGAGGGGCTTGCCGCGCTGTTGAAGGAAACAGCGGAGCAGGCGGACGTGGCTGTTGTCACAGGAGGGCTTGGGCCTACGGCGGATGATTTGTCCGCGGAGGCGGCGGCCCTGGCGGCAGGGGTTCCTTTGGACCTGGACCCGGAGGCCCTGGCCTGGATCGAGAGCGTCTTCAAGGCCCTGGGCCGGGCCATGAGTCCGTCCAACCGCAAGCAGGCCCTGTTTCCCAGGGGCGCGGAGCGGCTGGACAATCCTGTGGGAACCGCGCCGGGATTTGCCATGGAGATAGGGCGCTGCCGGTTTTTCTTCATGCCGGGCGTGCCTTCGGAAATGCGGCGGATGCTTTCGGGGGAAGTGCTTCCCCGGTTGCGAAAGCTGGGCGCGGGGGCAGGGGCGGTGTACGGGACCCGGTGCCTGACCACGACAGGCGCGCCGGAGTCGGTGGCGGGGGAGCGGCTTTCCGGTCTGGAGGCCGAGGCTCCGGGCGTCACGGTGGGATGGCGGGCGGCGTTCCCCTATATTTATGTCACCCTGTACGGCAAGGCCCAGGACCGGGAAACCCTGGACACGGCGCTTGAAAAGGCGGCGGCTTTGGCGGCGGAGCGCCTGGGGCACTGGGTGGTGGCCCGGGAGGAGACCACCCTTGCCGCAGTGGTGGAAAACATTCTCCGGGAGCGGGGGGAGACCCTGGCGGTGGCGGAAAGCTGCACCGGGGGTGTTCTGGGGCACTGGCTTACGGAAGTGCCGGGAAGCTCGGACGTGTTTTTGTTTTCAGGGGTGGCCTATGCCAATTCTGTCAAGACGGCGGTGCTGGGGGTTCGGGAGGAGACCCTTGAGAGGCACGGCGCGGTGAGCCTGGAGACAGCCCGGGAGATGGCCCGGGGGGCGCGGCGGGTTTCGGGGGCGGCGTGGGGGGTTTCCACAACGGGGATCGCTGGCCCGTCGGGGGGAAGCGCGGAAAAGCCTGTGGGCACGGTGTGCATTGGGATATCCGGTTCCGGGACAGAGGAGGCGCGGCGGTTTTTCTTCAACTACGGGGACAGGGGATGGCGCAAGCAGATGTTCGCCATGGGGGCTTTGGAGTTATTGCGGAGGCGGCTTTTGGGGCTTCCGGAGCCGGACTGGCCGGAGGGTCCGGGGCGGGGGTAGGGATATCCGCCGGACGTTGAGGAGGCGGCGGTGTGTTTCGAGGCGCCGGGCTGGCGGCTTGAACTGTTATTCCTGGCGGAGGTTTTTAAAGTGGTTATGGATGCCGGCATTATCTAATCTCGAGAGGTAATTGCGAAACAGGAATACCGCTCTTGACCATTGTGGAGCTTGCGCCCGTGCGTCATTCCCGCGAAGGCGGGAATGACGGATTGGGGCGCGTCCCCATCCGCAACAACATCTCCTTTGGGAGTTTTGCAATTGCCTCT
>JAGVGH010000269.1 GCA_020057225.1 Desulfobacterales bacterium | reverse complement strand
CGCGTGCTGGGCGCGGAGGGCGGAAGCTGGAAAGACCTTGCGGCAGGGCCCGCCACAGCGTTTCTGGCCCGGCGGATCAACCAGGGCGCCCGCTGGATTTGCGCGGCGCGGGAAAGGGACCCGGAATTGCTGCCCCGGGTCTTTGGCGGCCTTCTGGGGCACCTGGACCCTGAGGCGCTGAATGACGCGGGCGTACACCTGGCCAACGCGGTCCTCGACCAAAAAGCATCGCTTCCCCTGTGGGCTTTGCGCCTCGCACGGGACACCATCAAAAACCGCCTGGGCAGGAGGCGGTAAGATGCCAGAAGAGCCTTGTCAGCGTCCGGCAAAGCATTTGACGCTCCAGGCGGCCGCCGCGCTTCTTCTCCTTGTCCTGACAGCCGCCGCCTTTGCCCCGGCGCTCTTAAACGGGTTCGTGCCCTATGACGACCCGGACTACGTGACCCAAAATTCCCAGGTTCTGCAAGGCATCACCCCCAAAACAATCCAATGGGCGTTTTTCGCGAGCCACGCGGCCAACTGGCACCCGCTCACATGGCTTGCCCACATGTCCGGCGTGGAACTGTTCGGCCTAAACCCCTGGGGGCACCATCTTCTGTCCGTTCTTCTCCACGCCGGTAACGCCCTTCTGGTGTTTTTCCTCATGCGCGGCCTTGCCGGCGGCCTTGCCAGCGCTATAACTGTCGCCTTTCTGTTCGCCCTTCACCCCTTGCGGGTCGAGTCTGTGGCCTGGATATCCGAGCTGAAGGACCTTTTATGCGCCTTTTTCTTTCTTGCGGCGCTTCTTGCCTGGAGGCTCTATGTCCGGCGTTCCGGGCTTCCCGCTTACCTTTTGACAGCGGCGCTTTTTTCCATGAGCCTTATGTCCAAGGCCATGTCCGTGACGTTTCCCTGCGTGCTGCTTCTGCTGGACGCCTGGCCTTATAACCGCGCCCGGGAGGGCCGGGGCCGGGGCGCCCTTGTAGCTGAAAAGCTGCCCTTCTTTGCCCTGAGCGCCCTGTGCGCGGCCATCGTGTACCTGGCCCAGGACAAGGACGGAGCAGTGCGCGCGTTTGAAACCTACGCGTTTTCAGAGCGGCTCGCCAACGCCGCCGCCGCCTATGCGCTCTACATCTCCAAAACCGTCTGGCCCGCCGGTCTCGGAGTTTTTTATCCTCATCCTGAAACCGTCCCCGCCCTGGAATGGGTTCCGGCGCTTCTTGTTCTTGCCGCCGTCACCTGGGCCGCCGTTCTCCAGCGCAAAAAACGTCCCTTCATCCTTGTCGGATGGCTGTGGTTCCTGGGTGCCCTTACTCCCGCTATCGGCATTGTGCAGGTCGGTTCCCAGCGCATGGCGGACCGCTACACGTATTTGCCCTGCCTGGGCCTGCTGTTGGCCCTGGCGCCCCTCCTGGAGGAGTTTTTCCGAAAGACGCGGGCCACCCGCGCGCTTGGCGGTGTTTTGGCGGTTTGTGTCTGCGCCGCGCTCGTGACAGCCACCCGGGCGCAGTGCGCCACATGGAAGGACGGGACCACGCTGTTCGAGCGGGCCGCCGCGGTGGTGGACAACAAAGCCCACGCGTATGAGAGCCTGGGCACCCTTGCCGTTGACATGGGGGAGCCTCAAAAAGGTCTTGAGTATTTTTTAAAGGCCCTTCCATTCCAGCCGGACAACCCGGGCGCTTATGTCAACATCGGCATCGCATGGACCCGGCTTGGCCAGGCGGACAAGGCGCGCGCGGAATATGTTAAAGCCCTTCAGATCGAGCCCGGGCATCCGGGAGCGCACGCCAACCTGGGCGTCATGGAAATGGCTTTGGGAAACATAAACGCGGCGTTGAGCCATCTGGAACTGGCGGTGCGGGGCGGGCCGAAAAACGCGGAGTACCACAACAATCTGGCGGTTGTCCTGCACGCGGCGGGCCGCGGCCGGGAGGCGGAGGCGCGGCTCAAAACAGCCCTGGCGCTCAGGCCGGATTATCCGGAGGCGTGGAAAAACCTCCGGAAAATTCAGGAGGGGACGGGAAACACGCCCAGATGATCACGGACGCGCGCGGGCCGCGCAGGCCGCCTGCAGGGCGGCCATGCGGACCGCGGCGGCCAGGCTTTTCTCCGAGGCTTGGCCTGTTCCCGCGATATCATAGGCGGTCCCGTGGTCAACCGACGTGCGGATAATGGGAAGGCCCAGCGTCGTGTTCACTCCGTCCTCGAAGTGGAGCATCTTGAAGGGAATAAGGCCCTGGTCGTGGTACATGCACACCACGGCGTCCCACGCGCCTTTTTGGGCGTGGTAAAACAGGGTGTCCGGCGGGAAAGGCCCCTCCACCAGCACTCCGTGCTCCCTGGCCAGGTCCATGGCGGGCAGGATGACCCGCGCCTCCTCGTCCCCGAAAAGCCCCCCTTCCCCGGCATGGGGATTCAGGCCCGCCACGGCGAGACGCGGAGCGGGAACGCCGAAGCGGGAGCGGAGAGCCTCCCGTGTCACGCGGATTGTCGCCAGCACCCGCCCGGTTGTCAGCGCGCCGGGCACGTCCCGCAGAGCCAGATGGATGGTGACGAGAACCACCCGGAGGCGGTCCCCGGCGAGCATCATCACCACTTCCCCGGCCTGGCACTTTTCCGCGAAAATCTCCGTGTGCCCGGGCCAGGAGTATCCTGCCTGGCGCATGGCCGCCTTGTGGATGGGACAGGTGGCCACGGCGTCCACATCTCCGGCCAGGGCGCTTGAAACAGCGGAAAGAATATAGCGCACCATGGCGTCCCCGGTTTCGGGAGTGGGCCTGCCCGGGAAAAAGCCGGAAAGCCGGGGGGCGGACACAGGCTCGACAACGGGAACAGCGCCGGGGTTCCCGGGCGTTTCCCCCGGGCGGGCCACCCTTGCGTATCTGGTTGGGGCGCCCAGGCGGTCCCGGGCGGCATCGAGAACTTCCAGGCTGCCGAAAACGACGATGCGCGCCGCCCCGAGGACCTCGGGCAGGGCAAGGGCTTTGGCGCAGATTTCCGGGCCGACCCCCGCGGGGTCGCCCATGGTGACCGCGACAAGCGGACGTGTATCCATCCCGCCTCCTTTTCTCCGGCATGGCTCAAGAGGTTAACCTGTTGTTTCCGGGCTGCCGGAGGACGCGTTAATTTTCACATCCCTGTTGTAAATTATGCGCCATGTCAGATGTGAAATTCGGACTGTTCCAAAAATGCGCGCGTTTTTTACATCCCGCAATTTTGGTCTGTCCTGGAAACCATACCGCATGTTTTCCAGGACTTCAACCGGGCGTCCGCTCGAAAACGGCGGACGCGGAGGAAAGGCGCCCGGGTGGAGGAGGCGGACCATATCCATGAAAAGAGGAGATTTTTGAAGAAAACAGAAGATTTTTTGAGATGTTGCAGATTGTCAATAACCCGGCGGCGGCGTGGATGTCCTCTAAATTCCAGGGAAAAGCCTCAACTGGAAAATGAGGCGTGTTTTAGACTCCTTAGCGGAAGATGTGTTTTTTATTAATATAATTTCAATAAGTTAAAAATTGTTAAGAACCTGTTCAAAAACCGCCCCGGCGCCTGCCGGCAAGCGCTCCTGAGCGCCTTTGACACCCCCCGGCCCTTGGTTTAAAACCGCGCCAACAAAAAATGAAAAACGGGTCATACACTTGAATAATCCTTGAAACATGCATTCCTGATTCTTTTTTAGACCGCGTGTTTCTTGGCGGGGCGGTCTGTCTGCCAAATTTCGCCTGCGCGCCCGCGCGGCAAGGGCATGGCCGTTGAATACCGGAATATCCTGTCCTTTAAAAGCCCCCCGTGTTTCCCCGGAGGGTCTGTCTGTTTTTGTCGCCGCGTTCCGCTTTTGAACGGTATCGTAAAAAGAACACCGCTGATAATAAGCTGACATTTTTCATTCTCTCTTAACGGTTTCATTTCCTGGGCCTGGGTGGTGTCATGCAAACGGAATTCATGGGGAAACTTTGGGAAAAAGCCAAGGAAGCCATCAAAAACGAGCTTCCGGAAAACAGCCATGCGATGTGGATAGAGCCGTTGGAGTTTGTGCGGGCCGACCAGGAGCGCGCAGTGCTCCGGACGCCCAACCTGTATTCCAAGAAATGGATACTCGCCAACTACACGCCTCTTCTTGAAAAACATTTCCTGGGAGGGTCTGACAAGCGGCTTGCTCTGGAAATCGAGGTCCGGGAGCCGGGGAAAAAGAGCGCCAGGCGGCAGGAACCCCCGGCGGCCCCGCCCCTTTTTCCGGAAAAGATGACGCGGCCCGCCGCGGGACGGTATTTCAAGCCGGACTACACCTTTGACTCTTTTGTGGTGGGCGCGTGCAACGATTTCGCCTACACCGCGTCCCTGGCCCTTGCCACCAACCGGTGCCGGAGCCAGAACGTGTTGTACCTCTACTCCCAGACAGGGCTTGGCAAAAGCCACCTTTCCCAGGCCGTGGCCCAGGAAATGCTGCGCCTCGACCCGGAGCAGCGGGTGTACTACATGACCGCCGAGGACTTTTACCAGGAGATGGTTCTGGCCATGCGGGACAACACCCTGCACCGGTTCAAGGAGAAATACCGGAAAAAATGCGACGCTCTGCTCCTGGAGAACGTGGATTTTTTGAGCAGGAAGGACCGCACCCAGTCAGAGCTGGCCGGGACCCTCGACTCCCTGGTGGACTCGGGGAAACGGCTCATCTTCACCAGCGGCCACATGCCCGGGGACATTCCGCAGGTCAAGGACGCGATGCGCTCCCGTCTGGGCTCCGGGCTGGTGCTCAGCATGGAGAAGCCGGACTACAAGGTGCGGGTGCGGAT
Source organism: Desulfobacterales bacterium (assembly GCA_020057225.1). Classification (GTDB taxonomy): domain Bacteria; phylum Desulfobacterota; class Desulfobacteria; order Desulfobacterales; family Desulfatibacillaceae; genus JAGVGH01. Next base: position 8,259 of record JAGVGH010000269.1, on the reverse strand, counting down.
ATTAAAGCGCAAGGCCCGCCGGAGCGGTTGCAGCCTCCCTATGCCTGTTATCGAGTTTCTTGCCCAGGAGCTGGCCGACAACGTGCGGCAGCTTGAGAGCGGGCTGCAGAACGTGGTGAACCGCGCGTCGCTTTTAGGGGCGCCTATTGACATGGTTCTGGCCGAGGAGGCGGTGCGGCACCTTATCAACGCCAAAGAGGCGCTGACCCTGGGAAACATCAAGAAATTCATCTGCCATTACTACAGGGTGAGTCCCGAGGACCTGGGCGGGCCGTCGCGGAAGCAGGGGATTGTGCGCCCGCGGCAGATCGCCATGTTTTTGGCCCGCAAGTACACGGAACACAGCCTTCCCGCCATAGGCCAGGCGTTCAACCGCAGACACGCGACGGCGCTGCACGCGGTGGCCGCGGTGAGCCGGCATCTGCGGGACAAGGACAACGTGGGACGGCAGGTGGAGATTTTGTGCAAGCGCATCGAGTCCGGGAGTTTTTGGCAGGGGCCGCCAAGCGCCTTGCCCGCCCGGTGATGTTGCGGCCCTCCCCGTCGCCGGTATTCCGCCTTTTTCCATGCCAGGACAGAACCTGTGGCGGAAACCTGAGCGGGTTTGCCCCTTGCATTTCCCCCCTCAAGGTGGGATAAAAGCAGACGTCTGTCCGCCGCAACCGGCGGGATGGGAAACCCTCCGGACAAAGGAGCCGACATGTACCGGGAAGACCGTTGCGATCTGTGCGGCCAGTGCCTCGCAAGCTGCCGCTTTCTGGGATTTGACCCCGAAACCGCGAAAACCGCCATGCGGGAGCTCGCCCAGGGCGCGCATCCGGAATGGCTCACACGCTGCGCCACCTGCTATTCCTGCGTCGAGGCCTGTCCCAACCAGGCCGACCCCTTCAGCCTTATTCTCCGGCGCATGGAAGAGGCCGGAACCTATTTCCCAAAGGAAATGGTCATGGCTGTCCACGCCCATTTCTCCCCCAAAGGGGAATACAATCCCCCCAAACTTTCGGGCCGCGTCTTTTCCGCCTGCACCATCAACGCCGCCCTGGCGGGATCGCTGGAAGGACGCCTGTTCGATGGGGCTGAAATCCTCAAAGGCCGCCATGTCTTCTGCAACATTCTCTATACCCACATGGGGAACGCAAGCCTGTTCGAGGACGCCGTGGAAGGGGTGATTCAGCGTCTTGCCTCCACCGGCGCGGAGGAGATTGTGTTTCTCCACGACGACTGTTACACCATGATTGCCTTGGCGCGTGAAAAAGGCGTACACATTCCTTTTAAAGCGGTCCATATTTTGGAATACTTGGCGGGATATTTGAGGGAGCACGCCGGAGACATCCGTCCCCTTGGGGCGCCAGTGGCCTATCAGCGGCCGTGCGCGTCCCGTTATACTCCTGAAAAAGACGTTTTTTTGGATGAGATTTTCGCGCGGACAGGTGTAACGCGGGTGGCGCGGGAGTATGACCGGGAAAACGCCCTGTGCTGTCTGCAGAACACCGGGGACATGCTGCCCGCGCGCAAGGAGCTTGCCGCGTGGAGGGATAAAAACATCGGGGACGCGGTGCGGCACGGGGCCAGGGCTTTGGTCTATCTGTGTCCCATCTGCCGGGAGGCGCTGGGGAAAAAGGCGGAAGAGGCGGGACTTGCCCAGGTGATGATAACGGATTTGGCGCGCATGGCTCTGGGGGAGATTCCCTCTGTTTTCTGACGGCGGGGCCGGACAGGGAAGAGGCCCGTGAAGCGGCGCCCGGAGACGCGCATCCAGGGAGGTTCCTTGATGTCCGGAGGAGACATGGAAACACACACGGCCGGCGCGGCGGTCTCATACCAAAATGCGGTCCAATCCGTAACATTCCCTCTCCCTGTGGGAGAGGGCCGGGGTGAGGGCATTACTTGTCTGATTGCACCTTGGTCTCAGGCATTACACCGCCCTTGCCGCGGCCGCGGTTCTCTGGGGCGTGTCGTTTGTGGCGACCAAGGTTGCCCTTCAAACCCTCCCTCTGTTCACCCTGGTTTTCCTGCGCTTTTCCCCCGCCTCTCTTGTGTTTCTTGCATGGGGCCTGCTCGCGGGTTTTCCCAAAATCTCAAGGAGGGACCACGCGAAACTTTTTGCGCTGGCCGCGTTCGGGCCCGGGCTGTATTTTGTTTTTGAAACGCCGGGATTGAAATATACAACAGATTTCAAGGCGTCCCTGATAATTGCGGCCATCCCGGCCGTGGTTCCGGTGTTCGCCTATGTTCTTCTCAAGGAGCGGACTCCCCGGGCCGCGCTTGCGGGGATTTTGGTATCCGTCAGGGATCGCGGTGTTGGCGGCCGGCACCCGGGGTTTTTCCCTGGAGGCTCCGGCTCTGGGCGACCTCTTCATTCTTGGCGCCGTGTTTTCCGCGGCCCTGTATATCATCGCCGCCCGGGACCTGGGTCAACGGCTTTCCCCTGTGGCGGCCGCCTCCATGCAGACCTTTTACGGGCGCTTTTTTTCGCGCCGTCCTTTTTCCATGACCTGCCCGGACTGGACCCGGCCATGTTTTTAGGGCGGACCCTGGCCGCTCTTTTCTGCCTTGCGGGTTTTCAACGGTTTGCGCTTTTTTGTGCTACAATACGCTTTGGGGCATGTGACCGCGGCCAGGGCGGCGGCGTTTGTAAACGGCGTGCCAGTGGTGTGCGCCCTGGGGTCGTGGGTTGTTTTGGGCGAAACCCTGACTCCGGTCCAGGGCCTTGGGGGGGCCATGGTTCTTGCCGGGGTGTTCTTGCCGGGCGCCGCCGGGCGGGGCGGACTGACGGAGGGCCTGGAAAAAACACGCGCGCCGGAAAATGACGGCCCGGCATTGCATTGTGCGCTGTTTTTGAATAGAATCCCGTTTGAAATGGAAACGGCTTGCGCGGCCAGCCCCTTGGCCGCGCTTTGCAAGCCTGTTCCCCGGGAGGGGATGCAAGGAGGTCATGTCCGTGCGTGTTCGATGGATGCATCTCATGGCGGCGGTGGCGGTTATCGGAGTGTCGGCCTCCTTGGCAATGGCGGCAGACCCGCCCGCCCGGAAACCGGCAGGTTCCGGGGCGAAACCCGCCATCAGGGACCTGGAGCTCGTGCTTGACAACGCCGAGGTGGCGTCCGTCAACATGGACCCCCAGGCATTGGAGGCATGGAAAAAAGCCATCACCGAGGCTGTGAGGGAAACCTTTATAAACCACACCGGAAACCGGGATGTCCTTTTTTTCATTCGGGTGCCCAAGGGCGGCGCTCCGGAGTACCAGCTTGGCGCGCGCTCCGCTTTTGACCCGGCGGAACGGGAAAAGGCCCTGGCCCGCCTTCGCCAGACGGTTCCTCCGGCCGCCAAACTTGTGGACTACGAACTTGCCATCAAGTTTAAACTCAATCAGGGCGGACCCGCGGGCAAGGAAATTTTTGACCCGCCGATTGTGTTTCCCGGGGTGCAGTACCGTAAAAAATTCATAGCCGCGGGACTGGCCGAAAAGAAGAAAATGCTGGAAAACTTTGCCGGCAAAGAGGCTCTGCCGGTTCTTGCGGCCATCATGGGACGCGTGGACCCCAAGTTCGAGGGGCTGCGGACCATGAGCAAGACCATTCAGGGCCTGGACCTGAGTAAACCTGTGAATGTGGGCAAGGTTTGCGTCGCCAATTACCACTACTGGCGGGCCATGGTGGAAACCCCCAGGGGAGACCAGGCGGTTCCCCTGGCGCGCATTCTTGTGGACATTGTGAACGGGCGCATGGACTGGGCCTTGCGCGAGCACATTGTGGTGTTTCCGTTTTCCACGACCAACGGGGTTTCCCACCATTATTTGGCCAAGCTTCAGTGGATGCTGGGGGAATTCGCCCGGGACATAGACAAGGCGGTTTCGGAGGCGCGCGCGCTCGCCAAGACGGGCAAGCACAAGGAGGCGCTTTCCCAGGTGGACAAAGCGCTCGCCGAGTATCCCTACTCGGCCAAACTCCATTTCATAAAATACCAGACCTCTCTCGAAGCTGCGGGAGGCGACAAGGCAAAGGCCGGAGAGCTTTGGCCTTTGTGCAAGCGCGGGGTTTTGGATTCTGATCCTCTGTATCCTTTTGAGAAGGGGGTTTTTGTGCCGGACGAGTCGTTCTGGGCGAAAAAGCGGATGGAGATTCCCGGGCTCTTTCAAAACAAGGACACGATGAAGAAGGATCTTGTGAACTACGCGGACATTTCGCTTACTCTGGAGCAGCTTGCGTTTTCCGCCCAGTTGTATTGGTACATAAGCAACTTCTTCAAGCCGGAAGTGTATGACAACCGGAACATGGTGAGCCACTTTTTGTACTGCATGGAGAAGATGGGGGCAGGGAAGATGAAGTCCCATTTTGCCGGACAATGGGACGATGAAATCCGGGCGGTTGGCGCGCGGATGTGGAAGGAGCAGAATCCCTAGGCGTTTTGGATTTGCCCGGGGCTGTTGGATTGCGGCAGACAGGAAGCGCGGAAGGCGCCTTTGGCGCGCCCGCGCTTTTGTATTCTTTGGGATTGGAAAGGATTCCGACACAACTCTCGTGAAATCATTTGACAAATGCGCGCAAAGCCTTGACTTCGGCTTATTGTTTTGGGTATAAATGGGAGCGAACAGTCAATATGTGTCAGGCGGGAAGGCGTCTTTTCGGCTTTTTTAGCGAAATCAAATACTTATGCTTTACGGTCTGGAAGCGGCCCTCTTGCTGCCGGAAAAGGAGACGCCGCGCGCCGCGTTGTCTGTTCCCCGTCCGCGGCCTGCCGCCCGTGGTTTCCCAGGCAAACACCGGGCGCGCAAAGACCAAAGGACACTCTGTCACCAGGGACATGGCCGCGACACAGGTCCCAGGGAGTAGCGACATGGGTTTTTTAAAAAAACACCCGGCCCTCATCACAGGCGGCGCCATCACGCTCCTGTTCCTTGTGCTGGCTGTGGTCCGCGTGGACTTTTTGGACTCCCTGGACCTGAAAATCTATGACGTGTTCACCCTCCTGAGGACGGCGCCCGAGGACCCCACTCAAATCGTTATTGTTGATATTGACGAGGACTCCATCAACCGGCTTGGCCGCTGGCCATGGTCCAGGGATCTCATCGCCCAGGGGGTTCGGAAAATCAACCAGGGCGCTCCCAGGCTGATAGGACTCAACCTGCTCTTGTCCGAACCCGGCAAAGCGGACGGCGCCGAGGCGCTTCTGGCGGTCGAGAAGGACTTCGCCCTACGGTTTCCGCAGCTTGCGGCGGCTCCCGAGGCCGCGGAATTTACCCGGGCCATCCGGGACGCGGCGTTGAAACTCGATAAGGACCGGGAGCTGGAAAAAGCGCTCAAGGAAGCCGGCAACGTGGTGCTTCCCGTGGTGCTCACAGAGTCGCGGTTTGCCGAGGGCGCCCCTCAGCCAAGCAAAGAGGTGATAGAGCGCTCCCTACAAAACGCGGAGATGCGTCTTGGAGAGGCGTATATACCCAAGGCCGACGAAATCATTCTGCCCATTCCCGGCTTTCTTTCCGCGTGCCTTGGAGCGGGCCATATCAACCTCTCCTTTGACCCGGACGGAAAAGCGCGGCGGGAGCGTCTTCTCTACGACTACGGCGGGGCCTACATCCCTTCCTACCAGTTGCGGCTTGCCGCGGCCTACAACCGCGTGCCCATGGATAAAATGTCCGCCGACCTGGGCCTTTCCGTAACCTTTGGCCCGGTGGAGATTCCCACCAACATCCGGGGCGAGGTGCTGGTGAATTTCAAAGGCCCCCGGGGATCCATCACAAAAATCCCTTACGTGGATGTTGTGACCGACAAGGTGCAGCCCCAGATATTCAAAGACAAGCTGGTTCTGGTCAGCCCCTCCGCGGCCGGCATCATGAATCCCCTGGCCACCCCCACCGACTCTGTCATGCCTTTGGGCGAGTTTTCCGCCCAGGTGGTGTGGTCGCTCCTGAACAAGCGCTTCATCCAGGAACCTCCCTGGGGCATGCCGGCCGAGCTCCTCATGGTGCTTCTCGCGGGGCTTGTGGTCACCTTTGCCCTGCCCAGGCTAAAAGCGCTCTGGGCGGCCGTGGGCTTCGGAACCCTCGCCGCGATCTACATCGTTCTTTGCACCTGGCTTTTCGCCTCCCAGGGTCTCTGGGTCAAATTCACCTATCCCCTCGTGGCCCTCATCCTCGGCTACATCGGCATCGTCAGCATCCAGTACTTCGTCACGGAAGGCTCCCGCGACAAGGCCACGGCCCAGTCCGCGGAGAACAACCGGATGCTCGGCATCTCCTACCAGAGCCAGGGCCTGTTGGACCTGGCCTTCGACACCCTCATGAAGGTGCCGGTGGACGAGAAACTCTGCCCGGTGCTCTACAGCCTGGCCCTGGATTTCGAGCGCAAACGCCAGTTCGGCAAGGCCGCGTCGGTCTATGAATACATCGAGGACTTTGACCCCGATTTCAAAGACGCAGCCCAGAAGAAAAAGCGGCTGGCCCAGGTGAGCGAGACCATGGTGTTTGGGGATGGCACCGTGGGCGGGGGCGGAATTCTGCTTCCCGCCGCCGACGGCACCCTGCCCAGGCTTGGACGCTACGAGGTTTTGAAACCTCTTGGCCAGGGCGCCATGGGCGTTGTGTACCTTGGCCAGGATCCGCATATCAAACGCAAGACCGCCATCAAGACCGTGCAGTTCGCGGGCGGGCTCCAGAACGTGGAGGCCCAGGCCATGCGGGAGAAGTTCTTCCGCGAGGCCGAGAGCGCGGGCACCCTCTCCCATCCCAACATTGTCACCATTTACGACGCGGGGCAGGAAGACGACCTTATCTATATCGCCATGGAGTTTTTAGAGGGCAAAGACCTCGACGCCTACACCAAGGAGGGGAGCCTTTTGCCCATGCGGGACGTTATCCGGCACGTGGCCGACGTGGCGGACGCCCTGGGCTATGCCCACGAGAAAGGCATTGTCCACCGGGACATCAAGCCCGCCAACATCATGCTTCTGGCCTCCGGAGTGGCCAAAATCACGGACTTCGGCATCGCCCGCATCACCGCCACGAGCCAGACCCAGACCGGGGTGGTGAAGGGCACGCCGTATTACATGAGTCCGGAGCAGATAGCGGGCAAAAAGGTGGACGGGCGCTCTGACATCTTCTCCCTGGGCGTCATGCTCTACCAGCTTGTAACGGGCCGCCTTCCTTTCCATGGCGACAACGTGGCGACCCTCATGCATCAGATTATGAACGAGGCGCACCCGGACCCGCGGCAGTTCAACCCCAAGATTCCCAAGCCCCTTGCGGCCATCATCGCCAAGTCCCTTGAAAAGGACCGCGACAAACGGTACTCCACGGCGGCCCACATGGCGGCGCATCTGAGGGAACTTGGGAAAAAGCTGGACGCCTACAACGCCCGGCAGGGGCAGGCCGGAGGAGGGGCGCAGACAGGAAGCGCGGCTCCCGCGGCTCCGGCAGGCGGGCAGGAAGCTCTGGGAAAGAGCCAGACCGGCGGGGGCGAGATGAAGAAGACCAAGGGCGGAGAGGCGAAAAAGGGCGGGGGTTAACGCCCTGGCCGCTTGATCCCGTGAATATTTATTGTGATTCATAGCGCATGGTGGTAATTCGTGGAAATAGGAAGCAATTTTCAGGCCATGCCTCTGCGCCCCTATCCGGACGCTGGCGGCGGCATCCTTCACGCGAACTTTCTGGCACCCGGGAGTCCCGATGGGCGTCATCGTCGAATCGGCTGGAATAACGGACGTTGGGCGCAAGCGCAAGGGCAACGAGGACAGCATCTTTGTGGATGACACCCTCGGGCTTTACGTGGTCGCCGACGGGATGGGCGGACACCAGGCCGGGGAAGTGGCCAGCCAGCTTGTGGTGGGCACCCTTAAGGATTATTTCACACGCTGGGCCTCGGGCGAGGAGGTGGAAGACTACCAGACCAAGGAGAAGGGTCTCTCCAGCGAGGCGCGCCGCCTGCTTTCCGCCATCCACCAGGCCAACAAGGGCATCTTCCGCATGGCGGGCGCCAGCCAGTCCTATCAGGGCATGGGGTCCACTGTCTCGGCGGTGATGTTCGCCGATGACACCCTCATCGCGGCCAACGTGGGGGACAGCCCCATCTTCCTCATCCATGACGGGGAAATCGAAACCATTTCCGTGCCCCACACCGTCCTCGCCGAGCAGGCCGCCATTGACCCCAAGGCCCACATGCGCCTGGGAGAGGAATTCCGCCACATGCTCACCCGCGCCATGGGAATCGAGGAGGAGGTCGAGCCAAGCATCTCGGAAATCCAGTGCTTCAAGGGAGACACGCT
>JAGVGH010000035.1 GCA_020057225.1 Desulfobacterales bacterium | reverse complement strand
GGTTCATCCAACACATAGAAATCATTTTAGAAATGTTGGGTGAACCCGGGCCTTGCGGCCCGGAACCACCCAACCTACGCCAATTATGCAATTACCTCTTATGTGTTTATTTGCTACGGAAGTTGTTTTATCCACACGCGACGCACGGGTCCCCTCGCCCCCCGGTCCTTTTCGGGGTGGAGGGCCAGGGTGAGGGGGGAATAATCCAGCGTATTCATGCAATTTTTCAAGGCGCGGCGCCTTGAACTTAGCTTGTTACCAAAGTTGAATTCATCAAGGCTGAAGTCAGTCCGTCATCCGGGGGCAAGCCCCTGGGTCTCGATGCCCCGCACATAATAGCTTTCATCCCGCAAAAACGAATGGAAAATGGAGCCGAAGGCCAGGGCGGCCTGGAACATGAGGGGCTTGTCCCGGTAGAGTCCTGAGAGGCGTTTTTTCCGCGCCTCTTTGTGGATTCTTTTAAGGGCCTTGATTTCCGCCGGTTCCATCCGCTCCGCCTCCTCGGCCGTGACCGCGGGAGGATAATCGAAAAACCGTGTGAAAAGCCCGTCCAGGCGGTGCGGCCCTTCCGGGCTCGTGACCACGGAATTGCGTCCCGACGCGCAGTAGTCCATGGCGTCGAGCGCCAGGGCCCGGGAGCTTCCCAAGAGGTCCCGGTGGTAGAGGAGGATGTGCAGGAATATCCTCTGGGTCTCCTTGATGCTCGCCTTGGCGACAGCCCGGAAAAGGTTTTTGGCCGCCTCGTCCAGCCCCACATCCTGGTTTTGCCGCACCAGAGATAAAAGCACCGCGTTTTTAAAGAGGGCGTAGAGTCTCCACGCGCCATCCAGGGAGCTGGGAGGCGGGTGGTCCGGGGGAGTCCCTTTTCTTCTCAGATTCAAAAAAAGAATCTCGAAAATTTTCTCGTAAAAATCCTCGGCCTCAAGGCTGTCCTGAAGGTCTATGCGCATATCGAGGGTGTTGTCCAGGCGGTCGGCCATTTTGATGCGGACAAGCTCGCTCGCGTCGTAGGAGCGGCCCAGCAGACGGCCGATGTACTGGTAGTAGGTTTCCTCCTCGAGGAGGCGCAGACGGTCGAGGCGCTCGAAGAGAACGCGGCCGAAGTTGCGTTCGATTTGGTAGAAGCTGGCGAATTCCTCGAAGATGAGGCCCTTCCAGTTGGGGGCGAAGTGGAAGGGGTAGATGTCCTCGAAGAGGTCATGGGTGAGTTCGGAGAGGAGGTCCAGGAGGTCGAGTTCGGGGCTTGAGCGGGCGAGGAGGGCGGTGGCGCGCAGGGGGTGGAGGACGGCGGGGGGGCCTAGGCGCCGGGTTTCGTCCTTGTATTCGGAGACGAGGGTGTTGATGGTGCGTAAAAGGATCTGGCGGTCCACCCTTGGGAGGGGTTTTTGGGCGGTCACGTACATGAGGATGAATTCGCGTCCGGAATCACCGGCGCTGAGGTTGTAGTAGAGGGCGCGGGAGAGGCTGAAGAATTCGGTAAGGTCATGGAGCGGCATGGGAGGTCTCCAGGGTGGCCGGGGGCGGAATCCGGCCGGGCGGCGCGCGCGCCACGAGAAGGGTTTCACAATCCCTTTTCTTGTACCATTTTTCAAGGGTTTTTGGCAATGGGGGATGCGGGGAAATGGATTTGTTCGGGCGCCGGGCATTGCCATGCCGACGTTTTATGCGGCCTCCGTGAACGCCGCGGTGCTGTCAGGAGCCGCGTCCGCATTGTATTCCGGGGGCAAACCGCAGGGGGGGCGCCCCAAAAAACGAGAAGGAGTCCGGGCGTCCTGGTTTTGGAGGGATGGACGCCCGGACTCCTTGGAAACGGTGAGGGGCACGGGGGAAATTGGGTTTCCGGATTGGGGGTCCGGAAAAACGCGCCTTCCTCACCCTGCGGTTTTCCCGCCTGGAGGGCGCCTGCCGGGATGCGCCGTTCCAGATTTGGGGAGAGGAAAACCGCCTCCTGGACAAGCTCTACAATAGAGGAAAATGAAAAGCAATAAATTATTTCACAAAAGGCGGTTGAGAAGGCACACTTCGATGCTGAATGTAAATAAATGATTTTTTGATGATAAAAGAGGCAATTGCAAAACTCATGGAAACGACAAATTTAAGGTAGGCCGGGTGGTTCCGCCCGTAGGGCAGGTTCACCCAACAGATATGAATCATTTAGAAATGTTGTGTACACCCGGGCCTTGCGGCCCGGAACCACCCAACCTACGCCAATTATGCAATTACCTCAAAAGAATGTTCCAAAAAACCTGCGCCTCCCCTGTCATATTTCCCCTTCCCCGCACGGAACAGCCCCCGCTCCGGCGCGTCTCCCCTCCCACCGCACAAGCCCGCCCCCCCAGGAATACCCCACCCCAAAACCCAGCACCATACACAACCCGCCCGGGAAAAGCCGCCCCTGTCCCTCCGCGTCCCGAAGCGCTATGGGAATGGTGCAGGAAACCGTGTTCCCGTATTCCTCATACGCCCGGATGAACTTTTCATCCGGGATTCCGAGCTTTTTTTGAAGGGAATCAAGAATCAGCTTGTTGGCCTGATGAAAGACAAAAAAATCCACGTCCCCCATGTCCAGGCCCGCTTTTTCGAGCAGCTCCCGGGCGGTTTTCGGAACCGCCGCCAACGTGAAACGCATGATTTCCGCCCCGTTCATCCACAAACTGCCCGGGCCTTCCCCGGCCGGCCCGGCCGCAAGCTCCGGACTCCCGCACGGGCCTGGCTGGCGGAACCCGCCCTGCCGCACGATGAGGTTGCCCGCGCCCGCGCCGTCGGTG
>JAGVGH010000170.1 GCA_020057225.1 Desulfobacterales bacterium | reverse complement strand
GGTTCATCCAACACATAGAAATCATTTTAGAAATGTTGGGTGAACCCGGGCCTTGCGGCCCGGAACCACCCAACCTACGCCTCATTTTGCAATTACCTCCGCAAACAATAATTATACTTCTCCGGCTCCGCCGGTCTAGGGAAATCAAGGGAAGTTTGAACTTCCCAAAGCGCGCCGGGGAGCGCCGCCCATGGCATCCAAGGACATGCCGGTTTACAAGAGGCCGCTCTGGTACTGGGTTTTCCGGGGCGGAATCCGGCTCCAGGCCCTGCTGCTCGTCATCATCGTCCTCACCGTGGGCGCCCGGCTTGTACCCCTCGAAATGCAAAAGCGCGTGGTCAACGAGGCCATAAGCCTGCGCCGCCCAGACCTCCTCGTCCTCTACTGCGGTATCTACCTCGCCGCCGTTCTCGCCTCCTCCGGCCTTAAATACGCCATCAGCGTCCTTCAAACCTTAATCGGCCAGCGCGTGCTCGCCCGCATGCGCAAAGAGCTGTTCGCCCACATCATCACCCTCCCCCTCTCCTTTTTCCGGCGCACCCAGCCGGGCATGGTGGTCTCCTCCCTCATCACCGAGGCCGCCTCCGCCGGAGACTTCGTGGGAATGGCCGTCTCCATTCCCGTCACCAACGTCCTCACCCTTCTGGCCTTCGCCGCCTATCTCATCTGGATCAACTGGATGCTGGCCCTGGTCTCCCTGTCCATCTACCCCATGGTCATGCTGGCCGTGCCCTGGCTTCAGAAAAAGGTCAACAAGGCCAACAAACGCCGCGTGGACGCCACCCGTGATCTCGCCTCATGCATTGGCGAAGCGGTCTCGGGCATTCACGAAATCCACGGCAACGGATCCCAGGCCCTGGAAAACAACCGGCACGGCAAGCTGGTATCAAGGCTCTACCGGATCCGGGTGCGGTGGAACCTCTACCGGTTTGGCGTCAAAGCGGTGAACAACGTCTTCACCAGCCTTGGCCCGTTTCTCATTTTCGCCCTGGGCGGCTGGCTCACCATCCATGGCCAGCTCCAGCTGGGCGCCCTGGTGGCGTTTTTATCCGCCCAGGAAAAGCTCTACGACCCCTGGAAGGAACTCATGGATTTCTACCAGGGCTACCAGGAGGCCTCGGTCACCTACAAACGGACCATGGAATACTTCGACCAGGAGCCGGAGCACGCCCTGGTCCCGCCGGACCGCGCCCCGTATTCCCTTGCCGGTTCCCTGGAGGTCAAAAACCTTTCCCACGTCACGCCCGGCGGCATCGCCCTCCTGGAGGACATCAGTTTTTCCCTTGCCCCCGGAGAGCATCTCGCCCTGGTGGGTTTTTCCGGCTCGGGAAAAAGCACCCTCGCCCTGTGCGTGGCCCAGCTTGCGCCGTACACCTCGGGAAGCGTCCTTCTCGGAGGCCGGGAGGTCTCGGAGCTGACCCGCCAGGACATGACACAAACCATCGGATTCGTGTCCCAGTCCCCTTTCATCTTCTCGGGCACTGTCCGCGAAAACCTTCTCTACGCCCGCGCCGCCATGGAGAGCCTTGAAAACACCTCTGCGGACGCGGACATGCCCAGCCTGGACGACATGATCGCCGTGCTCCAGCAAACCGGGCTTTTTCTGGATGTGCTGCGTTTTGGCCTCAACACGGTAATAGATCCGGAGGAGCATCCCGGCCTTGCCCGGCGCCTTGTGGGAACGCGGAAGGTCTTCCGGGAAACCTTTGAGGAGGAGCTTCAGGGACTCGTGGAGTTTTACGACCCTAAAACCTATTTGCGCCACTCCTCCATCGCTGAAAACCTGTTGTTCGGCTCCCTGCAGGATCCCGCCTTTGCCCTGGACAGCCTGGCCGCGAATCCCTGGTTTCTCGCTTTTCTGGACGAGGCGGACCTCACCCGGCCGGTCATTTCCCTGGGCGCCCGGCTCGCCATCCAGATGTGCGACATTCTGGGCGGCCTGCCCAGGGACAGCGTGTTTTTCGAGCAAAGCCCCCTTACGCCCGACGAGTTTCCGGCCTTCGAGGCTGTCGCCGGAAGGGTCCGGGGCGTCCCCTTGCATCTGCTCGCCCCTGAGGACCAGGAAAAACTCCTTGCCCTGGGACTGCGGTTTGCGCCCGGGCTGCACAAGACAGCGGGGCTGCCCGCGTTTCTTGAAAACCTTGTTCTTGAGGGCCGCGCGCTCTTTATGGACAAAATTGTAAAAAACAAGCCCGGGGCGGTCCGTTTTTACGAAAAGGAAACATATATTACAGGGCAGACCATCTGGAACAACATTTTGTTTGGCCGGAGCACCACGGCAAATCCGGCCCACATCGAAAAAATCAGCCAGCACATCATTGCCCTTTTGGTCGAGGAGGATTTTCTTGAAAAAATTGTCGAAACCGGCATGGAATTTGAAGTAGGTAGCAAAGGGGACCGGCTTTCCGGCGGCCAGAAGCAGAAACTCGCGGTTGCCCGGACGCTTTTAAAAGACCCGACCGTGCTCATTCTGGACGAGGCGACCTCGGCCTTGGACAACCGTTCCCAGGCGCGGGTCCAAAACCTTCTGGAAACGCGGCTCAAGGGCAAAACCACGGTAATCGCCGTGATGCACCGCCTGGACTTTCTACAAAGCTATGATATGTGCGCCGTGATGAAGGCGGGCAAAATCGTCGAAATCGGCCCGCCCGGCGAGCTTATCGCGCGGAAAGGAGCGCTCCATGAGCTTCTCCACGGCAGAAAATGATGTGTGTCCCGCGAGCGAGTACCAGTCCAACCTTGGGGTGTTCCGGGATATCCCCTTTTTCGCCCAGCTCCCCATTGATGCGGTAAAGCTCTTTGCCTATTTGTGCCAACGGGAAACCTTCCGGAAAGGGGATTATCTTTTTAAACAGGGAGATGATGACGGCCGCGCGTATTATATTGTTAAAGGAGAGTGCGGCCTTGAACGCGAGGGGGCCGGCCCTGGAGGGCCGCCTCTGGGCGGGCGCGGTCCCGGGGATTTTATAGGGGGACTCGCGCTTCTTGGCCCCATGCTCCGGGTCTTTTCCCTGCGCGCGCTTACCGACCTGACCTGTGTGGTGCTGGAAAGGCAGCGGTTTCAAAAAGCCCTGGAATCCTATCCCCAGGCGTACCCCGCCATCCTCAAGGGCGTGGCGGACGGAGTTCGAAGATGGGAGGAAACCCTCTACGCCGGACAGGACGGACAAAACGGCGCGCGCGCCGTTAAAGCCGGTGTAAGCCTGTTGTGAGTCTGTTTGTTTTGATATGGTTTCATCCTGCGCCGCGAGGCATTCCCATGCAAGGGCAGCCGGTCATCCTGAGTCTTAAAGGCGACTGCGCCGAACTCCCGCGCCTCATCGAAGAACTGCGCGGGATCGGGGAGGGCCTTGGCATGACCGGAAGAACCCTCAACCAGGTCGAGGTCGCCCTGGAGGAGCATTTTTCCAACATTGTGTTTCACGGCTGCGGGGACGGCGCGGAGCACAGCATCCAGGTGAGCCTCTCTGTGGACAACGGGGTTCTTACCATGGAAATCGTGGACGACGGAATCGCCCACAATCCGCTGGAAAATCCCCTGCCCGACAGAAACGCTCCCTTGGAGCAACGGAAGACCGGCCAGCTTGGGGTGCTTCTTATGCGAAAACTCATGGACGAGTGCCACTACGCGCGGCAAGGGGACCGCAACGTGCTGACCATGAAAAAGCGCGTGCGGTGAGCGGCGCCCGGAAGGGAGGCTTGCATGGAAATCCAGGAAACCGCCCGGGACGGGATCGTGTGTTTCAGCGTTCAGGGCAGGCTTGACTCCAACACATCTCCGGGATTTGAGGACCGGCTGTTCGCCGCCATCGGCTCCGGAAGCACGCGGATTCTGATGGACTGCGGCGCGCTGGAATACATTTCCAGCGCGGGATTACGGGTGATTCTCAAGGCGGCAAAAGAACTCAAGCGGCAAAACGGGGCCATTGTTTTATGCTCCATGCGGGAATATGTGCGGGAAGTTTTTGAAATCGCCGGGTTCGACACATTCATTCCCATCGCCCGGGACAACACGGCGGCGGAAACCCTGTTGCGCCCTGAATGAACAGACGCGGGCCTGCCCGCGGGGGCAACACCATTGCGAAGGGACACGGAATGAGCATCGCCAAATCCTACCACACGGCCAAGCCGGTCTGCCGGGCCACCTTTGTTTTTCCGGCGGACGCCGCCAGGGACGCGGAAACCGTGTGCCTGGTGGGGGATTTCAACGGCTGGAACAACCACGCGACCCCCATGGAAAAGGCGGAGGACGGCTCTTTTTCAGTGGCGCTGGATCTGGAAGTGGGACGTGAATACCAGTTCCGGTACATTGTGGACGGGGTCCGCTGGGAAAACGACTGGGAGGCGGACCGTTACACCCCGAGTCCCCTTGGGGGGAGCGACAATTCGGTGGTGATTGTTTAGGGGGAGAAGTTAGGAGTTAGGAGAGTAGTGAAAAACACCCTGTTTTTATTGTGTTTTCTTTTTTATGAAATGGGCCTTTTTCCTTGCGGCGGCCGCGCAGCGGCAAGGTTTTCCCCTAGCCTGGGGTTTCAACCCCAGGGCCACAGGCAAAACGATAATTATCCTGTTTATTCCATGCATTCCTGGGCCTGAAGCCCCGGGCGGCAGCCTTTCGCCCCTTCGGGGCGGCGCTTCCGCAGACCTAATCCCTTGGCCCCGCTCCTTCGGGGCGGGAACCTGAGATGCTTCTGTTGGAGCAGTATTCGAATACATGTGGAAAAGACCTTGTTTTTATTGTGTTTTCTTTTTTATGAAATGGGCATCTTTCCTTGCGGCAGCCGCGCAGCGGCAAGGTTTTTACCCTAGCCCGGGGTTTCAACCCCAGGGCCAGCGCCCCAAACCCCCATCACAGGAGTCCGCCATGGAACGCGCCGTGAACCGCAGGGAAACAACCCGCAGGGGTTTTCTCAAAACAGCCGGAGGAGGCATCCTCGCCCTCGCCCTCGCCACCCTGCCCTTTGCCAAAACCGCCTTTGGCGCGGAAGGAAAACCGGCCTTCGACCTCCCGGAGCCGCCCTACCCTTTTGACGCCCTGGAACCGCACCTATCGCGGCGCACCCTGGAGTTTCACCACGGCAAACACCACAGGGCCTACGTGGACAAGGCAAACCAGATTGTAAAGGACACGGGCCTTGCCGGGCTGAGTCTGGAGGAGCTGATCCGGAAAACCGCGTCCCTCCCGGACAAGACAGCGCTCTTCAACAACGCGGCCCAGGCGTGGAACCACGCTTTCTACTGGAGGGGCATGAAGCCCGGCGGCGGCGGGCCGCCCAAAGGCGCCCTTTTGGACCTTGTCAACACAGCGTTTGGCGGTTACGGAGCGTTCCGGGAGGCCATGCTCAAGGCCGCGGCGGGCCAGTTCGGAAGCGGATGGGTCTGGCTGGTGAGGGAGAAGGGCGGCAAGCTCGCGGTAACCGCCACAGGAAACGCGGGCACACCGCTTACCGGCGGGGCGACGCCGCTCTTGACCATGGATGTGTGGGAGCACGCGTACTATCTGGATTACCAAAACAGGCGGGGAGATTACGCGGCGGCCTTTATGGACAGCCTGGTCAACTGGGGGTTTGTGGAAAACAACCTTAAAGCGGAGTAGCCCTGGGGGAGGCGCCTGGAAGGCGCTCGGCCACACGGGCTTTTGCGGAGGGTTCAGCCGCCAGGCCGGGCAAATCCTCTCACCCACCCGTTTTTTTCCAACGCTTCCACGGCGATCTTGATCTGGCGCGGGGTGAACCGCTTCTTCCGGTCGTTCCATGCGTAGGTTCTGTTCTGAATCTCGTCCATGGTTCCCGCATTTTCGTTTTTTATTACCCAATGCACTGTGGACAACAGCTCAAGACCAAACGGGGATTCGTATCCTTCAACCAACGTTGAAACTCTTTGAAACCGTGTAAGTGTTTCTTCACTGTTGTGTAAAAAAGCAGAGGCATCCTCTCTTGCGCCAGGAACCAGCATCAGCTTTTTATCCGGAGCGTCGCCTCCGTCCGCATAACCCGAAATAAAATATCCTTCTATGGCGTGCAATACATGCCGGAGATTTTCCGCGTAAGGCCCATAGGGCGCCTTCTGAAATCGGAGTTTCAGAGGTTCACCAGCTTCCTGCATGAAATACATTAACTTGTGAATTTCAAGCAAAGTAACCATTGGATCAAGGAGTCCGCATAGGTAGCGATGCATCAATTCAACCAGGGCTGCGCGTCCAGAGGTCATTTTGGGTATCTCGCGGTTGTGGACCATCATCCCGGAAGAAGGAGCGCCTTTCGGCTCATAGACAACGATTTGCACATCCGTAATTGGGGCCAACAGTTTTTCGATAAGGGATTTAACCTGGTTCCAATCAAGCCCTCCAAGCCCGCTGCCCAAGGGGGGAATGGCAATGGAGCGGATCCCGTACTCTTGAATAGTGTCCCTCAACGCCTCCAATCCGGCCTCGATGTCTTCGATTCGGCTCTTCCCCCGCCAATGCCTTTTGGTGGGAAAATTGATGATGAATCGGGGCGGCATCAGTTCGCCGGTCGCATGTACAAACATTCGTCCGGGTTGCACGTCCCTGTGCCGGCACGCGTTTTCGTATTCGTTGAAATTTTTAGGAAAAGCGTTTTTAAACTGGAGGGCGATCCCCCTTCCCATGACCCCGACACAATTCACGGTGTTCACCAGGGCATCTGAATGGTCCTGTAAAAGGTCTCCGGTCTTGTATTCGATCATGTTGTCCTCCTTATCAATAATACCAGTCAGGCTCCATCCGAACCCTGGGCCTGTGTGAAGAATACCGAGAGGCGCTTGCCGCATAACGTTGCACATCAGCGGAATGAACGCCGATACTCTCGATCAAATTCCATGGGAAACAATGCTCCATCAGAAATTCCGCCTGCTTTCCCTCTTTGACGGAAGGATCTGCCCATTGCCTGCTCTCGACCGCATTCCAGTCAATCTCGTACAGCCGCTCCAGGTCACAGCGGTCCTCGAAATATCTTGACCCGGCATTGGACAAAGTGAAGGCCCAGCGCCTCTGGTTCGCGTCCGCCCATGACACGGCGTCGCGAAGGTCCGCCACCAAATGGACAACCGGTTCTTGACCGCCCCGGTAGCCAAGCTCCCCGTGATTTCCCCGGAAAATCAAATAAAGCATGATGGAACGCGGGCAGAAGTAAAAAGGCACACAATCCCCGACACGCAAACCAGGGTGGCTTTCCAGGCCAAGGGCAAGCCGCCTTTGCTTGATACCGGTCATGCCGATAACAGAGCCTGGAGTCGAGCGCCTGACAACCTCGGCGTCACACCAGAGGAATCCGTCGGCAATAATGGACGCCAAGCGGTCCATGTGGACGATATGGTATATTTTGGGGCGATCCGGCACCGTCATTCCGCTGCCTCCCCTTTGAACCGGTCATCATCCATGATTTCTTCCGCTGTTCCCCGCTCCCGCTTTCAGGACACCCGTCACATTTTCACGACACCCGCGCTCCCTACAGCCATGGCCCCTGGCCGTCCGGATTCTCAGAAGGATCCCACTTGTCCCGGTGTCCGGGCATGCCCTTGAGCTCCTTTTCAATGTCCTCCCGAAGACCGCCCTCCCCCTTGGCCAGCAACAGGGCCTTTTCCAGATGAAACAGGGCGTTCCGCGTGTCGCCCTTGAGCTTGCTGTACCGCCCGAGATAATAGTGGGCCTCGGCGAGTTTTCCCCGTTTTCCAAGGGCCTGGCCCAGGTGGTAAAGGTTTTGCCCGTAGTCCGGTGCGAGCTTGGCGCATTTTCTCAGATGCTCCTCGGCCTTGGCCAAATCGCCCCCTTCCAGTTCCGCGCGGCCCAACAGATAGTATCCGTCCGCGCTTTCCGGGTCCAGGTCCACCGCCGCCGCCAGGGTTTCCCTGGCCTGGGGGGTGTGCCCCAGCTCATACTGCAGACGCCCAAGCTCCCGCAAAAGCTCAGGGTCAAAGGCCCGGTACTGGACAGCCTGCTCCAGGGTTTTGGCCGCCCCTTCCCGGTCGCCGGCCTGGGCCTGTAAAAGCCCCGTTCCGTAGAGCGCCGCCGGATTTGTAGGAGCTTTTTCGAGGCGCTGCCTAAGACGCTGCTCCGAGGTCTTGCCGCTGGGATACAGACCCATGACCCGGGCCTGGACCTTCTCAAAGGGATAGGGGTCCAGATTTTTAGGCCGCCCGAGGGACGGCCGCGTGGCGATCTGGGAGTCCAGATACGCGAGCCTGTCCTCCACCGCCGGGTGGGTCAAGAGATACGTGGGAACCTCGTTGGGACCAAAGGACTGCTTGCTCCGTATTTCGTTCAATATCCGGACAAGCCCCGCCGCGCCGTATCCCGCCTTGTCCAGATACACCAGGCCCACTTGGTCGGCCTGCATCTCGTCCGCCCTGCTGTACACCAGGGAGGCGCTCGCGCCCGCGGCCATGGACCCCACGCTCACTGCGGAGCCCACCGGCCCCACACCTATGAGCGCCCCGGCCACAATTCCCGCAAGGGAGGCGATTTGCAGCTTCTGCTCCCGGGCGATTTTCTCGGCGATGTGGCGGCACGAAACATGGGCGATTTCATGGGCCAAAATCCCCGCAAGCTCGTCCTCGCCCTGCATGGCCTCGATAAGACCCGTATGGACACAGACATGGCCGGCGGGCCCGGCGAACGCGTTGTAGGACTTGTCCCGGACCACGTAGAAATTGTAGTGAAAAGGCTGGGGAGGCATCTGCGCGAGGATTTTCCTTCCCACACGCTCCACCGGTCCTGTGACACCGGGATCATCCACGACCGTGAGATTTTTCCGGACGTACTCCATGAATTTTCCGCCCAGCTCCTTTTCCTCCGGAACCGTTAGGGCCAGGGCGGGCCTGGCGCAGAGGAGAAGAAGGGCGAGCGCCGTAAATCCGGCGGAAAAACGCGCGGCATGCTGGATTTTTGTCATGCGGGCCTCTTGGAGCAAAGGGTTGCCCAGGCGGCGGGCTTGCCGCCCGCGACAGAAAAAACAGTATCAGAAGCGCCGGGGTTTGTCGAGAAGCCGGGCCGGGCGCGGCCTGAACCTTTTCCGCGCCGCGCCTCCCTTGCTTTTTCAGGTTCCAGGACTTACTATGCCTGAAGAAGGTGAAACCGGTTATGGAATCTCCGGGTTCTTTTTTGCTACCATAAGGGACAGTGGAGGAGAAAGGCGCGATGTGCCCAGAGGCGCCGGATTTCGAGGGGCAGGTCCGGGAGAGGTCACGGACCAGGACAAAACCCCCGCCCATGTACAAGGTGCTTCTGCACAATGACGATTACACCACAATGGAATTCGTGGTATGGATACTGCAAGCGGTTTTCCACAAGGGTCTTGCAGAGGCCACCCGGATCATGTGGAACGTCCACCGGCAGGGCCTGGGAGTGTGCGGCGCCTATCCCAGGGATATCGCGGAAACCAAGGTGCGGCAAGTTCTTGACCTTGCACAAAAGGAAGGCTATCCCCTCAAAAGCTCCATGGAACCGGAATAAGCGGGACCGGCCCGGAACACCCGGCGCAAAAGGCCCCTCGCCCATGAAAGAGAAGACCCATGATAAGCAAGGAACTCGAAACGGCCATTGGCTCGGCGGTGAAAGAGGCGCGGAGGCGCAGGCACGAATACCTGTGCATCGAGCATATCCTCTACGCGTTCCTGTTTGAACAAAAGGGCATGGAAATCCTGTCCCGGTGCGGGGGCGATATTCTGCTCATGCGCCGGGAACTCGAAGGATTCTTCGAGAACAGCATGGAGGCCATGCCGGGAAGCGACGAGTACGTGCTGCAGCAGACGGTGGGCTTCCACCGCCTCATGCAGCGCGCGGTGGCCCATGTGGAATCGGCCGGAAGGCGCGAGGTGAAAATCGGCGACATTCTCGCCGCCATGTACCACGAAAAAGAATCCCATGCCCTCTACTTCCTTGAAACCCAGGGCATCACCCGCCTGGATGTTTTAAACTACATCTCCCACGGCATCACCAAACTCGCCAAGGACGAAGGCGAGGGCGAGCCGGAGGAAGGCCCCGCGGAAGAGGAAACCCCGGACGGGGAAAAACGGGGAAGAAGCGACCCCCTCAAACTGTACACGTCAAACCTAACCCAGCGCGCCAGGGACGGAAAAATTGACCCCCTCATCGGGCGGGAGGCCGAGCTTGAGCGCACCGAGCAGATCCTGTGCCGCCGAAGGAAAAACAACCCCATTTTCGTGGGCGACCCAGGAGTGGGCAAAACCGCCCTGGCCGAGGGACTCGCCCTGCGCGTGGCTGACGGAAAAGCGCCCGCCCCCCTGGCCGGGGCGGAAATCTACTGTCTCGACATGGGCGGCCTTTTAGCAGGCACCAAGTTCCGCGGCGAATTCGAGCAACGGCTCAAATCCGTCATCACCGCGGTGCAAAAGCGTAAAAACGCCATCTTGTTCATTGACGAAATCCACACTGTGGTGGGCGCCGGAGCCACAAGCGGCGGCAGCATGGACGCGTCGGGCATTTTAAAGCCGGTGCTTGCCGCCGGGGAACTGCGCTGCATCGGCTCCTCCACCCATGAGGAGTACAAGAGCCATTTTGAGAAGGACCGCGCCCTTTCCCGCCGGTTTCAGAAAATCGAGGTCCCGGAGCCCAGCCCCGAGGAGACCGTGCGGATATTGAAGGGGCTGCGCTCCCGCTACGAGGAGTTCCACGGGGTCGTCTATCCGGACCAGACCCTCAAGGCCGCGGTGGAGCTGTCGGCCAAGCACATCAACGACAGATACCTGCCCGACAAGGCCATTGACGTGATTGACGAGGCGGGCGCCGCGCGGAACCTCCGGGAAAAAGCCCGAAGCAAAAACGTCACCCCCCAGGAAATCGAAAAGGTGGTGGCGCTCATGGCGCGGATTCCCCCGCGCTCGGTTTCCGCCTCGGACAGAGACCAGCTCGAGCGCCTCGAAGACTCCCTCAAGTCCGTGGTGTTCGGCCAGGACCAGGCCATCGAAAGCATGGCCAAGGTCATCAAGCGCTCCCGCGCGGGTCTTGGCAGCCCCTCCCGGCCCATCGGGTGCTTCCTCTTCATCGGACCCACGGGCGTTGGGAAAACCGAGGCGGCCATCCAGCTTGCCAGAACCCTGGGCATCGCGTTCGAGCGCTACGATATGTCCGAGTACATGGAAAAGCACGCGGTGGCGCGGCTCATCGGCGCGCCTCCCGGATACGTGGGCTTTGACCAGGGCGGGCTTCTCACCGACGGCATACGGCGCCAGCCCCATTGCGTGCTGCTTCTGGACGAGATCGAAAAGGCGCATCCGGACATCTACAACATCCTGCTCCAGGTCATGGACCACGCGACCCTCACGGACAACACGGGCAAAAAGGCGGATTTCCGCAACGTGGCGCTCATCATGACCTCCAACGCGGGCGCCCGGGAGATGAACGCGCCGGGCATCGGGTTCAAGGACTCGGGCGGGACCATGGACGCGGCCCAGAAAGGCGTCAAAGCGGTGGAAAAGGTGTTTTCCCCGGAGTTCCGCAACCGGCTGGACGGCATCATTCCCTTTGGCAATCTGTCTGTGGAGATTATGGAACGTATCGTGGACAAGATGGTCGGGGAAATCAAATCCCAGCTCGCGGGAAGGAAAGTGGGCCTGGAGCTGGCGCCCGAGGCCCGGCGCTGGTTCGCCACCCAGGGATACGACCCCAAATTCGGGGCGCGCCCCCTGGACCGCCTGCTTTCCAAGGAGATCAAGGACGCGCTTTCCGGGGAAATCCTTTTCGGGCGTCTCATCAAGGGCGGCAAGGCGCGCGTGGTTCTCCGCGACGGGAAACCTGATTTTGTGATAGAAGGGCGGTAGGGCGGCCATGCCGGTGTACGCGCTGGGCAGGGAGCCGCGGTTTCCGGATCCGCGCCACGCGCGCCGTGACGGCCTTTTGGCCGTGGGAGGGGATCTCTCCCCCGAGCGGCTCTTGGCCGCGTACTCCCTGGGGATTTTTCCGTGGTATTCCGAAGGGGAGCCCATCCTGTGGTGGAGCACGGACCCCCGGCTGGTGCTCGTTCCAGGGGAAATCCACGTGCCGCGGCGCCTTGCCCGGCTCCTACGGCGGCAACACTTCCGCGTTACCTTTGACACCGCGTTTGGCGGGGTGATTCGGGCCTGCGCCCAAACCCCCCGGAAACAAGAAACAGGCACCTGGATTCTGCCCGAGATGGTGGCGGCCTACGAGACCCTGCACGGCCTGGGTTTTGCCCACAGCGCCGAGGCATGGCTGGACGGCGCCCTTGCGGGAGGGGTGTACGGCGTGGCCCTGGGACGCGCCTTCTTTGGCGAGTCCATGTTTTACAGGACGCCTGACGCCGGCAAGGCGGCCTTTGTTGTTCTTGTGGAATACCTTGCCCGGCAGGGATTTGAGTTGATAGACTGCCAGATGACAACCGCGCACCTTCTGCGTTTTGGCGCGCGGGAAGTGCCCAGGGCGCTGTTTCAAAAAATGCTGGAACGCGCCCTGGATGGCCCCTTCGCGCGCGGAAAATGGACAGCCACGCCTCCCGGGGCGGAGACGGCGGAAACCCAAGGAAAGGCATCCTGAATGGTCCAGGACTGCGTTTTTTGCAAAATCCTCGCCGGGGAGCTCCCGGCGGACTTTGTTTTCAGAAACGGGCGGATCGCGGTTTTCAAGGACATCCGCCCCCACGCGCCCGTGCATCTTCTGGTGGTGCCGGAAAAACACATCCGCTCTGTCAACGACATCCGGCCGGAAGACGGGAACCTCCTGGCCGAAATGCTTTTTGTGGCAAAAGAGACAGCAAAAACGGCCGGAGTGGCGGAATCCGGCTACAAGCTGTTGTTCAATGTGGAACGCGGAGGCGGCCAGGTCATCTTTCACCTGCACCTGCACATTTTAGGCGGATTCCAGGGGATATGAAACACCATGGCGGACACAGCCCGTATTTAGAGCTTATCCATAAATAATCTTATTGCAAGGGATTCCCCTGTTCGGGCGCACGCCGTGCGCCCCTACGGCAATGGAACCCGAGCCATCGGAGCG
>JAGVGH010000268.1 GCA_020057225.1 Desulfobacterales bacterium | reverse complement strand
TGATCGAATGAAAAACCAATACCATAAAATTTGATTTAAATCAAGATTGTTATATTTTAATTTGCTGAATTTTTCTGCAATGGCGTTCACGGATTCAGGCAGGAGGTAATCGCAAAACCTCTACGCCAACTTGTTCAATTATACCGTTTCAAATCCCTTCCGATTCGAGGCGCCCCGCGGTTGGCATAGGGGCATGCGCAATCAGCCGTCACCCCGGCGAAAGCCGGGGTTCAGGCTTTTTTGAGACCCTGGGCCCCGGCTTCCCCCAAGGTGACGGCAGGCCGATGGCCAGGCAGAACGGGCGAGTCAATCGGAAAGCTATTCTGACAAACGCTATACCTCCCAGGTCACACGTTTTCACCGACCACATGGAATGACACGGTGGAAGCGGTCGTCGTGCTTCTCCCCACGTTCAAAAACAGCGCAAGCCAGAGCGTCTGAAGAAACAACAGCATTGCGGGGTTCCAGATCACGGCGAATCCGCGCGCCACCGAGCCCGGGACAGGCGCCCCGGCCTGGAAGACCACAGGCGCCAAAAGGCAGTAGGGCACCGCCGCCATGGTCATGATTTGATAGGCGGAGATTTTTCCGCCTCCCCGGTAGTCCGCCCGGAAAAATTCGGAAACAAGGCGCCACGCCTGGGTCACCGTCACCGCGAGGCAGAAGGCGGCCGCGTGGCGGCCCTCCAAATGGAGATAGGCGCCCAGCGCCCCTGTGGAGCAATACACAAGAGCGGTCACGGCCTGGACCGGCACAACAGGGCGGCCTTCCCAGCCGTGGGCGTAGGCGATTTTTTTGCAGGGGCCGGTGAACACAAAGGCCATGGGGGAAAACACGCGCCTGAGCAGCGGGTGTGCCTCGTCCAGGGGTTTGCCGTAGCAACACCCGTAGCTCATGCAGGCAAGCCGCCCCATGCCCTCGCCCACGGCGTAGGCCACCGCCAAGGCGGACATGACAGAAAGCGCCCCGGGAGCGCCGCCCGCAAACCGGCCATGGACAAGGGAAACCGCCCAGGCTGCCCATGGAAGAAGGACAAACCCCACAAAAGAGGCGCCTCCGATGGTGAGGGTGTGTTTTTTCCCCTCAACCAGCCGCGCCACAATCCGGGCCGCGGGAACGCACACCGCGAAAAGCAGCATGCACAAGGCAAGCACGCCCCATAGGGGGTATCCCGCGGCGGACGCAAGAAATATGGCTGTCGCCGCGGCAAGGGTCTGGGCCCCGGAGGAAAAGACCCCGTAATAAGTAAGGTTCAGCCCTCCCCAGGCGCCATCCCCCCGCTTTTTCAGAGGCACCGCGGCGGCGAACTGCCAGGACTCGCCGGGAAGGGTGCGCGCCCCCCAAAGAACAGCCCCAATCATGACAAGGGCAAAGCACCACGAAAACAACGCGTTGGACATAACTCCCCCTCACGCCAAGGGCGCCTTGGCGCCCGGCTCCCCGGGCGGCGGAAGCGCCATCCCGATTTGTTCCCGCACGCGCACCTCCGTCTCCACCGCCGGTCTGCCAAACACCATCGAAAACCGGCTTTGCGCGTCCAGACGGCGGCTGTTCTCAACAATATCCCGGTCAAACACCACCCGCCCAGGCTCAAACAAGAGAACATCGGTGGAGCTTCCGGGCCGGTACAGGCTCTTGGGACAGCCTTTCCTCAAAAACATGCCCGGGACAACCTCGCGGGGCGCGTCGTAGCGCGTTTCACTGGCGCACTGGCGGATGCGGCCGATGAGCAGGGCTGTCACTTCCACCATGGCGACAAGCCCCGCGCCGGTGCCGCCGGGAACATCCGTGTCGAGCACTGTCACGGTGCGCCGGTTTTTGGAATACAGGTTTGCCTCGGCGACCAGCGCTCCGGGATTGCAGGAGTGGCATTGCCCGTCTATGGCGTAGATGTCGAGAACGCGCCCGGCCACAGGGCTGTGGTTGTAATGGTACTTTTCGGCGGTGAGACGGAAAACCGCGTGGTCGCCGTTTTTAAAAGCATCCACCCACCGGGTTTTGGTTGCGCCCAACAGCTCCGCCAAAGAGAAGAACTTCTCCTTCAGAAAGAGCCTGGACCCTTGGGCAAAGGATCCCGGCAGCAGCCGCGCGTCCGCGCAGCTCACAACCGCGCGGGGATCCTCCGGCATGGGGCGGCGCTCCCAGTAGCGGATCCGGCGCTCGAACACGCGGCGGTAGGTGGTGTGCCAATCCGGCGGGGCAAGGCATTCCGAGAGGTCTATCCCGGCTTCCCGCGCAAACGCCCGGGCGCCAGCGGCGCGGGCTCCCAGGGCGGAGTCAAAGGCAAAGCGTCCAAGGATGTCCGAGGCCCGGGGGGATACCAGGGCTTTGAAGAGAAGCGGCGCGTTTTCCCGCGCGCTCCCGTAAAGCATGCGCACCAGCCGGTCCCCGAACAGGGTTTCCTCCCGGACCGCGCTTGTCGGACGGTCAATGTACTGATGAGGCCAGTCTGACATGGCGGTCACGCGCATGCCCTTTCCGCGTCCAGACGCGCGGCGAGAATGGAAAGCCGGATGACCCGGGCAAGGGTTTCCTCGTCCGCGGTTTCCTCCTCCACTTCCGCCCGTGTTTGCCCGATGCAGGCTGATGCCGACTGGCCGCCCAGAATGGAAAAAAGGGCCTCCCGGTAGTCGCCTCTGCCCAGAATCGCGGCGCCGTCGAGCCGGGAGGCTGAGGCGGCGAGGATGTCCATGCCCTGGACCGCGTGCCGCCGCCGCAGGGTTTCCCGGTAAAACTTTTCCGCCGCCTGGTTGAATTCCTCCGCTGTAAGATGGAAAGGGGTAGGCGCGCCTGTCATGGCGAGAATCTCCCGGACAAGCCGTCCCGCGGCCCCGTTTTCCTCCGGGCGGAGGACTCTGGCCAGCGCGTCCTCCAATACACCTTCAAGCCCCATGGCATCCACAAGCTCCGGCGAGTCCTCCCTGAGCATCGTTAAGAGCGCCACAAGATAATCCTTGCACGCCACCCGGCAGTATCCGGGATACCGGCGGCTTATGCGCACGCTTTTGACCCGTGCGAGAATCCTTTTGAGAAGCCGGTTGGGCGAGTCCCTGCGCGCGTAAAAGGCTGGCACTCCCACCGCGGCGTAAAACACAATCTGGCGGCGCTCGCTTTCCACAAACGGCTCGTCGGGAATATCCCGGTGGGCAAGCTCCCCGGAGAGGACAAGTTTCCAGATATGGGCCAACACAAGGTTTTGCAGGCTCACCGCCTGGCCCATGTCTTCCACGATGTCCGGGAACAGGCTGAACTGGCGGGCCTCGAAGCCCGAGAAACCCATGGTTTCATGGCGTCTTAAGCGGAGCAGAAGATAGAGCGCCATGCGGGAGTCAAAGACGCCCAGGGCGGAGAGGTCCCGGCGCAGACGCTCATCGTTGCCCTGCCGCCCGTCAAGGGCCGGGCTCTCGGCAGTGCTCATCAGGGCGGCCAGATAGTCCATGAGCCTGTAATCGGGAACAAGGTCGCCTTTGAGCCCGAAAAAACGGCACAGGGGCCCGTCTATCCATTCCGGGCCAAAGGGCGTGAGTGGCTGGCCCAAAAGAGAGATCCGGGCTTTTTTCCGCCAGCGCCGCCAGAACATGCGAAGGTGGGTGAAGTCCAGCTCGTGGGGCAGGAATCCCAGGGCTTTTTCCGGGTGGAAATCGGTGAAATCCATACGGCAGGGCGCGGCTCCGTAGGTTCCTGTGAAGAGGGGCAGGAAATGCTCGGCGGCCTTGATGACAAGGTCGCCCAGGCATTTTTCCTCTGTGGGACCAAAGCCTTGGCGCGCGCCGTCCAGAAGAGCGGAGAGAACCCTGGATCCCAGGCTCACATGGGTTCCATTGTTGGCCAGGCTCACGTTGGAGGTGCTGGGAAGCACCACAAGATTGTTGACAATGATTCCCGCCTCCCTGAGCTTGGCGACAGCGTTGAGATGGCTTCTGCTCAAAACCTCGTGGCACAGTTCCATGTACCGGTGTTTTTCCTCGCCCCGGTCCCATCCCGAGAGGCAGGGGCTCATGAAAAGCTCCCGGTAAAACGCGTCGGGAATGAGCGCGTTGAGCGCCTTTTGCCGCGCGGGCGGGTTTGGGGCCTGATAGACCAGGGCCTTTTGGCCGTTCTCGGCGAGGCGGAAGCGGAGGTTGGCGTACTGGATGAGGAGCTGGCACAGATGAAAACGCTGGCAGGTTTCACGGGCGATGGCGCGGCCCATTCCCGACGAGGGGCTGAGGCGGACGGTGTAGAGGGAGAAGGTTTCGGGACTGGTGTTGTCGTTTAGAAAATGCTCCATAAAGGCAAGGCCCTGGCGCCGGATATCCGCGTGGATAAAGGGGGCGCTGATGGCCTCGGCAAGGGAGAGACGCAAGAGATAGCTGACAGGGAGGCGCGCCCAGGGTTCGCCCTGGCGCTCGAAAAGAAACCTGTGGGCGTCGTTGCGAATGGGACTCGCCGGATCGTTTTTGTCGGCGAAAAGGTCGCGCTCGAACACGCCCGAGGCAAAGGGGGAGAGCGTGGAGCAGGGGAAGCGGACCCAGGAGTTTTCCCAGACGTTTTCCGGGTTGTCCGCGAGATGCTTTTCCAAAGAGTCCAGGGTCTTTTTGGGCGTGTCGCCCGCCGCGGCCCTGCGGGCCAGGTTTTTGTAATGGGCGGATTCAAGGATGGCGCGGGCGAGGTCCACATCCTGGCGCGCGCCTAAAACCACGGCCTGGAGTTCGGACTCGGACCCCGCAGTGGTGTCTCCCGGGCCAAAGGGTACAGCCCGGACAAGGGTTTCGGGATTGCGCAGGTCAAACCCAAGGGTTTTGGCAAGCCTTCTTGCGGCGCCCGCGCTGTCCCTGGGCGCGTCTGTTTCCCCGGACGCGGTGCCCGGCAAGGGTAGATATTGGAGCTGCGGCATGGTTCTGTCCCGGAATTAGAGTATCGGTTTTTCCCTGTTCATGTCGGAACATGGGTAAAGGAAACGGAGATTCCTGTCCGGCGCGGCATGGCGCGGGCGGGGCGCGGCCTGGCCCGTCCGTCTGGGGAATCCGGCATGGGGAATACTGAAAGACAGGTGTTAATGTGGTGTTAGACCCAGGTTGCAGGGGAATGCGGGTTTGACCAGATTTTAATGAGCGCGGGCGCGCCGGCGTAACATCCGCAGGTTCAAGGCCACCCGCAAGGAAACCGCAGACCCTTGGCCCGGACCGGGCTTTCATTTCCCTCCGTGTCTCTCCTTTTCTTTTCTGTCTCTCCTCATCAAAAACTCACGCGGGCCGCACATTTCCCTAGTCGGGGAGGGTCTATACGACAGCATCTGTCGTTCGGGAAAACGCGGAATAGTTTTTGGGCCGCGAAAAGCGACACCCGCGCGGGTGAAACGGGAAACCACAAGGAATGGAGAGGGAAATGAAACGACTGACAGCCATTCTCACGGCGGCACTTCTGGTGCTGGGCTTCGCGGCCACCGCCTCGGCGCATTTCGAGGCGGGCCGGCTGATCCAGACGGTTTACGCCAAAAACCCGGACAACCCGGTGCCGGACGCCGAAGCGGCGACGGACATTTTGGACACGGCAACCTTTGATTTTGGCCAGACCGGGTGGCTGTACGGCGCGTCCGGATACGTTGCCCTGACCGAATTCACATCGGTCGCGGACTGGACCCATGTCTATGTGGGCTATTTCTCC
>JAGVGH010000122.1 GCA_020057225.1 Desulfobacterales bacterium | reverse complement strand
GGTTCATCCAACACATAGAAATCATTTTAGAAATGTTGGGTGAACCCGGGCCTTGCGGCCCGGAACCACCCAACCTACGCCTCATTTTGCAATTACCTCGTTTGTTTTCAAAAAAATAGATGGTTCCTGCGGTTTCAGCAAGCGCTTTTCCGGGCCGTTGCCCTGTTGGCCGTGATTTTCCCGTCCCTTTCATGTCATTAGGGGAATTGGGCGGACTTTGGTCTTTTTCATGCGGGAGGCGTGGTTCTCCGGATGTTTTGGCCCGGGCGATAATAAACCGGGACCCGTTGATAATAAAGATTGAAAAAAATAACGAAATCGCTTAGATAGGGTTTAATCACAGTGTATTCGATTCGGCGGTGTTTGGCACCCTGTGTACCCATACAAGAGCATGAGACAGAATGAAACCTGGAAATCCCTATGGATTCTGGCGTGATTATTGCCTAAATTCCGTGTAGGCTTTTGCTGCCCCCCCTCTCAATGTTTCCCCAAGGCGCACGGAGCACCAAACCATGCTATCCTCTTTTTATCGTAAGCGCGTATCCGGAGCACGGCAACTCCGGGAAAAACTCTCCCTCATCGAAACCCTGGTCTTCGGCCTGCCTTTTGTTTCTATCCTGTATCTGGGCCATCAAGGCCACATCTCCCTGGACGGCGGCCAGATAGTCTTCCTCGCCTTCCTTCTTCTTGTCGTCCTTGCCGGACTCGTCATGCTCCGCCAGTTTTTCGACCGTTTTCTGGAATTCACCTCGGTGGTGCGCAAAGCCGCGGCCGGACAGATCGAACTCATGGACGCCGTGCGCCAGACCGGCGACCTCGCGGAGGTCGCGGGAGCCTTCAGCAGCTTTTTCGACAAACTGGAATCCACCAACGAGGATCTCGCCCGCAAGGTTCAAAGCCTTTCCGTGATGCGGGAACTGCTGCATCTCACCAACCACACCGATGACTTTGATATTCTTTTAAAATCCCTGCTTGACAAGGCCATGATCCTGGCCGAGGCGGAAATCGGCTCGGTTTTCGCCACGGACCCGGAAAGCGGATGGCTGCGCCTTGTGCATTACAAGGCGCCGGTGGAGGGGCAGATCCGGGAGTTTCCAATCCGCGCGGATTCGCCCTTCATGCGGCGGGCCATGGCGGACAAAAAGCCTTTCCTTGTGCGGGACATTGAAACAGACCTCAGAACTTTAAGGCCCAGCGCTCCCCGGTACGGAAGCCCTTCCTTTCTCGTTATTCCCATTTTCGCGGGCAAAGAGGTGGCAGGCATCCTGAATCTGGCCCGGAAACGCACCCGCAAGGCGTTCAACGAGGAGGACGAGCACCTGTTGTCCATCGTGGTCGGCGAGATGGGGTTTGCCCTTCAAAACTCTTATCTGACGAAAAAATGCAACGAGCAGGCAAGCCTTCTTGAGAAAACCACGGAGGCGCTCCAGACGGAAACCGAGGGCCGAAAGCACGCGGAGGAGGAACGGCGCAAGCTCGCCTCCCACATGGTCCACGCCCAAAAGATGCAGGCCATTGGGACCCTGGCGGGGGGCGTTGCCCACGATTTCAACAATCTGCTGATGGCGATCCAGGGCAATGTGTCCATGATGCTGCTGGACACCGGATCGGAATACGGGCATTTCCACAGGCTCAAGAACATTGAGAAGCAGGTGGCGAGCGGTTCCAGGCTCACCCGTCAGCTTTTGGGGCTTGCCAGGGAGGGGCAGGGGGACTGGCGGGCGGTGCAGTTGAACAAGCTGGTGCGGGAGACCTCCGAGACCTTTGGGCGCACCCGGAAAGATGTTTCCATCCACTTGGACCTCGCGGAAGACCTCGCGCCGGTGGAGGGGGACGCGGCCCATCTCGAGCAGGTGTTGTGGAATCTTTATATCAACGCGTCCGACGCCATGCCCAAGGGCGGGAAAATTCTCATTCAGACCCGGAACATCCCGCCGGAGGCCATGCGCGCAGAACCGCTCAATCCGAATCCGGCGCCGCATGTGACAGTGAGCGTGCAGGACACGGGATGCGGTATGGACCCGGAGACAATCCGGCAGATTTTCGAGCCCTTTTTCACCACCAAGGAAAGCGGCAAAGGCACGGGGCTTGGTTTGGCCTCGGTCAACGGAATCGTCAAGGCCCATGGCGGCTGCATTGACGTGCAGTCCCAAAAAGGCCGCGGAAGCGTCTTTCACCTGTATTTCCCCGCGACCCTGAAAGAGGCTGCCAAGGCCATGCCCGAGGACGGCGCCCCTGTGCGCGGGACAGGGCGGGTGCTTTTGGTGGACGATGAGGAATCGGTGCGGGGAATCGGCAAGGAGATGCTGGGAAGCCTCGGCTACGAGGTGGTCGAGGCGGCCACGGGAAGCGAGGCCCTTTGCGTGTTTAAGGAGCGCCACAAGGAAATAGACGTGGTGATACTGGATCTGGTGATGCCTGAAATGCGGGGCGAGGAGATATTCGCCCGGCTTATGGCAATCCACCCCAAGGCCAGGATTCTGCTTTCAAGCGGGTTTGACAAAAACGAGAAGGCCGCCGAGCTTCTGGAGCAGGGCGGGCTCGCGTTTATCCAAAAGCCCTTTACGCTCACCTATCTTTCCCAGGTGCTGGAGCGTATTTTCACCGGAAAAGAGAAGGGCGCGGCCTGAACCGCAGGGTTGAAAAACGCGGAGACGCGGGAGAGGTGTGAGCGCCGGAATGTGCCGGGAAGAGGAAACCCACAGGAAGACACCGCCGGTGGTTGTGGTGGCGGGACACTCCAATTCCGGAAAAACGACCCTTGTCGAGCAGCTTGTGCCTTTGTTGCGCGTCCGGGGATACCGGATCGCCACAGTCAAGCACAGCAGGCACGCGTTTGACATGGACCGGCCCGGAAAAGACACGTGGCGCCACCGGAGGGCCGGAGCGGACACAACAGTGGCGGCCCGGCCCGGGGAGATCGCCGTCATCCGCGACTGGCCTGGAGACCCCCGGCTTGGGGACATCGCGCGGGAACATCTCGGACACGCCGACATTGTTCTTGCCGAAGGCTACAAAAACGAACCCTTTCCGAAAATCCTCGTTGTAAACCCCGCCTTTCCGGGGGAACGTGTCGGGCTGGGTCCTGGTCCGGTGCTTGCCACCCTGGTTTTATCCCCCTTGCCCGAACACGGCCCGCCGCGGTTTTCCGCTGACAGTCTGGAATCGCTGGCGGATTTGCTGGAGGGACAGATTCTGTCGGCGCGGCGCCGGGAATGAGTTTCGGAAGGGATATTTTTGTCGGTTGGCCGTGCAAAAGAGGAAAGGGCAGTGGTTCGCGATTTCTGGGACCGTACCGATATTCTCGGTTTTAACTCTTTTTAGCGGTGTTTACTTGGTATTTGTTCATTCCGGACTATCTCCCTGATTTCCCCGTCCGTTCTCCCCGCGCGTCGTCTGCTCTACAACTCCTTGACAAAATTTAAAACTGGGGTATGCAGTTGGCTCAAGCCCCCGCCACATCTTGTGGTCCTTGTATTCCCAGGTAGGCGATGGCCTCGCTTTCAGGGCATGCCACCGGAGCC
>JAGVGH010000195.1 GCA_020057225.1 Desulfobacterales bacterium | reverse complement strand
TATACCATTATTCCAAGATGTTGGGTGAACCTGCCCTTCGGGCGGAACCACCCGGCCTACATCAAATTTGTCGTTTCTAAGAGTTTTGCAATTACCTCTCCGGACATAGATTCTAAGCCAAGTCCGGAGCGCATTGAATCGGAACGGATTTATGACAGGCGCTATAGGAGTCATGACTGAGAATAATTGGGAAAAACGCCCTGTTTTATGCCGCACTGGCAAGAGGGGGATGTTCCGCCACTCCTGCCTTTGGCCGCTGGTCATCCCGCGCTCAGATACTCCTTAAGGGCCTTGTGGTCCTCCTCGAAGATGTCAATGAACTTGACCCCCACCTCGTAGCCCTTGCCGCTTCCCGAAGACTCGCACCAGACCACCTCGGCCATGGCCATGATGGCGAGGGAGGTCATGCCCATGGGCACTCCCACGCGCTTTTGCCGCATGGCCCAGCCCTCGATCTTGATTTTCAGGTTGAGCCGGCTTTTAACGTCAAAGGGAATGCCGCTGACGAAGCGCATTCCTCCGGCGCTGATGTCCCTGCTGGACTGCTCGCCCTTGTCCCCCGCCGAGTAATCCCCTGTTCTCGGATTGAACTGATCGATAATCTGGATGGAAACATTCCTTAAGACCCTGGGAAACCTACGCCGCTCATCCGCCGCTTCCGAACCGTTCATGCCACACCCCTCCTTGAGTCATTGTCGTGAAACGCGCCCTTGCCAGTTTCCTTATTGTATCTTAAATTTACCGGGCATGAAAGCATTAGCAGCGGAAAAACTGAAAACGCCTCATTTTACCGCCTGCGGACAGGAAGGGTTACCGGACCATGGCACCTGATGAACACGCGCCTTTCGGCCTGAAACGGGCCGTCTTTTGCGACTTTAACGGCACCATCTCCCAGGAGGAGACCTTTGTGGGCATGTGTTACGCCCTTGTGCCCGACCTTGCGGCCCAAGTGCTGCCCGAGGTCATGGCGCGCAGGATAACGGTTCGCCAGGGCCTGCGCCAGCTCATCCAGGCCCTTCCTCTGGACGCCCCCGAAGCGGCGCGGGCCTTTGTCCGGGAAAAACCCGCGCGGGCTGGTCTTCCGGAGCTTCTCAACTTTCTTGATTCCCAGGGCGTGCCCTTTTTCGTGGTTTCCGGCGGCCTGCGAATCATGGTCGAGGAGATGCTCGGTCCTTTGGTTTCCCGGTGCAGGGACGTGTTCGCCCTGGATCTCGGACTTTCGCCGGACGGCCAAACCCTTGTTCCCGTCTCCCCGTGCGAGAGCGCCTCAGACCTTGTGGCCAAGGAGGAGGTGCTTCTTCAGGTTGCTCCGGAGGAGGCGGTTGTGATAGGCGACGGAATAACGGACCTGGCCATTGCCCGCCGCGCGGACCTTGTGTTCGCAAGAGACAGTCTGTGCGGGCTTTTGGACGAGTGCGG
The DNA here is from genome assembly GCA_020057225.1 of Desulfobacterales bacterium. Classification (GTDB taxonomy): domain Bacteria; phylum Desulfobacterota; class Desulfobacteria; order Desulfobacterales; family Desulfatibacillaceae; genus JAGVGH01. Next base: position 5,095 of record JAGVGH010000195.1, on the reverse strand, counting down.
CAAAGAGTACACGCGCTGGGAGGACTTTCACAGCGTCCGCAAACACCTTGCCCTGGTTTGGGACGTTTAAAAACGCGGAACCTGCTGTTCCGTTTTAGGAGGTTTCCAGCGGGATGGAATCCTTGTGGACATCCAGGCCGGTGTGGATTATTTTGCCATACTCCGCGTCCATGGAAAACCGGAGAACCGAACAGGCCCTGGACAGCCGGTTTTCGGTTTAGCCCGCGCCAAGAGAGCGGTTCCGCCGCCTCCGCGCGCCGCTTGACGGAACACCCCTCTAACGGTTAAAGGAGCACGCATGGCATCCCTCCTGCTCGTCATCGCAGAGGAAAGGCGCGGCGTCATCAAGCGCCACACCTGGGAAGCCCTGGCCTTTGCCCGCGCCCTCGCGGACCAGACCGGGGCGGAAACCGCGGTGACACTCCTTTCCAACGTTGTTCCCGACGGTTTTACAGACCTTGCCGGACATGGCGCGGATCTCCTCTTGCCCGTTGTCCATCCCGGTCTCGCCCCCTATACCGCCGAGGCGCACGCGGGAACCCTTGCGCCGCTCATCCGGGAAACAGCTTCCGCCGTTGTGGTGCTCGCGGGCTCGGCCCAGGGGCGCGACCTTGCGCCGCGTCTAGCCGCGCGGCTTGACGCTCCCCTTGTCATGGGCGCCTTGGACGCGCGGTTCACAGACGGCCTATTCACCGCTGTCCGTGCTGTGTATGGGGGAAAAGCCCTTGCCGAAGTCGCGCTGTCCGGTACTCCCGCGGTGGTGACCATTCCTCCGGGCCTTTTTCCCGCTGCCCGCGCGCAGGGCAAGGGCAGGGTCCAACAGGTTTCCGTGGCCGACCCCGCGCCTATGGTCCAAATTCTGGAGCGGATTGCGGACCCTGGAGGCCGGGTTCCCCTTGCGGACGCGGAAACCATTGTGGCCGGAGGCCGGGGCACCGGCGGGAATTTCGCACCCATCGAAGAGCTCGCGGACCTCCTGGGAGCCGCTGTGGGCGCGTCCCGCGCCGCGGTGGACGAGGGCTGGAGGAGCCATGCGGACCAAGTGGGACAAACCGGCGCCGCGGTTTCGCCCAGACTCTATGTGGCCTGCGCGATTTCCGGCGCGGTGCAGCACTTGGCGGGCATCCAGAACGCCCGTTGCGTGGTGGCTGTCAACACGAATCCCGACGCGCCTGTTTTTAAAAAAGCCAGCTTTGGAGTGCAAGAGGATTACCGGGAATTTCTGCCTGCCCTGTGCGCGGAAATTAAAAAACACAAGGAAGCGTGAAAGCCCGTGAACATGCCAAAAAGACCAGCCCCCGCCAGCGTGTCTCAGGCGGGGGCGCGGAGAAACCCCTGATGGGCCCTGACGCGCGGGTTAGAAACACAGGCGGCGAACCGCCCGGAAAAACGTTCCATCTTGTTTCCCTGGGATGCGCGCGGAACCTCGTGGACAGCGAGCGCGTCCTGGGCGCGCTCTCGTCCGCCGGATGGGTCCACACACCGGACCCTTCCAGCGCCCGCGCCATTCTTGTCAACACCTGCGGCTTTATTCAATCCGCCATTGACGAGTCCATAGACACCATCCTCGAACTTGCCGATTACAAAAAAAACGGCATGTGCGTCTGCCTCGCGGTGCTGGGCTGCCTGCCCCAGCGTTTTGGAGCGGATATCGCCGGGGCGCTCCCGGAGGTGGATGTCTTTTTAGGCACCGGCGCCCTGGACAAGGCCCTGGAAGCCCTGGAGGGACGCCTTGCCGCTCCGGCCTGCGTGCTGCCCGCGCCCGAAACCATGCCCCTGGAATCCAGCGGCGCGCCCCGCCTGCGCACGACACTCTATTACAGCTTTCTGAAAATCATGGAAGGATGCAGGGCCCGCTGCGCCTACTGCATCATCCCCAAACTGCGGGGCCCGGCGCGCAGCCGCGCCCTTTCGGACATCCTGGCGGAGGCCCGGGCGCTCGCCGCCTCCGGAGCGCTGGAGATCAATCTTGTGGCCCAGGACACCACAGCCTGGGGCATGGACCTTTTGCCCGCCCAAAACCTCGCGCTCCTGCTCGACACCCTCGCGCGGGAGGTTCCCGGCGTCCGTTTCCGTTTTCTTTACGCCTACCCCGCCCATGTCACCATGGACCTTCTCGAAACCGTGGCCGCGCATCCTTGTGCAATCTGTCCATATTTCGATATTCCGGTCCAGCACGCCTCGGCCCGGGTGCTTAAACGCATGGGAAGGCCCGGCTCCGCGCGGGATCTCGAAGCGCTTTTTGAGAATATCCGCCATGTTGTGCCTGGCGCCGTTCTTCGCACCACCCTTCTCACCGGCTATCCCGGGGAGACCGAAGAGGATTTTAACGGGCTTGCGGCCTTTTTACGCAAAATCCGGTTTGACCACGCGGGCGTTTTCGTTTACTCGGATAGAGAGGATTTGCCTTCCCACCGCCTGCGCGGCCATGTTCCGGAGGACGTGGCATTGGAACGCCGGAACAGGCTCATGGAAATCCAGGCGGAGGTTTCCAGGGAAATGAACGCCGCGCGGACCGGAACCGACACCCCCGCGCTGGTTCTTGGGCGAACGGAACGGAAGGATTATCCCTTGTGGGGGCGCACAACAGGCCAGGCCCCGGATGTGGACGGAATATGCCTGCTCAAGGGCGGTGCCGCGCCCGGACAGTGGGTCCGGGCCCGGGTCACGGGCCACGGGGATTACGACGTGTTCGCGGAGGTTCTATGCCGTCTTTGAAAGAGGAAATAGCCGGGGCCGTGGCGGAGGAGCTGCAGGACATCGAAACAGCCTTGGCCGCAGACCTGGGCGCCCGCCTGGAGCTTGTGCGGATGATCGCGGGCCACACCCTGTTCGCGGGAGGAAAGCGCCTCCGTCCTTTACTGATGGTGCTTGCGGCGAAACTGTGCGGGGTGCCGGGGCAGGGGTGCGCCCGTCTTTCCACCATCTTCGAATATCTGCACACCGCGACGCTTCTGCATGACGATGTGGTGGACGGAGCCTCGGTGCGGCGGGGGAAACCCGCCGGGCATGTTGTGTACGGAGCGCCCGCCGCTGTTTTGGTGGGGGATTTTCTTTTAGCGCGGACAGGAGTCATCGCCGCGGAGACCGGCAGTCTGGAAATCATCCTGGCCATGTCGGAGGTTATCGGCACCATGTCCGAGGGGGAGCTTCAGCAGATGCAGAACGCGGGCCGGGCGGACCTTTCAGAAGCCGAGTATGAGGAGGTCATCTACCGCAAGACCGCTGTTCTCATGGAAACCGCCTGTAAGACAGGCGCCCTTTTCGCCGGCGCTCCGAAAGACAGTGTGGCGTGTCTGGGGGAATACGGCAGACGCCTGGGGCTGGCGTTTCAGATGAAGGACGATTTGCTGGATTACGAGAGCAGCCAGGAGGCCATGGGAAAACCTGTCGGCCAGGATTTGGCAGAGGGCAAGATGACACTGCCTCTTATCGCCGCCCTGGCCCGCGCCCCTGAAAACGACGCGGAAAAGGTGAGGCGGATTGTTACGGAACGAAAGGCAGGGCCGGATGAGTTCGCCTATGTCAGGCGCCTGATTCAGGAAACAGGAGGCATGGAAACCACCCGGAAGCGTGCCGCGTTCCACATTGACAAGGCCCGGGAGGCCCTTGCCGGATTTCCGGACACCCGGGAGCGCCAACTGTTGCTCAAGCTCGCGGACTATATTCTTGTCCTGGAGGCATGACAGGCATGGACGCGGCAATAGCCGCGCTGGAAAAAGCGTTCGCGCTCTTGGAAGAGGAAACCGCCGGAGACACCATTGCCTGCTCTCCGGGGTGTTGCGAGTGCTGCACGGACCGGGTGACACTTTCGACCCTCGAGGGGCGAAAAATTTTGGATTATCTGGAGAAAACCGGTCAAACCGGGCTTCTTGCCCGGCTTGTTCCTGTCTTGCCTGAAAGATACCGCCCGCTGGTCACTGTAAACGGATACGCCAGGATATGCATGGAAGGGCGGGAGGCTCCCCTGGAGCCGGAAGGGGAGACGGGAGTGTGCCCTTTTCTCACCGGGGGGCGTTGCCCTGTCTATCCTGTCCGCCCTTTGGCATGCCGCGTCCTGGTCTCGAAGGCGCGCTGCATGGCGGGGGGCGCCGCGGAAATGCCTTCCTGCTGGCTGACGCGGAACATGCTTTACACCCAGTGGGTGGAGCATTTGGACCGGCAGGGCCTTTTCGGCAACCTTGCGGACGTGCTGTTGGCATTGTCCGGCCACCTGGCGGCCCGGGCTGTGCTGGTGAAAAACAGGCCCGCCCCGTGTTTTTCGGCGCCGCCGGAACACAGGGAACAGGCTCTGCGGCTTCTTGCGCGTCTCCAAAAAACCCTCGCGTAACACGTTTCCGGCACTTTTTTCCATGGAGGTTTCGCGTGATGCGCTGTTCTGCCTGGTGGAAGGTTTTTGCCGCGGGTGTCGTATTCTCCGTTGTCCTGGCCGGGTCTGTCTGTCCGGCAGAGGAGGAGGACGGGCTTTCCTTTGGTATTTACATAACCCGGGAAAAGGAGACCCTTCGGCAGATTGCTAAACATCCGGAGGTGTATAACGGAGGTCTCCTGTGGCCTCTGGTGTATTATTTGAATGTGAAGGAGCTTGGGCCGCTGCTGAAAGACCCGGCCAAGGTTCCGGACACGCCCTTGCCTTCGGGGCTGAACCTTGCGGTGATACCGGTCAAGGAGGCGAGGTCCCGGGCGCAGAAACAGGGGGTGGCGCGGCCGTTTGCCGTCAATGTCCGGTCGGCGAAGGATTTCAGGGACTTGGACGCGGACGCGGCGCGGTTGATGAATCACGGGTATTACGTGTATTATACGATCAACAAGACCAACAAGGTGAAGTGGCGGCGTTTGCGGGCGGGATTTTTCGCGGACAAGGCGGAGGCGGAGCGGGAAATCGGGCGGATACGGGGTATTGTGAAGGTGGATGCGCCCTGGGCAGAAAAAGCGGAGGCGTGGGAGATACTGCTGCATGCGGGGTATCTTCTTTGAGGGAGGGAGAAGTCAGGAGTCATACCGAGTTGCAATCAGACAAGGTATGCCCTCACCCCGGCCCTCTCCCACAGGGAGAGGGAGATTGAGCGGGAGCTTTCAGCAGGTGTTACGGATT
>JAGVGH010000070.1 GCA_020057225.1 Desulfobacterales bacterium | reverse complement strand
CATCATGGCGCGCGCCGCGTCCGCGATGTCTTCCCGGTCTTCCGCCGCCTCCAGGGCGTCAAGGTCTTCCACGGGCACCAGGGCCGCGCGGGTTCCGTCCGTATTTTCCAAGTGTGTCGGCGTTATGCGCGGGGCCATGTCTCTCCCTCCTTCACAGGGGAAAAATTCGGTCTCTCACCTTCCATTATCATCCCGCCGCTTCCCGATGTCAACCCGCGCGCCGCCGGGCCGCCGGGGGCAAAGGACATTGCCGGGGCAAGAGGAGAGCGTTCCCTCTTTGCCCAGGCCCGGTCTTTCCCGCGCGGAGCGCCAGGGGCCGCCAGGGCCGCGTCAAGCCCGCTTCCGGAGCCGGGCCACCGTTCCCCTTGCCGGGGCCGGGGCCGCGTCCTGGGCTTCCACGAGGTCCTCCAGGGGTTCTTCTGGCCGCTCCAAAACAGACACCGCAGCCCTCAGTCCGTCCGGGGCAAGGTGCGCGTACCGTTGCACCATGTCGAAGCTCTGATGCCCCATCAACCGCTGAATCGAATATAGGTCAATCCCCGCCTGTGCTAATCTGCTTGCGAATGTGTGTCGGCACGAGTGATAGACAAGCCTTTGCCTGGAATCCTCAAGCCCGTTGTTGAGTCCCAGACGATTCACCGCCCGGTTGAATGCATGGGATACGCTCTGCTTTTTCTTCTTGCCCTCTTCACCATCAGGGGCTTTTTTCCAATCGTTCGCGGGGAACACAAGGTCCCCGTTTCCACCGGGTCCGCGCCGCAAAAACATTTCTTTGACCCTAGCCGTCATAAATGCCGCGCGCGGCTTTCCGGATTTTGTGTCCCGAAGCGAGATTGTGCCGTTGTCCAGGTCAACATCCGCCCACATTAGCCCCGCGACTTCGCCGAATCGCAGACCGCAGTCAATGGATAAAATTACGATATCCCTCGTTTCCGGGCTTGTCCTTTGAAGCTCCGCCAAAAGCGCCGCCTCTTCCGCATAGGTGAAGAAGCGTTCCCTTGTGTTGTCCGTTTTTTTGACGCGGCGGATAAGGTCGCGGGCCTTGTCCGTGGGGGAAGGCGTTTGTGTGAGTCCACGTTCAAGAGCAAATCGGAAAACCTGCCGGACTACGCACAAGGCATAGTGAATTGAGCGGTCTTTGAGTCCCGCCCTTGACATATCGGAACGAATGCGCTCAAGGTCAAATTGAGAGATTTGGGTAAGGGGCTTTTGCCCGATTACCGGGCAAACCCATTTCGTGAAAAGCGCCTTTTCCGCGACAAGGGAGCCTTGTTTCTTGTTCGCCTCCTGAACGGGCCAATAATGCTTTGTGAAGATATCGGAAAAAGTCACGTTCTCCACTTCGGCGACACGGCGCGCATTTTCCTCTTCCGCATGGCGCGCTTCGGAGAGTTCCCGCTTTTCCCGAAGCGTGCGCGGGCCTTCACCGCGTCTTTGATTTTCGCGGAGTTCCGCAAGCAAAGACGCCGCTTTTTTCGCGCTCATGCCTTCGGAAAGCCAACCCGCGCCTTCCTCAACATCGCGCCCATTCAACCGATACCGAATGAAAAAATACCGGTCTTTTTGAATCCCGTGCCGCCGTTCCGGATGCGTCCTAAACCGCACTCCCGGAAATTGCGTTTTTTCCCTCTCCCGCTTTTCCATGGCCCCGCCTCCCCAAATCTGGCCCCGTGCTGGCCCCGTGTTTTTAACGTGAATAAAAGGTTTCAACGTGATGTCACGGGAAAGGTTTTTAGTGAGTATATCCTGGAATGTCAAGCAGTTTATGCGTATTTTGGGAATGGAAGGGAAAACGCGGGAAAAGGTAACAAACTGAATGGGGTTCAAGGGGCCGTTGGTTCAAATCCAATCGCCCCGACCAAAGAAAACAAGGGGTTAGCCGGGTAACCGGTTAGCCCCTTGTTTTTTGGAATGCCGATTGTACAACCCTCCGTCGTTTCTGTTCTATGCAGCCTTAAGTCGCACAGCCCGCCCGGGGTTCCGCTCCGCCGGTCTCCGCGTCCGCGCGCCAGGATCCCGGGCGGAATTAAAGGAAATACCATGGAAAATCCCAACAACCGGATTCCGGACAGCGTAAAAACAATCCATCTCGTGGCCGTGTGCGGCACGGGCATGGGCGCCCTGGCCGGCATGCTCAAAAAAGCGGGATACACGGTCACAGGCTCCGACAAAAACGTCTATCCCCCCATGTCAACCTTCCTCGCCGAAAAAGGCATCCCCGTATTCGATGGGTTTTCCGCCAAAAACCTCGATCCCCCCCCGGACCTCGCGGTCATCGGCAACGCGGTCCGCCGCGAAAATCCCGAAGCCGTTGCCGTCATGGAACAGGGCCTTCCCTTTTGCTCGTTTCCCCAGGCCCTCCAGCGCTTTTTCTGCATGGACAAGGCCCCGCTCCTTGTCGCGGGCACCCACGGAAAAACAACCACCAGCGCCCTCTTGGCCTGGATCGTGGCCACTGTGGGGCTTGACCCCACATTTATGGTGGGGGGCATTTTGAAAAACCTCAACACCAACTGTCATGTGGGCACCGGACGGCACGTGGTCATCGAAGGGGACGAGTACGACACCGCGTTTTTCGACAAAGGGCCCAAGTTCCTCCACTACATCCCCAGCCATGTCATCCTCACCAGCGTGGAGTTCGACCACGCGGACATCTACAAGGATTTTGAGGCGGTGAAGGGCGCGTTCCGAAGACTCGCCTCGGGCCTGCCTGACTCATCCCTTTTGATTTACAAGGACGGCGACCCCAACGTGGCGGAAGTGGTCCGGGAGGCCAAGTGCTGGAAAACCCCGTATGGGGACCAGCCCTCCTCGCCCTGGCGGCTGGGGGAAATCCGCGTGGAGCCTCCCTGGACGCGGTTTACGGTGCTGCGGAGGGGAGAGGTTTTCGGGGAATTCAAGACCCCGCTCATGGGACGGCACAACCTGTGGAACGCCCTTGGGGCCATTGCCGTGGCCGATGATCTGCGCATTCCTCCGGAGGGGATTGCCCAGGCCCTCGAAACCTTCGATGGCGTGCGCCGCAGGCAGGAAGTGCGGGGTGTCCGGCGCGGGGTAACGGTGATGGACGATTTCGCCCACCACCCCACCGCGGTGCGGGAGACCCTTGCCGCGGTCCGTCCGTATTATCCGGGCGCGCGGGTACTCGCCGTGTTTGAGCCGCGCACCAACACGAGCAAGCGGAACGTGTTTCAAGGCGTGTATCCGGAGGCGTTTTCACAGGCGGACCTGGTGTGCGTGCGGGAGGCGCCCGGGGTGGAAAAAATCGCGCCGGAGGAGCGTTTTGACGCACGGAAGCTTGTGGAGGACATCCGGGCGCTGGGCCGGGAGGCCCTGTATTTTCCGGACACGGACCGGATTGTGGAATTTTTGAAGAAGGAGGCGCGGGAAGGGGATCTCGTGCTCATCATGTCTAACGGCGGGTTCGACAACATCCACGCGCGGCTGTTGGAGGGGCTGTGAGGACCACGCTATAAACACGCCCCAGGTCTTTTAGGACGTTGTCAGAATTCCATTCCGATTCAAGACGCCCCGGCGGTCGTTTAGACCCGCGCGAAACAGGGCGTCGTCCCGGCGAAGGCCGGGACCCAGGTCTTTTGACCCGCGCCCCTGGACCCCGGGCTTTCGCCGGGGAGACGGCAGGCCCTGGCCGATACGCCTCATACCGAGTTGCAATCAGACAAGGTATGCCCTCACCCCGGCCCTCTCCCACAGGGAGAGGGAGATTGAGCGGGAGCTTTCAGCAGGTGTTACGGATT
>JAGVGH010000234.1 GCA_020057225.1 Desulfobacterales bacterium | reverse complement strand
CGTCTTTCGCGCGCGGGTTCACCCAACACCTATTATTCTAGCGGAACTACCCAAAAAATAACAATGTGCATGCAATTAAGGTAAGTTAGCGCTTATGGGAGCCTGCCCCTTCAATTTCACAGCATCCGAAATTATCAATGTTATGCGGCGCTACGCAAACGGAACAGGAAGCGGGATGCGCAGATTTTTCATAAACCCCGAAAAGGTCCAAGGCCAAACCGTGGCCCTTGGGGAAGAAGAGGCGCGGCACCTCCGGGACGTGCTGCGTCTTGGCCCGGGTGCCCGCCTGACCCTTTTTGACGGCCAGGGCATGGAATACGGGGCGGTTGTCCGCGCCTGCGGCCCGTTGGAGGTCGTGGCGGAAATCACGGGTTCCGGAAGGGAGGAGGGTGCGGACGGGGCGAGGATAACCCTGGCCCTGGCCATGCTCAAGGCGGACAAAATGGATTGCGTGCTGCGGGCCGCCACAGAGCTGGGTTTGTCCTCGTGGCGGCCTTTTTACGCGGCGCGCTCGGTTTCGCGCCCCAAAGAGGGAAAAGGAGACGCGCGGATTTCAAGGTGGGAGAAAATCGCCCGGGAAGCGGCGCGGCAGTGTGAGCAGGCCCGGGTTCCGGAGGTGCGGCGTCCCTCTTCCTTTGAGGAGCTTGTGGGCATGGCCGGGGAACACGAAATTTCCCTTTTTTTCCTTGAGCGGGAGACAACGCTTTTTAGAGAGGTATTGACCCGGAGCGCCAAGGCCGCGCCCAAGAGCGTTCTCATTACCATAGGGCCCGAAGGAGGGTTCGACCGCCGGGAAGCCCATGCCCTGGCCGCCGCCGGTCATATTCCCGCCGGGCTGGGCCGGAGGATTTTGCGGGCGGAGACCGCGGCCCTTGCGGGAATGGTCCTTGCGGCCCATGGATACGGAGACCTGGGGTAAAACGCGCCCCGAAAGCCTGTCCGGATCAGCGTCTCGTTACGCGCAGCACCAGTTCCTCGCCTGGCTCCTCTTTGGCGCGGTCTGAAATCCGTGTTATCCATCCCTTGAGGCCGTCTTTCAGCGCGTTGATGGAAAGCTTAGGGTCGCCCTTGTCCGCGACACGGAAAAACAGGGTGCCTTTGGGCCACATTCCGGGCGCACGCCGTGCGCCCCAACGGCAATTGAACCTGCCATTAGGATGCTACAATCCTGATGCATATTCATGTTTTGCCATCAGGCGCCCGCGCCATCTATCTTTCATTAACGAGGTAATCGCATAATTGGCCTAGGTTGGGTGGTTCCAGGCCGCAAGGCTTGGGTTCACCCAACATTTCTAAATGATTTCTATGTGTTGGATGAACCTGCACTACGGGCGGGACCATCCGGCCTACCTTAAATTTGTCGTTTCTATGAGTTTTGCAATTGCCTCTAACACTTCCAAAAATCTCAACAGGCAAAGAGGGGCTGGGAGGCTGACCGGTATCCATAGTGTGACACCACAGGCAAACACCTTTGTAGAGAGGCCGCCTCTTTAGCCAAACCCGCTTAAAACCCGGTTGCGTTGCCGGGAAAACTGCGTTACCCTCCCTCATCTCCAGCGCGGCCCGTCAGCCACACGGCGGAACGTTTACTATACAAAACATGGAGCGGCTTTCGTGACAGGAAAAGAAAAACGCCCGGAATGGGTGCCGGAAAACGCGGAGGAAGGGTTCGCCACCCACGTTCTCCCTGGCGTGGAGGGCGGGCATGACGGCATTTGCGGATGCGGCGCGCGCGCGGCCGCGCCCCCGGCGCCCCGCCGAAAGAACCTTTCCGTGGAGGACTATGTGGAGGGCGTGCTTGCCGGGGACAGAATGGTTCTCGCCCGGGCCATCACCCTGGTGGAAAGCAACGCCCCCGCCCATTTCGACATTGCCCAGGAAATGCTCCGGCGCCTGCTGCCCAACACCGGCAATTCTGTCCGCGTTGGGATAACCGGCGTGCCCGGCGCGGGCAAGAGCACGTTCATCGAGGCCCTGGGCATCCGCCTGTGCGAGGCCGGGCACAAGGTCGCGGTGCTGGCTGTGGACCCTTCCTCCTCTGTCACACGGGGCAGCATTCTGGGCGATAAAACCCGGATGTCCAAACTTTCAAGACATCCCAACGCCTTTATCCGCCCCTCTCCCTCGGGGGGCGTGCTGGGCGGGGTCGCCCGGAAAAGCCGGGAGACCCTTCTGGTGGCGGAGGCGGCGGGCTATGATGTGATTCTGGTGGAAACCGTGGGCGTGGGACAGAGCGAGACCACCGTCCGGTCCATGGTGGATTTTTTTCTGCTGGTTCTCATCGCGGGCGCGGGAGACGAGCTGCAGGGGATGAAGCGCGGCATCATGGAACTGTGCGACGCCATTTGCGTGAACAAGGCGGACGGCGACAACAGGATACGGGCCGAGGCCGCGCGCGCCGAGCTGGAAAGGATTCTTCACTATCTTCAGCCCGCGACCCCCGGGTGGCAGACCCGCGCCTACACCACGTCCGCCCGGACCGGAGACGGAATCGGGGAGATATGGGAGGTGGTGGAGCGTTTCCAGAAAGAAACCCGGGCCTCGGGGATATTCATGGAAAGGCGGCAAAGCCAGGCGGTGGAATGGGTTCATACCATGGTCCGGCAGTATCTGTTTTCACGGTTCGAGTCCCACCCGGAGGTGCGCCGCGCGCTGCCGGAGATCGAAAAGGCGGTGGCCAGCGGGGCCATGGCCGCGACCCGGGCCGCGCGGATTCTTGCGGCGTGCTATGAAGAAGGGGAGGACTGTCCCGGGGCGGGCGCTGTTCCGGAAAGCGGGAGGCTGTAGTTCCGCGAATGTAATTGCAAAACTGCCGGGGTAATTGCAAAACTCATGGAAACGACAAATTTGAGGCAGGGCGGGTGGTTCCGCCTGAGGGCAGGTTTATCCAACATATAGAAATCATTTAGAAATATTTGGTGAACCCGGGCCTTGCGGCCCGGAACCACTCACCCAACCTGCCCGACTCGGACCGGCATTACCCCTCCTCCTCCCTTGCCACCACGTTTGACCCGTTCACCACCACCGCCCTGGGAACCTGGACCTTCGAGGCCACCTACAACAACCATGTGTTCACCCGGCAGTTCACTGTGGCGGCCACGGTGTTGGGCGACCTGGACGGGGACAAGACCGTGGGCATGCCGGACGCGGTGCTTGCCCTGCGGATTTTGGCGGGGCTGGAGGCGGCGCCCGTCCAGGGGGCGGACTATGACGCGGACGGGGTTTCCGGACTGACCCTGGGGGACGCGCTTTATATGCTGCGGGAGGCGGCGGGAAACCGGTAGAAGTAGAAGAAGAAAGGAAGATTCGTTGATGGATTATTTGGAAACCTGCGTGCGGTTTACAGCCCTGGACCCGGAAACCGCCCATGAGCTGGTGGCGGATATCTTCACATCACTGGGACTCCCCGGGGTCGAGCACCGGGTGCAGGGAGAAACCGGACTGGTGGACCAGGAGCCCGAGGAGGCGCCGCCGGACTGCGACCATCACGCGGTAGTCGCCTACCTCCCGGCGGATTCCCGCCTGGAGGCCATGCGCGCCGCGGTCCTGGAGGGACTGGAGGACCTTGCCGCGCGCTGGCCCATCACGTATTCTCTTTCCTTTCTCTCACGTCAGGACGAGGAATGGGCGCATGCCTGGAAGCGCTTTTTCCATCCCCTTGAAATCACTCCCCGGCTTGTGGTCAAGCCCACCTGGGAGCATTACAGCGCCAAACCCGGCCAGGTGCTCATCGAGCTTGACCCTGGCATGGCCTTTGGCACGGGCGGACATCCCACCACATCCCTGTGCCTCGCCCTGATTGAGGAGACCCTGCGTCCCGGGGACAATGTTCTCGACGTGGGCACAGGCTCGGGGATTCTCTTGATCGCCGCGGTCAAATTCGGGGCGCGTCATGTGACCGGGACAGACAACGACCCCTCCGCCCTGGAGGTGGCCCGGGAAAACCTTGTGTTGAACGGAGTGCCTGAAAGCCTTGTTACCCTGTGCGGGGGAGACTTGGCGGAGGGGGTTCCGGGCGGGCCGTTTTCCCTTGTGGCGGCCAACATCACGGCGGAACCCATTGTCCGGCTTGTTTTCGCGCTTCCCGGCCTGCTGGCTCCCGGCGCGGCCTTCATCGCCTCGGGAATCATCGTTTCCAAAAAACGGATGGTTCTGGACGCGCTCCAGGCTTGCGGAATTCCGGTTCAGAAGGTATTAGAGAAAGAAGGGTGGTGCGCCCTCCGGGCAACGCGCGCGCCGCTGTGAGGACGCGCCCTGGGCGCGGTGAATCCCCATAACTTCCGATAACTTGGGTGGAGGCGGACATGGCGGATCTGATGGAGGTCCTGAAGGGCAGGAGGAGCCACCGGAACTGGGAGGAGCGGGACCTGGGGGAAGACGTGGTCCAAGAGCTGCTTGAGGCGGTGCGGTGGTCCCCGTCCTGGGCGAACAGCCAGTGCTGGGAGGTGGTGGTTGTCCGGACAAAGGAAATGAAAGAGGCCCTTCTGGAGGCCGTGCCCAAGGGCAACCCGGCGCGCAAGCATTTTACCGAGGCGCCTGTGGTGTTCGCCCTGTGCGCCCGGGCCAAAGAGGCGGGGTATTACAAGAACGCCGAGACAACGGTATTTGGCGACTGGATGCTTTTTGACACGGGAATCGCCGCCCAGAGCCTGTGCCTGGCCGCCTGGGCGCGGGGTATTGGGACCGTGGTGGCGGGGCTCATGGACCACACGAAGCTCAAAGAGGTTTTGGGATGCCCGGAGGGTGTGATGCCGGTGGTGCTGATTCCGGCGGGATATCCTTCCAGGGAGGTCAATCCTCCCAAACGCAAGGAAGTCCAGGAATTCACCCACAAGGAGAAATGGGGAGGGAAGTAGGGGGTTAGGCTAGGCTTTAGGTTTTAGGAGTTAGATTCTATGTCCGGATAATCCGGACATAGAATCTAACTCCTGACTCCTTTCAAAAAAGGGCGCGTCCGCGGACAAGGCGCGCGGGGAGTGCGCAATGAACGACAAGGCGCGGGTTCTGGCTGTGGACGACGAGGACCGGAACCTTCGGCTGATGGAGGCCATGCTGCTGCCCATGGGCTATGAGGTGGACCTCGCCAAAAACGGCGAGGAGGCCTTGGCAAAAGTGGACGCCGACCCGCCGGACGTTGTTCTCCTGGATATCATGATGCCGGGAATGGACGGCTTCGAGGTGGCGCGCCGGCTTAAAAGCCGGGAATTCTCGCGGATTATACCCATTGTGATGGTGACGGCCCTGGAGGCGGTGGAGGACAGGGTCAAGGCTTACGAGGTCGGCGCGGACGATTTCCTCACCAAACCCGTGGACAAGATGGAACTCAAGGCCCGGGTCGCCTCATGTCTCAAGGTCAAATTCTACAACGACTACATGCTGCATTACCAGCAGGAGCTCGAGGCGGAGATCGCGCGCAGAACCAAGCAGCTCGAGCGCGCCTACGCCCGGGTGCGGGAGGCCTCCCTGGACACCATTTTGCGGCTTTCCAGGGCCGCGGAGTACAAGGACGACCATACGGGCGAGCACATCCAGCGCATGAGCTATTACGCCGTGGCCGTTGCACGGACCCTGGGACTGGGGCAAAAGGTCTGCGATTCGATTTTATACGCCGCGCCCATGCATGATGTGGGAAAGATAGGAATACCGGACAGAATTCTGCTCAAACCCATGCGCCTCAACCCCGAGGAATGGAAAATCATGAAGCGCCATACGACCATTGGCGCGCAAATCCTTTCCGGAAGCGACATGGGGTTCATCAAACTTGCGGAAGTGATAGCCCTTACCCACCACGAGCGCTGGGACGGGAACGGCTATCCCCGGGGGCTGGCGGGAAAAAGCATTCCCCTGGCCGGACGGGTGGCCGCGGTGGCGGACGTGTTTGACGCCCTCACCAGCAAGCGCCCCTACAAGGAGGCTATGAGTGTCGGGGAATCTTTCGCCATTATCGGGGAAGGCCGGGGCATCCGTTTTGATCCCGAGGTTGTGGACGCTTTTTTCTCTGTGGAAGATGAGATTCTCGCCATCATGGCGCGTTTTCCGGACGCCGGAGTGAGTTTTCTCGCGCGCATGGCCGGGGACGGACAGGCGGAGGGGGCCTAGGTAAGCTCGGAGGCTGGCGGTCCGGGCCGCCGGATTTCCGGCGGCAACAGTGACGGCGGACACCGGGAGTGGCCTGGAATGGAAAAGCTGGGAATAGGTTTTCCTCAACGCGCCGCGGACAAGGCCGCCGCTCTGGCCGCCTCGACTCTGGACGCGCCCATGGCCTCGGTGGAGGTGATCCACGAGGGCTACGTGCATCTTGTGGCGTTGCAGACAAAGACAGGCGCCGGAATGGGAGGCAAGGTGCCCCTTGGGATGCATCCCTGCCATCAGGCCGCCCGGGAAAAGGCCGTGTGCCGCTTAAACGAGGCGGGCCGCGTCTATCCTTCTGTTCCCTGGTTTGACGCCCACGGTGTCTCCTCCTACATCGCCGTGCCTGTCCTGGCCCAGGACGGCTCCCTGCTCGCCTATCTGGGCGCCATGGACCCGGCACCTTCCGCTTTTGAGGAACGCCATGTGAACATGCTGTGGGAGGTGGCCCGGCGCGCGGCCAAGGACTTTGCTCTTCTGGACCAGGACGCCAGGCGCCGCGCCATGGCCGAAGGCGCGCATAAGGCCATGGCCATGGCTCTTTTAGGACTCACGGACGAGGAAGAGGTTGCGGAAAAAACCCTGGACTGCCTTCTGAGCCTCATGCTCCCGGGCCTCGCTCCGTCCGCCGCGCTCTTCGCCTATGACAAAGCGGCGGAGCAACTTATGCTTCTGGCGCACAAAGCGCCCCCCCACGACGTGGAAGAGTGCCCGCGAAAGGTGGGGATCAGGCAATGCGTGTGCGGCGCTGTAGTGGAATCTCAAAAGCCCCTCCTTGTTCCCAACGCCCACTCCCATCCCATGCATTGCCACTCCATGGCCCATCGGACACCGCATCATGATTTGTGCGTGCCCCTTGTCACCTCCAACAACATCGTCTGGGGGGTGCTGCGGATCGAGGCGGCAACACCGGACCTGGAAGAGGATGTGAAAACCCTGGTCGGAGAGCTTGCCTCCCTTGCGGCCAAGGCCCTTGCGGGAGCGGCCGCATGTTCCGGGCGGGGAGGCGGCGAGGCCCAGCAGGCGAAAATCGAAAGTCTTAAAACGCGCGCGCGAGAGCTCCAGGCCGCTCTTTCCCAGGCCACCCGGGCCAAAAGCGACTTTCTTTCGGGAATGAGCCACGAGCTGCGGACGCCGCTCAACGCCATCATCGGCTTTTCCCAGGTTCTGCAGGAGGAGTATTTCGGCGCCCTCAACGACAAACAAAAGCAATATGTGAAAGATATCCTCGAAAGCGGCAAGCATCTGTTATCCCTCATTAACGATATTCTGGACCTGTCCCGCGTGGAAAGCGGGATGATGGAACTGGATCTCGCCAAGGTGCCCCTTGCTCCGCTTTTGAACGGCAGCCTTGTCATGATCCGGGAAAAAGCCCATAGCCACGGGATACGCCTTGAGGTGGAAATAGACGACTTCGTGCGCGATCTCATTCTTGTGGCGGATGAGCGCAAACTCAAGCAGGTGCTGTACAATCTGTTGTCCAACGCGGTGAAATTCACCCCGGACGGCGGGACCATCCGCGTAGGGGCCATGATCCGCGCGGAGGACACCGGGGACACGGATTCCAGGAATTTTGTGGAGATATTTGTGTCGGACACTGGAATCGGCGTCGCCCCCGGAGACCTCAAGCGGGTGTTCGAGGATTTTTACCAGGTTAAAAGCGGACCATCGGGAAAAACTCCCGGGGCGGGCCTTGGCCTTCCTTTGACCCGGCGGCTTGTGGAAATGCACGGGGGAAGGATATGGGTCACAAGCCCGGGCAAAGACAAAGGCAGCCGCTTTGCCTTTACGCTTCCCCTGGACGCGGCGGAGCTCGCCGGACCCGAACCGGCGCGCCCGGACGGGCAATAACGAAACACGAGGTCTGGATGGAAAAACGCGTTTTGGTTGTCGAGGACTCGGACACCAACCGCCAGCTTCTTCAGGATCTCCTGGAGCGGGTGTGCCTCTGCACGGTGGCAACGGCCGGGGACGGGAAGGAGGCGGTGGACAAAGCCCTTGACACGCTTCCGGACCTCATTTTGATGGATATAGGGCTTCCGGTGATGGACGGCACAGAGGCCATCCGCCTCATCCGGGCGGACGCGCGCGCCCGGGGCATCCCTGTTTTGGCCCTCACGGGCTACGCAAGCCGGGAGGATGAGCGGCGGCTTCTGGAAGCCGGCTTTGACGGTTTTCTGGCCAAGCCCTTTGATGTTCCCGAGCTTTTGGAGAAACTTAAAAAATATCTCGCGGCCAGGAAGCGCTGAGTCCATGGAACTAGCCCGCCAGGCCGCGCGGCCCTGGTTTAACACGGCACACACGGGCAAAGAGGCCCGAACGAGGAAAAGGCGGAAACAAGCGTATGGCGAAGATGCGGATATTAAGCGGAATGCGGCCCACAGGGCCGCTTCATCTTGGCAACTACCACGGGGCGCTGGCCAACTGGGCCGCCATGCAGGACACCTACGACGGTTTCTTTTTTGTCGCCGACTGGCACGCCCTGACAACGGATTATGAGACCACCGGAGCCATTCAGGACAACATCCGGGAGATGGTGCTGGACTGGCTGGCCGGAGGGCTTGACCCGGCCCGGAGCACCCTGTTTGTTCAGTCCCATGTCAAGGAGCACGCCGAGCTTTTTCTCTTGCTTTCCATGATTACCCCGGTGCCCTGGCTCGAGCGCAACCCCACCTACAAGGACCAGATAGTCCAGCTCGAAAACAAAGACCTCTCCACCTTTGGCTTCCTTGGCTATCCCGTGCTCCAGGCCGCGGACATCATCATCTACAAGGCCAACGGGGTGCCTGTGGGAATTGACCAGGTTCCCCACGTGGAGCTTACCCGGGAGATCGTCCGGCGCTTCAACTTCATCTACGGCAACGTGTTTCCGGAACCCCAGGCCCTCTTGACCGAGACCTCGAAAATCCTGGGACTCGACCGCCGCAAGATGAGCAAAAGCTACCAGAACGCCATCTACATGTCGGATGATCCGGAAACCGTGCGGGGCAAGGTTTCCCAGATGGTCACCGATCCCCGGCGGATGCGGAAAAAAGACCCGGGCGACCCGGACGTGTGCAACGTCTTTACTTTCCACAGGCTCTACTCGGACGAAGCCCTTGTGACACGGGTCAACGCGGAGTGCAGGACCGCGGCCATAGGCTGTGTGGAGTGCAAGAAGCTCATGGCGGAAAACCTTGTCACCGGCATGGCTCCGCTTTTGGAAAAGAGGCGGAAATACGCGGAAAACAAGAGCGCCGTGGAGGACATCATCCGGGAAGGAGACGCCCGGGCGCGGGCCGCCGCCATGGCCACCATGGAGGAGGTGCGGGCCGCGGTACGGATATGAGGCCGGGAGCGGAAACGGCCCTGGCCTAAAAGAACGCACAGGAAAAACAAGGCGCGCCGGGCGGCGGGCCGGGCCGGGAGGACATGGCCGAGGAACGCTACCAGATACACCTTGAAGTCTTCGAAGGGCCGATGGACCTGTTGGTCTATCTCATCCGCAAGAACGAGGTGGACATCTACGACATTCCCATCGCGGTTATTACGGACCAGTATCTCGCCCATCTGGAGATGATGCGGAGCCTTAACGTGGACGTGGCCGGGGACTTTCTGGTCATGGCCGCGACCCTCATGCAGCTCAAAAGCCGGATGCTTCTGCCTGTCCACGGGATCGAGGAGGAGGAAGACCCGCGCATGGAGATTGTGCGGCCCCTGCGGGAGTATCTCCAGCTTGCCGACGCGGCGGAACGGATTTCCCAACGGGCGCTTTTGGGGGACACGGTGTTTACCCGGTGCGGGGAGCCGCCGCCGCCCGCGGACCCGGAGGAAGGCGCCACGGTACGGGTGGGGCTTTTTGAGCTGGTGGACGCGCTGCAGGGCATTCTCGCGCGGCTGAGCGGGGAGGAGCGGTTCACCATGCGGGCCGACGCGGTGTCGGTCAAGGCGCGCATTCAGGAGATTACCGACATCATCGAGGCGAAAAAGACGGTGGCCTTTACGGAGCTTTTCGAGGACATGGCCACGCGCGGCGGCGTGATCGTGACGTTTTTGGCCATTCTCGAGATGTGCAAACACGAGATTATCCGGGTGGTGCAACACGCCCAGGGCGGCGCCATCCGGATTTATCTGGCGTGAGGAGCGGAAAACCTATTTCTGCCGAGGTAATTGCATAACCCGGCAAAGCCGGAAAGAAGGCTTTAGGCTTTAGGGCTGGCTGCAAACGGCCCTTTTTTAAGGCTGCGCCATTATCTGCGCAAAAAGCGCAGATATCCGAGGTAATTGCAAAATTGGCGCAGGCTGGGTGGTTCCGGGCCGCAAGGCCCGGGTTCACCCAACAATTATACCATTATTCCAAGATGTTGGGTGAACCTGCCCTTCGGGCGGAACCACCCGGCCT
>JAGVGH010000291.1 GCA_020057225.1 Desulfobacterales bacterium | reverse complement strand
TATGTTATGTCAAAGGCGTCTTTCGCGCGCGGGTTCACCCAACACCTATTATTCTAGCGGAACTACCCAAAAATAACAATGTGCATGCAATTAAGGTAACTTAGCGCTTATGGGGCAGGCCCCTGTGCCTGCCCTTCTAGGCGCGAACAGAAAGCCGCTATGTATAAAAATCTTGTCGCGCCGCGGCTGCCATTGTGAAGAGAACAGCCCCATGCGGGTTTCTGAGCCCTGGGGCCTTTTGGCCGGACATGAGCCGGTTTTGAAAAAACGTTACCTCGGTTCCTCCGCGTGGCGCGAGGGCGGGTCCGCTTCTTCCCGGCGCGCCCGCGCCGCGGAGACCTCCCCTGAAAACAGCCTCGTCCTTGCCGGGCCCGTTTCCCAGGGTGCCCGCTCCGGGATCCTTTTCTATCAGATGTGGTTCACCGAGCACCACCCGGACATGTGCTCCACCGGACCGGCGGAGTGCTGGCTTGAACACGCGGCCTGGCTTCTCTCCCATGATTTCGCCTCCGAGGACGCGTTTCGCTCCGGCATTTCCGGATATGCGCTCCGCGGATACGCCACGTCCTGGAGGAATGGCCGGCGGCCTGATACCAGGCCGCCTTCAAATCCTTAACACCAGAGGAAAGCTCCCGCCGCGTCTCCTTCTCCCCATGGGAGAGGGCCGGGGCGGGGCGTTGCTTCTTGCAAATGCCTGATTGCGGCCTGGCCTGCCGGATTGCGCCATACGGTGAAAACGGGCCGCCTTGTCCCGCGCAGAGGGTCTCTTGCGGAATCCGTCCGTTTGATCTATAATGGCGCTTTACCGTCTTATTCGCAAGGATCCTCCGCGCCGGAACAGCTTTTGGGACGGACGCGTCGCCCGGACGGCGGAAACGTCCGCCGCAAAACACCGGCCCATCATGGTATGGACACATTCCTACGGGGAAGGACACGCTTTATGGGCATGAAGGATTCCTCCACGCTTCAACAGGCCGTGCGGAGCGCGGCGGCCCTTGTCGAACAGGGAATGGTCATCGGCCTGGGCTCCGGACCCGCCGCCGCCCTTGTTATCAACTGCATTGGAGGCCTCTGCCGGAAGGGAAAGCTCAAGGACATCTCCGCGATCCCAAGCTCCATCATCAGCGAGGACAACATCCGCTCCTGGGGCATCCCCGTCTCCTCGTTCAAGGACCACCCACGGGTGGACATCACCTTGGACGGCGCCTGCGAGCTGGACGGACACCTCAATCTCATCAAAACCGAGGGCACCTTTCTGCAGGAAAAAATCCTGGCCCAGGCAAGCCGGAAAAACGTCTATATTGTTTCCGGAAAGGCCATTTCCGACAAACTCGGCACCCTGTGCAAAATTCCGGTGGAGGTCGCGCCCTTTGCCCGGGAAACAGCCCAGGCCTATCTTGAAAACCTTGGGGCCGTGGTCAACCTGCGCACCAATGTGATCGCCAAGGCGTTCCGCACCGTGCATCACAATCTCATTCTGGACGCGGAGTTCGGTCCTCTGAACGACCCCGCCGGTCTTGCGCAGAAGCTCGCGGACCACGCGGGCATTGTTTCCCACGGCATGTTTTTGGGCCTTGCGACCGATGTTTTCGTCGCCGAGGACGCCGGGGTCCGCTATATGAGAAAAGAGGGCTGAGGCTCCGTCCGCGGTTGGAGAATCCGGCGCGCCGCCTGTTCAAAGCCGGGCCGCCGCCGGAGGCGCGGGGCCGCCGGCAAAAGGCCGGGATGCCGCGGACGGGGGGCCGAAGCGTTTTCTATCCCCTATGTCAGGCGCCATGCCTTTGCACGGCGCGCGGGAACAGGGACAAGCGCCGCGCGCGGCACCGGGCGCTCCTGACAAGGAAAGGATGGGTTTGGCATGAAAAAGTGGAGATGCACGGTTTGCGGGTACATCCACGAAGGAGACACCCCCCCGGAGAGATGCCCTGTCTGCGGCGCGGACAGCACCAAATTCGAGCTTGTGCCGGAAGAACCGGCGGAGACGCCTTCCGCTTTCGGAGAGCCGGAAACGGAAGCCCTGCGCGGGCCGTCTCCTGTGGAGGTTCCGGGATGGGCGCGCAGGTATCCCCGGGCCTACACCCTTGCGGCCAAGGGGGTGGAATTCGCCGCTCAAAAAATGGTGGCCCATCATGCCCATCCCGTTGCGGTTCATTCCCCCAACGGGATTTTGCCCGCGGCGTTTCTTTTCACCCTGCTCGCGGCCACGTTGGACCTGAGCGCCCTTGGGCTTGCCGCGTACTACAATCTGGTGTTCGTGCTGCTCACGCTGCCGCCGGTTCTCTACACCGGATATCTGGAGTGGTCCAGGCGGTACCGGCGCGCCCTGACTCCGGTGTTCATCGCCAAGCTCGCCTCCGCGGCCACAGTGTCCCTGTGCGCCCTGGCGCTCACCGTGTGGCGGACCATGGACCCGGGCATTCTCAATCCCGGCGCCCAGGGCAAGGGCTGGTATCTTTTGGCGTGGGTTGTGATGATCGCGGCGACGGGTCTCGCCGGACACCTGGGCGGCAAGCTCGTTTTTGGAGGGCGCAAATAGAACGGTCCGGGCCGCCCGGGGAGGACGGCCTGAACACTTCCGGCGGCAACCCAAAACAGCGCCCGCAAAATGCCGCGTCCGGCCCTCCCGGCCATAACCCCAACCTTCCTCCCGCCGAGGGCACACCATGGCGCAAGTCATCCTCGCCATTGACCAGGGAACGACAGGCTCAACGGTCATGCTCATAGACCGCCAGCTCAACGTGCTCGCACGGGGCTACCAGGAATTCCGCCAAATCTATCCCCGCCCCGGATGGGTGGAGCATGACCCCAAAGACATCTGGCGCTCCGTCACCGGGGCCACCAACATGGCCTTCATCCGGGGCAAGGTCAATCCCAGGGATGTGGCCGCCATCGGCATCACCAACCAAAGGGAAACCTCCATCGCCTGGGACGCCGAAACCGGAGAAGCGCTCCACAACGCCATTGTCTGGCAGTGCCGCCGCACCTCTCCCGTCACAGAGCGCCTCAAGGCCGAGGGGCTGGAGGAGGTTTTCCGCCAAAAAACCGGGCTGGTCCTCGACCCGTATTTCTCAGGCACCAAGTACGCCTGGCTTTTGGACAACGTCCCGGGTCTCAGGGGCCGCGCCCGTGAGGGCAAGGTCCGCCTGGGCACTGTGGATTCCTTCCTGGTCCACCGCCTCACCAAGGGCAAGGTCCACGCCACCGACGCGTCCAACGCCTCCCGCACCCTTCTCATGCGTCTGTCCGACTGCCAGTGGGACGGGGACCTGTGCCGGATTCTGAATGTTCCCGTGCAGTGCCTCCCCCGAATCCTCGACTGCACGGAAACCTTTGGACACACCAAGGCCTTTGGCGGCGTGCCGGACGGCATCCCCGTGTGCGGCATCGCCGGGGACCAGCAGGCCGCCCTGTTTGGCCAGGCCTGTTTCAGCCCCGGAGAGGCCAAATGCACCTACGGCACGGGCGCGTTCATGCTCATGAACACAGGGGCGGTTCCGGAGCCCAGTAAAAACGGCCTGCTCACCACCGTGGCCTGGAAAGTCCAGGGGAAAACCACCTACGCCCTCGAAGGCTCCGCGTTTATCGCGGGCGCTGTGGTGCAGTGGCTGAGGGACGGGATGAAGTTTTTCTCCACAGCCTCGGAGATTGAAAGTCTCGCCGCGGAGGCGCCGGACTCCGGCGGGGTGGTGCTCGTGCCCGCCTTCGTGGGCCTGGGCGCTCCGCACTGGCGCTCCTCGGCGCGGGGACTTATAACGGGAATCACCCGGGGCACCAGCCGGGCCCATCTGGCCCGGGCCGCCCTCGAGGGCATGGCGCTCCAAAACGTGGACGTGCTCCGCGCCATGGAGGAGGACAGCGGAACGCCCATCCCCCGGCTCAAGGTGGACGGAGGGGCCTCGGCCAACAACCTGCTCATGCGGATGCAGGCGGATTTCCTGGGGCGTGAAATCGTGCGGCCTAAAATGGTGGAGACCACGGCTCTGGGCGCGGCGTGCCTCGCGGGCCTTGGGGCGGGGGTTTTCACAGACACGGCGGACATCGCGGCGGCCTGGCGGGAAGACAGGGTGTTTACCCCCAAAATGGACGAGGCCGCGCGGAGGGAAAGTATTGCGCGGTGGAACGCCGCGGTGGCCAAAGCCTAAACCGGCGGAGCCGGAGAATTCAGGAGACAGGGGTTCGGAGTTAGAATACCGGGAAAGCGCCCGGTTCTTTAAAAACTGGGTCTCATTCCTTGCAGCAGCCGCGGTGCGGCAAGGTTTTTGATCTGGCCTGGGGTTTCAACCCCAGGACATGGCTCAGACATTATCTGCGCAAAAAACGCGGATAATCCGGATATAGAGAGGTAATCAATGTCATCAACTTAACGCGCGGGTTTGTAGCACGTGTAGAATGGGGTTCGGAGCATTTTGTGTTTTCCCGGGTAGTTGCGTCCTGGCCGCACGGG
>JAGVGH010000146.1 GCA_020057225.1 Desulfobacterales bacterium | reverse complement strand
GCGGCAAGGTTTTTGAGATAGCCTGGGGTTTCAACCCCAGGACCATGGCTCAGACATTATCTACGCAAAAAACGCGGATAATCCGGACATAGAATCTAAAGCCTAAAGCCTAAAGCCTTCTTTGAGGACTCGGAAGCGGGAACTTGCCAAATCCCTCACAAGGACTTTTATCATGAAACCAGCCTTCGAGCGCGGCGGACCTTTTCACCCCCGGAAAACAGGCGGCCTTAAACCCCAGCGCTGCCTTGTCTCCCTGTTTCTGCTCCTGGCTCCGTTGTCCTTTCTGATGAGCGGAAGCGCCGCCCCCGCCGCTGAAAAATCCGTTCACGTCCTTCTGGCGGGAGCGCCCATAACCCCCGCGGCGGCCCGCTTCATCGCCCACGCCCTTGAAAAGGCCCCTTCCGAGGGAGCGGCCTGCTGCGTCATCCAGCTCGACACCCCGGGCGGACTGGTGGAATCCACCCGGGATATCGTCAAGTCTATCCACGCATCGGAAGTTCCAGTGGTCGTTTATGTGGCTCCCTCCGGAGCGCGGGCAGCCTCCGCGGGAGTCATGATCACCATGTCCGCGGACATCGCCGCCATGGCCCCCGGCACCAACATCGGCGCGGCCCATCCCGTGGGCGGCGGAGGCGAGGATGTCGGCGAGGCCATGGGGGAAAAGGTCTTGAACGACACGGTGGCCTTTGCCCGCGCCATCGCCGAAAAACGGGGCAGAAACGGCAAGTGGGCGGAGCGCGCGGTGCGGGAGAGTGTATCCATCACGGACGCCGAGGCGGTGAAGGAGAAAGTGGTGGACCTTGTGGCCCGCGACATGGACGAGCTTCTCGAAAAGATTGACGGACGCGAGATCCCGGGCAAGGGAGTGCTCCGCACCAAGGGGCTTGCCGTTAAAATCGTCGAGGAAAGCGTTACCGACTCGGTTTTGAAAACCCTTGCGGACCCGAACATCGCCTACATCCTCATGATGATAGGGCTTGCGGGGCTGTATGCCGAGTTTTCCCACCCCGGAGCCATTGTTCCCGGCACCATTGGCGCCATAAGCCTCATCCTGGCCTTCTATTCCTTCCAGGCCCTGCCCGTGCGCGCCACGGGCGTTATTCTCATTCTGCTCGCCGTGATCCTGTTCATCATGGAGACCCAGGTCGCAAGCCACGGGATACTGGGCACCGGCGGAGTCATCGCCTTGGTGCTGGGGTCCCTTATGCTCTTTGACGAGGAAAAATCAGGCACAGAGATTTCGTTGAAGGTGATGCTCCCCATGGCTTTGGGGGTCTCCGCCTTTTTCGCGGGGGTGACCACGCTGGTGGTGAAAAGCCAGGTCCGGCGCGCCATGACTGGAGCGGACGGGCTTGTGGGAAAAGAGGGCGTGGTGCGCCGCGCCATCGCCCCCGGCGCGGACGGCAAGGTGTTGGTGCATGGCGAGATCTGGCGGGCCTCGGCGGCGGAACAATGCGAGGAAGGAGACCGGGTCCGCGTGTCCGCTGTTTCAGGGCTTCGGGTCATGGTGGAGAAAGTGTGATACAGGGGGTCGGGAACTCAGACTTCGTCTGCGCTGCGTATTCAGAACAACATATATCAACCGCTATAACTCACAACTTATAGATGAGGCCCCCCATGCGCGTTTTGGGAATTTACGGAAGCCCCCGTAAAAAGGGCAACACAGACATCCTGCTCGACACCGTCCTCGCCGCCGCCAGCGAAGCGGGCGCGGAGACCGGGGCCGTCTATGCGCGAAAACTCAAAATCGCCGGATGCGTGGGCTGCGGCGGATGTGACACAACCGGCGTGTGCGTTGTCAAAGACGACATGCGGGAAGTCTATGACAAGCTCGAATGGGCCGGGGCCGTGGTGCTTTCCGCTCCCATCTACTTCTACAATGTTCCCGCCCAGGCCAAGGCGCTTATTGACCGCTCCCAGGCCATGTGGGCAAAGCGCCTTCTGGCGGGCAAAACCCCTGGCAAAGGACACTCCAGGGGCAAGGGCTATCTGGTCGCGGCGGGAGCCACCAAAGGAAAAAACCTGTTCGTGGGAACAGAGCTTACCGCGCGGTATTTTTATGACGCCTTGGACCTGAAGTACTCCGGGGGACTCTTTTACTGGCGCGTGGACAAGGCCGGGGAAATCCGCGAGCATCCGGACGCCTTGAAAGAGGCCGCGGAACTGGGACGGCGCGCGGCGGGCGCGGAAGACTGAAAAGGCGGAACCGGAAATGCCTTACAGCGACATTCTTTATGAAAAAAACGGCAAGACGGCAGTGCTCACCCTCAACCGGCCCCAGGACCGGAACGTGCTCACGGGCGAAAGGTTTCTCCGCGAGTTTCTGGACGCCGTAGCCCGCGTCCAGGCGGACACGGAGCTTTGCGCGTTCATTCTCACCGGCGCGGGAACCGCGTTTTCCGCGGGCGGCGATGTCAAGGCCATGCGGGACAAGACCGGGATGTTCGCGGGCGCGCCGGAGGAAATCGCCGGGAATTACCGCCAAGGCATCCAGAAAATTCCCCTCGCCCTGTACGCTCTGGATGTTCCGGCCATCGCGGCGGTGAACGGTCCGGCCATCGGCGCGGGCTGCGACCTGGCATGCGTATGCGACATCCGGATAGCGTCGGAAAACGCGAAGTTCGGGGAAACCTTTGCGTCCCTGGGGCTTATTCCCGGAGACGGCGGGGCGTTTTTCCTTCCCCGGACCGTGGGCTGGAGCAGGGCTGCGGAGCTTACCTTCACCTGCCGGGTGATAGGAGCCGCCGAGGCCCTGGCCATGGGCCTTGTCTCCGAGGTGGTCCCTCCGGAGCGCCTTATGGAGCGGGCGCGGGCGCTGGCGGCGGAGATAGCCCGGCAGGGCGCCGCCACGCTTCGAAGGGCCAAGGCCCTGTTGCGGGACGCCCGGCGCATGGACTTGCCGGAGCTTCTGGACCGCTCGGCGGAGGTCCAGGGCCAGTGCCATCACGGGGAGGAGCACCGGGAGGCGCTCGCGCGGTTTTTCGCGAAAAAGGACTAAGGCTCCGGCAGAGTTCTGTCATCGGCAAAAACCCCGATGATTTCCCCAGACACCGCGGACAACCGGTCCGCGACCGCGCTCCCGCCCATGGACACACGCGCGCCCGGCGCTGTTTACTCCGTAAAACGCATGGACAAAGCCCGGAACCTCGCGGCTGCGCTTGCCTTGGCCGCCCTGGTGGCCGTTGTCTTTGGCCGCGCGGCGGGCTTTGCCTTTCTTAATCTGGACGATCCCGCCTATCTGACTGAAAACGGGGCGGTGCTTTCCGGGCTTTCCGCGCGCCTTCCTCTCTGGGCGGCCACCACCTTTCACGCGGGAAACTGGCATCCCCTGACCTGGCTCGTTTACGCCTCCATGGTGGAGGTTTTCGGCCTTAATCCCGCCGCGCACCACCTGCTTCCCGTTTGCCTGCACGCGGCCAACAGTGTTCTTGTTTTCGCTCTTTTCCGGCGCCCGGGCGCGGGCCCGGGCGCCTCCTTCACTGTGGCCGCGCTGTTCGCGCTCCATCCGGCCCGGGCCGAGTCTGTGGCCTGGGTGGCGGAAACCAAGGATGTGCTGGCCGCGTTCTTCGGACTCCTTGCTTTAAACGCGTATCTTTCCTACGGCCGCCGGCCGCGTCGGCGGACAATGGCCCTGGTGTCCCTTCCGCACGCCCTGGCTCTCATGGCAAAACCAAGCGCGGTGGTCTTGCCGGTTCTCATGCTTCTCATGGACTTCCAGCCCCTACGGCGGTCCGTCACAGGACCGGGGACGCTGTTTTTTGAAAAATCCCCGCTTTGGCTTCTTTCCGCCGCTGTCTCCCTTGTGACAATCGCGGCCCGGCATTCCGGGGGCGCCCTTGTCCCCTTGACCGCCCTGCCCTTTTCCGAACGTCTGGCGCGCGCGCCGGCGGCTGTCGTGTCTTATACGCGCAATCTTGTCTTTCCCTTGGATCTTTCCGTGTTTTACCCTGGCGTCCCTGTGCCCAGGCTGGAAAAAACCCTGTCCATGCTTGGTCTGGCAGCGCTCACCGCCTGGGCTGCCGTGGGACTCCGGAGAAAAAACGCGGCGGAGGATGACAGCCGGGAAAAAACACGTTGGTCCCCGCCGCCTGGCGCCCTGTTCGGCATGAAACTCCCGCAGGCCCCAAATCCGGCAAGGCAAACACTTTTTTTCGCGTCAAACAGGAAGCGTCATGGACAAACCGGACACAAACCCAGGAATGACAGTCCTTGTGGCGGACGATGAGGAAACCGCCCTCAAACACATGGAGACCATTCTCCGCAAAGAGGGATTCCGTCCGAGGACCGCGCGGGACGGCGGCGCGGCCCTGGCCCTTTTAAAGCAGGGCGGCTTTGACCTGATCATCACGGATCTGGTGATGGACGGCGCGGACGGCATCGAAATCCTTACCGCGGCCAAAGACCAGGATCCGGAAACGGAAGTTATCATCGTGACCGGCCACGGCTCCCTGGAAGGGGCGGTGGAGGCAACCAAAAAGGGCGCGTTTCACTACCTGCAAAAGCCGGTGCGCCCCGGCGAGCTTCGCAGCATCGTGCGCCAAGCCGCTGAAAAACGGCGGCTGGCCCGTCGGGTCCGGGATCTTGAAGAGGGTCTCTGGGACGGATTTCCGGCCATCGTGGGAAACAGCCCCAACATGCTGGCCGTAAAAAAACTCATCCGGCAAATCGCCTCCTCGGACGCCCCTGTCTGCGTCACCGGGGAATCCGGAACCGGCAAGGAGCTTGTGGCCCGCGCTGTTCACCAGACAAGCGCGCGGAAAAGCAAACGCTTCGTGGCGGTCAACTGCGCCTCTTTCACCGAGGAGCTTCTTGCCAACGAGCTTTTCGGCCACGAAAAAGACGCCTATACCGGCGCGTCCTCCACGCGCCCGGGACTTCTGGAAAGCGCGGGAGGCGGAACCGTGTTTCTGGATGAGGTGGGCGACATGCCGCTTTCCATGCAGGCCAAACTCCTGCGGGTGATTCAGGAAAAGGAACTGCTCAGGGTGGGAGGCTCTGTCCCGGTGCCGGTTGACATACGGTTCGTCTCTGCCACCAACAAAGACCTCAAAACCCTGTGCGCCGCGGGCATTTTCAGACAGGATTTGTATTTCCGGCTCAATGTCATTCCTGTGAGGCTCCCCAGCCTGGAGGAACGGGCAGGCGACATTCCCGTTTTGGCCGCGTTTTTTCTCAAGCGGGCCTCCGCGCGCGCCGGAAAATCCCTGGCCGGGTTTTCCAGAGAGTCCATGGACCTGCTTTCAGGCTACACTTATCCGGGCAACGTGCGGGAGCTTGAAAACATCATCGAGCGCGCGGTGGCCCTTGCCACCGGGCCCCAGGTGGAGACCCGGGACCTGCCCGGAGACCTTGCCGAATTCAACGCCTTTTCCATCCGCCGCGCCGAGTCCCGGCCCCGGACCTTGGAGGAGGTGGAGCGGGAGTACATTCAATGGGTTCTCGCGACGACAGGCCACAACAAGTCAGAGGCTGCGCGGATTTTGGGGATAGACCGGGTGTCCCTGTACAGGAAGCTGAAAAAGGGCGCCTTTGATGAAGAGCCATGATGCGTTTTGCAACAAGAAGCGTTGCGTAACGCATCAAGGCCCCGCCGCTGACACGAACAAGGCATTCCATTCTTCACCCCTCTTCATGTTGCATTCCGCAACGGTTCCGCAACACCGCCTTAAACGTTTAAATAGTTGATTTTAAACATATTTCTGCGGAAAAGCCTCCTGGCACACCCTTTGCCATATACCCAGGCAGCGCTTCAACCCTTTGATAAACCGCGCAATCCATCTGGAAAGGCCAAAACCTGGAAGCATCCGGCGGGTTTCCTCACGCGCCCTGGCCCGCGTCTCCCGCATGCCTTTACGGAAACAGGGAACATGGCGGACACGCGACACATCGTGCTTCTGTTTGAAAACGGGGACATCCGCGAGGAGAGCGTCCGCTACGCGATAGGCATATCACAAAGAATGGAAAAGGGGCTTCTGGTCCTGATGGTTGGCGGGGACGGAGAAAAAAGCGGTTCGTTTGGCAGGGGAAACCTCTTGGCCGCTGTGTTGGAGGCGGTCCGCGGGAAAGGTATCGAGGTGTCAGTGGACGCGCGGAAAGGGGACAGCGCGTCGGAGTTCCTCAAGTTTCTGGCAGGAATCCCCCCTCCTGCCGCTATTGTATGGGGAAGCGGAGAAGAGGCCATGTCGGGGGGCCGCCGTGGAAAATCAGGACATTGGCTGAAACGTGTCGCGGGGGGGCTTTGCTGCCCTGTAATTGTACCGACCAAGAGGAAAACCTGAAGGGAGGCGTGTGTTCCATGCAAATCATCTGCATCTCGCGCGAGAGTGTCCGCTATGGCAGGCAGCTTGCCGAAAAGCTCGCGCAAAAGCTCGGGTACGCCTGTGTGTCCCGCGAGGAGCTGACCGACTTGGCAACAGCCCAGGGGATTCCTGTGGGAAAGATCGAAACGGCCATCTTGAAGCGTCAAAACATTTCCGAGCAACTGGCGCTCGATATGGACCGGTTCAAGGCGTTTATTTCCGCAAGTCTTTGCGGGCGCGCCATATCGGGAGGGATTGTGTACCATGGACGGACCGGGCATCTTGTGCTGCCCGGGCTTACCCACGTGCTCCGGGTGCGGGCCATCGCGGACTTTGAAGAACGCGTGACGATGAACATGCGGCGGATGAATCTTGCCTGGGAAAAGGCCAGGGCCTACACGGAGGATGTGGACGAGGACCGGAGGCGCTGGGCGCGGTTTATGTACAATGTCAACTGGGACAATCCGGCCCTGTACGACATCACCATCAACTCCGCCCATCTTTCCGTGGAGAACTCCGCCACACTTCTCACCCAGATGGCCCAGCTCCCGGAGTTCCAGCCGACCCCGGCGTCCCGCAGGGTGGTCAAAGACCTTCTCCTTGGAACCCGGTGCCGCTTGGCCCTTGGCAAAGATGAGAGAACCCGGGACATCAAAGTCACAGTTTCCGTGAAAGACGGCGATGTTTCGGTGGTCTATCTTCCACGGCACGCCCGTCAGGCGCCTGTTATTCCATCCGTGCTCGAAGGGCTGGAAGGAATGCGCTCCCTGGTATGCACGGTGGCGACCACCAATATCCTGTATATTCAGGAACGGTTCGACCCCCAGACGGAATCCTTCGGGCACCTTGTGGAAGTGGCCGAGAAGTGGAACGCCGCAGTGGAGCTTTTGCGGCTGGTGGACGATCCCGAAGGATCCGAGCGGGAAGATGCGGAGCCTCTGCCCGCAACGGGCGCCCCGGCCGAAACCGGCGGTATTTTGGAGGATTCGCCGGATATGCCGGATTGCGAGGACCAGGGCTGCGGAGTGCCCGAGACCCTTCAGCGTCTAATCCAGGTGGGCAGGGCCGGGGCGGTCCGCACCCTGGTGGGAGACGGCTTGGCGGTGGCGGGAAAGCTTGCCCGGGCGGAACAGTACAGCCTTGTGGTGGTTGGTGACGTGTTTCTTTCCCGCGGCGCTGCGGTACGGAAAAGGCTCAAACGGGACCTCGTGAGCCTCCTGAATGAACAGATGCGTATTCCCGTTATCGGCACCGAGGATTTGAAGGAACAGTATTTGTTTGGCGCAAAGCAATGGATATCCATGGTTTTTTACGCGGCCGCCACCGTGCTTCTCTATGCGGGTGTCTTTTATTTTCAGGAGGGCATTCTCGAGTTTCTGGCCGCGCCCGGAACCACCCGCAGGATTCTCTCCGCAGTTGTGGTAGGTGCTTTCGCGCCGTTTGCCGCGATTGTCATCGGGGGATTTGCCCACAACGCGCTTAAGCTGGTGAAGCTGGAGTGAGTTTGCCCGGGCGGATGTCGGAAAACAGGACGGGATCGGCCTGGCGGCTGTTTGAGCGGTTGTCAGAATACCTTTCCGATTGGCTTGACTGTCCTGCTTGACCGGCGCCTGCCGCCTCCCCGGCAAAGTCCAGGGTCCAGAACCGCATGGGAAAAACCTGGATCCCCGCTTCCGCCGGGACAGCGCCTGTTGCGAATGGATTTGGGCGTCCCGGGGCGCATTGAACCGGAACGGAATTCTGTAAAACGCTCTAGAAGAGGAGAAGAAGACCGTGATTGGAGAACTCTTCGTGCCCATAACCTGGTCTATTGCCGGGCAGGTCGCTCTGCTTGGCTTCATCGGCGGTATCCTGAGCGGCTTTATCGGCTCGGGAGGCGCGTTTTTCATGACTCCCGGCATGATGAACCTGGGAGTGATGGGGCCTGTGGCGGTGGCCAGCAATATCACCCACAAATTCGGCAAGGCCCTGGTGGGTTCCAAGAAACACGGAGAGCTTGGAAACGTGGACAAAAAGCTCTCGTTGTTCATGCTCATCACCGCTGCGGCGGGTATCCGTCTGGCGGTTTGGGTGATGAAACTGCTCACCGGCAGCGGGGATTCCCACGGCGCGGTCAAGGGCGCCGGCGCCGACCTGTATATCAGCCTGGTGTTCGTAGGTGTTCTCACCCTCGTGTCCCTTTCCATGCTCAGGGACGCCATGGGTTCCGGAAAGGATAAGGGTGCCGGGCCTTCCACCCGCATTGTGGATTTTCTCAACAAACTAAGGCTTTATCCTACTATTTATTTTCCTGTCGCTGACGTGAATGTCTCACTCTGGGTGATTCTTATCTGCGGTCTTGCAACCGGATATCTGGCGGGCACTATTGGCGTCGGCGGATTCATCGGAGTCCCGGCCATGATTTACGTCTTTGGAGTTCCCGCCGCTGTCGCCGCCGGAAGCGAGCTCTATCTTGCAATGTTCATGGGGGCCTTTGGCGCCCTTAACTACGCCTTCGAAGGCATGGTGGACATCCGCCTCACCTTGCTCCTTTTCGCGGGGTCTCTCTTTGGAGTCTATATAGGCGCCTACGGCACCAAAGTGGTCCGGGAGGTGTTTATCCGTCTGGTGACCGCGGTCATCATCCTTTTATGCGTCATAAGCCGCGCCATCGTCATCCCCATGTACCTCCAGCAGCTTGGCTTCCTGGGCTTTGACCCGTCCTGGAACGCTTGGCTCAACGGGACGAGCAAGGCCATGCTGTATGTGAGCGGCATCGCGGGAGGTGTGCTCATTCTGGTCTTTGTGTTCCGCGCATGGCTCCAGAGACGGCAAATCCAGGCGAGCCTCACGACACAAATCCCGGCCCCCGTCGTTCAGCGCGCGGCGGGGTCCGCCACCTGAAAGCAGGGCCGATATGCGAAAGATACTGGAAAAAATCGGCGCGAAAACAAGTGGCGCCACTCTCTTGGATATCCGTGTTGAAACCATTAGGTTTCGTAAACTCCTCGAAAACACCCGGGCCGCCCTGACCCTTTTGGCGGACGGACGGGAAAAACTCAAAGGAGAGTATATCTTTGACCGCCAGTACGCGCTCTCTGTAATGGATGACGTGCTGGAACGCGCGGGGATGATGGCGTTTGACGCCACCGTGCTCTCCCCCGGCGAGGCGGATTTTCTGTACCGCCTCCTTGACAGCCTGGTGGCCTCGGGCAGGAAGGTGGCCGAAACAACGCCCGGGAAAGAGACACCCGGGGGGATGGAGCCGGAATTTGCGCTGCTTTCCCATATCCTTGACTGGTTGGAAGGGGGCCCGGGCAAGGGGGAAAGCCTGTTCCCGGAGTTTTTCGGGGAAGTGTTCGACCGCGCTGTTCCGGGACTTGTTACCGGCTCCTGTTTGAACCTTGCGGATTCCTTTCTTGAAATCACGGGAAAAAACGGGCCCGCTGTCCTCGCGGTCATTGATCTTGCGGGATCCGGTAAAAAAGCTCCGGGGGAAAAGACGGCGTGCCCGCCACTGGGTGTGATGCTTTTGGAAACGCGCGGAGCGGAAGACCTGGAGAAAAAGAACACAGGGGCGCGCTGGCTGGCCCTTGCCGATGGAGCGCATTTGAGTCTGCGCGCATTGGACCCCTCCGCGGGCTTGCGGATGGAAGCCACCCTGAGCGGCCACGAGGATTCCGATTTTGTTTTCACGTACTCCAGGCGCCCGGTCTTCCCTGAAAACGGAGCGCCCCGGGACCTTCGCACGGAAAAAACACGGCTTGGACACATGGCCTGGATGTACGGCGTGCCCGCGCGCCACATCGAGGAATGCCTGGTACGGCTGGGGGCTGCCCTTTGGGCCTGACCCCCGCGTCATTCAAGGAAGGGGAACGCGGCATGGAAAAGAAACTGCGTATCATGGTCATTGATGATGAGAACATCGTGGGGAAACGTCTCAAACCGGCCCTTGAGAAAGACGGGGACACGGTGGAGACCTTTGAAGAGCCTAATAAAGCCCTGGAGCGCTTTGGCGAGGCGCCCTTTGACATCGTGGTGACAGACATCCGGATGGACGGGATTGACGGCCTGGAGGTTCTGGAGCAGGTTCTGGCCCGCTCCGCCAAAACCAAGGTCATCATCATCACCGGATACGCCACTGTGGAGGTGGCCCGGGAGGCCCTTGCCAAAGGAGCCTTCGACTTCATCGCCAAGCCTTTCAAGCCCGGCGACCTCAGGGCCGTCATCGAAAAAGCCGCGAGGGAAATCCGGGCGTAAGACGCCCTTGTGACACCGGCTTCCGCCGGAGAACCAGGAGGACACCATGGCGTTGGGCATTCTTTCCTCATTCAGGAAACCTGAAACCGGGTTTCGGGCGCGGTATGAGACGCTCCGGTCCCTCCTCAACAGAAACGGGCACGTCCTTCAGCTTTTGTCCGATTTGGAGGCGGACCTGAATCATCTTCCGCACTCCGACCAAAGGATACGGCGGCCTGTGGAGCGTCTTCTTTCCGAAACCCTTCTCATGGTCCAGGAACTCAATATCCTTGCGGAAGGGCGGTATCTGTCCCTTTACAAGGTATTGGAGGGAATCCGGACTGAAACGCTGGCCGCTCTCCATCAGGCGCCGGGCTACAAAAACCAGCCTCTTGCGGTGTCCCTTGATGCCGCGGAGAGCAAAAAACCCGGTCTTGCGGGCGGAAAAGCCGCAGGACTCGCGGCCTTGCGGCGCGTCTTCCCCGACGCGGTGCCTCCGGGTTTTACGCTCACAACGGCCGCCTACCGGCTCTTTCTCGATGAAAGCGGCCTTTCCGAAAAGCTCAGGCTCTTGGCGCGCAACCTGGACCCGTTCGGCGACCCGGCCCGGTTCCACCAGACCACCGAGGCCATACGGAGCGCGATTCTCGCCACAGAAGTGCCGGAGGCGGTGAGCCGGGCCATTTATGAAAACGCCCGGCTTCTTGGGGATGCCGGGCCTTCCGGATGGGCGGTGCGCTCCAGCGCCACCAGCGAGGACGGACAGTTTTCCTTTGCCGGACAGTTTGACACAGAGCTCCGCGTGCCTCCGGAAAAACTGGTGGACGCCTACCGCGCGGTATGCGCCGGACGCTTTACAGACCGGGCTGTCATCTACCGGGCCGCCTGCGGCTTCCGGGAGGCGGACACCCCCATGGCGGTCCTTTTCATGCCCATGGTGGAACCCAGAGCCGCGGGAGTGCTGTACTCCATGGACACAACCGGGGAAGACCGGGGCCGGATGGCGGTGTTCGCCGCGGCGGGCCTGGGCGACGCGGTGGTCAGGGGCGAAATCCGTCCGGACATCTTTTACCTTGCGCGCGGCGGGGCTTTTGAGGTGCTCGAAGGCCCCGAGGTTCCGCACGTGACAAAGGATACCCTCTCCGAACTTGGAAAACTGGCGGACGGGGCGGCCCGAGCGCTCGGCGCCGAGGTGGAAATGGAATGGGCAGCCGGCCGGGACGGACGTCTCTGGCTGCTTCAATGCAGGCCCTTGCGTCCGGGGGAAAGCGAACCCGGCAGGGAAGGCCGTGCCGGAGGAGCGCCGCCGCTTATCGAGGGAGGCGTCACCATTTTTCCCGGACGCGCCGAGGGACCTGTGGCCCGGCGCTCAGGTCCGGATACCCGGCCTGTTCCCAAAGGGGCTGTGCTCGTGGTGGACAGCCCGGCCCCGGAACTGGCCGCTTTTTTGCCAAACGCCGCCGCCCTTGTTGCGGAGGCCGGAGGCCTCACCGGACACCTGGCGACCTTGGCGCGGGAATTTTCCATTCCCTCGGTGTTTCATGTCGGAGTGACAGCAAGACGCCTTGAAGAAGGGATGCTTGTCAGCGTGGACGCGACCAAACGGAAAATCCACGCGGGATCCCGCTGGCCCGGTATCAGGGAGCGGGTTCTTGACCGCTTGTCCCGGCCCCCCGGAGGCGCCGGGAAAAATCCCCTGTTCGGCCTCGTATTGGCCCTGAACCTTGTGGATCCGTTTGTCTCTTCCTTCCGCCCCAAGGCCTGCCGCTCCATTCATGATATAATCCGCTTTGTCCATGAAATGGGTGTGCGCTACATGTTCCGCTTTGGCGACGCCCACAGCAGGCCGTTCCAGAAAAAAACACGACGCCTGGAAACCCGCCTGCCCATGAAGATTTACGTCCTGGACATTGCGGGCGCCATCCGGACAGACAAAAAGACCGTGCCTCCGGAGACTGTGGAAAGCACGCCCTTCCAGGCTTTGTGGAAGGGATTCGCCGATCCTGCCCTTGCCTGGCCCGACAGATGGAACAAAGAGTTCGCGGGCATGCCCAGAGGGTTTCAGGAAGAGGTGCTTGGCGGCCTTAAGGGACCCCGGCGGGGAGGAGACCCCAACTATCTCATCGTGGCTCCGGAGTATATGAATTTCAACGCCCGGTTCGCCTACCACTACGCCATGGTGGACGCCTTTGTGGGCCCCGGAGGGCAAAACAACTATGTCCACTTCCGCTTCCATAACGGCGGGGCCAGCGACGAGCGAAGGACTCTCAGGGCGCGTTTTCTTGAAAGGGTGCTCCGGGAGTCCCGGTTTGGCGTGGACCGGCAGGGAGACCTCATCACCGCCTGGATGCGGCGGTATCCGCAAAACGATTCCAAAGAGGCCCTCGCGGTTCTTGGGAGGCTTATGGTGTGCGCGCGGCAGCTCGACCTGCTCATGTGCAATGAAAACGATGTTGCCGGATTCTCCGCGCATTTTATGAGCGGCAATTTCCGGGCGTTCGCGTGAGGCGGCCATGGAACGGGAACAATTACGGGAAAACATGCGGACGAGGAAGGAAGTGGCAGTCGGCGATTTCATGCCCTTTCCCTATCCGGAAAAGGGCGAGCCTGTTGAAAACATCGCCCTGTTTGAGCGTCCCTCCATAAGCATCCGAACCCGCCTTGTCATGGCGTTTGCCCTGAGTTTCGCCATGTGCGCGGCCATCACCATCTGGTCCATCTACATCGCGGCCCTTGTTCAGGAAAAAATTGTTTTTCTCGAAACATCGGGTAATTACCGTATTGAAATCCAACAGGCAAGACGCTTTGAGAAAAATTTTCTTCTCTATGAAACCAACCTTCCGGAAGCCATGGAGCATTTGAGAAACGCCGAACAAATTCTCATGGAAAACGGGGAAACCATCGGGAATATATTGGGCGCGTCCGCTCTTGCCATCATGAAGGCGCATGCCCGGGAGTATCACAGCCTTTTGACGGAACTCGGACGAAAAAGAGACCCCCTGGAAAGGCAGGACATTGAACCCAAACTCAGGGAGCACGGCTCCCAGATGATTTCCCTGGCCTTGGAATTTGAGAGAGAAGAGCGCGAATCGGTCCGAAAGATGCTCAGTCAGGCCAGAAAAATTCCTTTTCTCTTTCTGGCTGTTCTTGTTGTTCTCATGGTTTTCATTGCCTTTTTCATCAAAACGCAGATTCTCGGCGGCCTTGCGCGGTTTAAGAAATACACCGAGCGCATCGGCAGGGGCAACTTCACGCCTATCGTGCCAAAACGAAAATACCGGGACGAGTTTTCCATGCTGGCGGCGGCCTTCAACCGGATGATCCAGGAGCTGGACCGCCGCCACAACATCCTGGTTGAATCCCACAAGCTCAGGGCTGTGGGCACCCTTGTCGCCGGCGTGGCCCACGAGCTCAACAATCCCCTGAACAACACCATGCTTACCGCAACAATGCTAGAGGAAGATTTCAGCACTCTGGACGATAAGGAAAAACTCTCCATGGTAAACGACATTATCGCGGAGACGGAACGCTCCCAAAAAATCGTAAGAAACCTTCTCGATTTCGCACGGGAAAGCGAAATGGAGATACGGCCCCTCCAAATCGAGAAGATTCTTGACGATACGATACGGCTTGTGGTCAATCAGGCCAAAATGGCGAAAGTCAAAATTGAAAAAGAATTCCAGGGGCCCCTGCCGCCAGTCCATGGGGACGCCCAGATGCTGCACCAGGTTTTCGTGAACCTCATTTTAAACGCGGTGGACGCACTGCCTCCCCACGGCACGGTCCGTGTTTCAACCTTTAAAACCAAGGAGGACGGATACGTTGTGGTGGAGGTGCGGGACAATGGCCCGGGCATTCCCGAACACATTCTGCCCCGTATTTTTGACCCGTTTTTTACCACCAAGGCCAATGGAAAGGGGACTGGCCTTGGGCTTTCCGTGTCCCGGGGAATGGTGCGGAAACTTGGCGGATATGTTCTCGCCGAAAGCAAAGCCGGAGAAGGAACCGTTTTTTCAGTATTTCTCCCGGCAACCGTGGTGCCTTCCAAATATTCCTCCGGATAAACGCTCCACTTGTTTAGAGGGCCGGTTCCATTCGCCCCGGGTTTCAAAGCGAGGCGCAACGGACCGCGCCGACATTTTTTCCATCCCGCCATTTTCCTTCGATTTCAAGCTGTTAGAACGCTTCAGGAATTCCGCGCCGAAAAGCATCTGTTCGGGAAAGAACAATCTTTCCCTTAAATTCCAAGGGCTTTATTTACAAATCATTGACTGGGCGCTTTTTTTGTTTTATGAAAGACGCGGGACTTCTTGCAAACTTGCTGAACAGGATCTTTTCCCGGCCAACACGTGGTGGAGGCGCGTTTTTCCGCAATGGCGCAAGCGCGCTGTAAACCTCCGCGCGCGTCCTTGGGCGCGGCGTTTCCGGGAACCGGTCCGGCGGGAAAGGGACACCACATGCCGCGCACCATCGCAATCCCCGCGGGCGCCGCACTGGCCTGCCTTGTCCTGTGGGCCGCCACTCCGGCCCCGGCGGCAGCCGACGCCATCATCCTTAAAACCGGCCGGGTCATCCAGACGGAAAAAGTGTGGGAAGAGGAAGACCAGGTCAAATGCCTGTTGTACGGATCCATTGTAGGCTATCCCAAGGACCGCGTTGCCAGCGTTGAAACCGGGCTTCCCCCCGCCCCTTCCTTGCCGGGCGCGCCTCCCGCCGGCAAGGCCCCTGACGGTCCGGCGCTTATGGAAGCCCCCGCCCTTGCCCCGGGAGACCAGACAATCCAGGCCACATTTGACAACGCCGACCTCTCCGAGGTGCTCGCCGTGCTCTCCGCGGTGAGCGGCAAGGACTTCATCGTCGAGGAAGGCGTAACAGGCAAGGTGAGCCTCAAACTCGTGACGCCGACGCCCTGGGAGGATGTGCTCCGGAAGGTGCTCACCGACAACGGCCTTGGAATGATTCATGACGGCCAGACCGTGCGGGTGGCCACCCTCAAGTCGTTGGGATGGGACTCCCCGGCGGTGCCCGCCGCTAACGCGGCCGCCCCCCCTGGGCACATGGACGGAAAAAACCTTGCCGCGCTCGCCCGGGCCTACTCCAAAGGCGCCAACAGCCTCCTGGAGTACCGCACCTTCATTGACCTTAAAGAAACCGGCAAACCCAGGGATGTGGACAAAATGCGCCGGGCGTGGGAAATGTATTTCCGCTTTTTCACCGCGGGCTTTCCAGGGGGCAACACGCTGACGGACAAATACAGGGATCTCCGCGAGCGCACCCTCAACAAAGCAGCGGGAGACTTGGCGGAGGCGAAAAAAAAGACCCTGGACGAGGCCCGCCTCCTTGAGATGCGGGCGTCCCTTGCACGGGGCAAAGCCCTCAAATACGAATGCGATAATCTGATTGAGCAAAAAAAACTGGACATCCCCATTCTAACGGTGGAGTAATCCATGCGTCCCCTCAAAACAGCCCGCCGGATACTTCCGGCCCTTGCGGCGGCCCTGCTGGCCGGGGCGGTCCTTGCGGCGGGGGTGCCCGCGGTCGAGGCTCCTGGACCAGGCTCCGGCCACGCGTATGTTCTTTCCGTCTCCAGCGCCCAGGAGGACGCGGGAAACCTCACCATCACGCTCCATTTAGACCTCATGAACCCGGCGCGCGCAATTCCGCCTGAAAAGGCCACCCTGGCCGTCCTGGTCCAGCCCCACTATATCGCCCCTGTCTCGGCGGAAACCCTTGGCCTGGGCAGGGAGTACTCCCTTGACACAACCGGCGGCCTTTCCTGCATGGTTTCCCCGGTCTCCCTCCAGGACAGCGAGGGAGCCACCTACCGGGGCGCCTTGTTTGTCTGCTTTGGGGGAAAAGACCTGGGTGCCCCCGGAGCCCATACCCTGCGTCTTGAACTCCCTTTAGGGGCAAGGGCCGGCGTTTTAAGCATCGCCCTTTTCAGGCAGGATGACCCCCAGGCGGACCATCTCACCAGCACACGGTATCGGCAGGCAAGCAATGCGTTCAACCAGCCGCTTTAAACGGAAAAAAAAGCCCCTGTGGAAAAACGCCGCGCTTGTGGCGCTTCTGGGCCTGGGCGTGGCGGGCGCCGTGTTTGTCCCTCCCTGGCTCGCCCGGCAGGCGTATGAGGAAGGCGCCCTTGCCTATTCCAAAGGGGACATTGCGGCCGCTCAAAAAGCGCTGGACAAGTCCATCTCCCTCCTGGCCGGAAATCCCGCCGCCTATGCCCTGCGCGCCAACACGCGGCAAAAGGCCGGGATGCTGGACGGGGCGCTTGCCGACGCCAACCGCGCCGTGGAATTCGGGCCCGGGCAGGCGGAAGCCTGGCTTGCCCGCGCAAGGACGCTCTGCGCGAAAAAGGAATACGCGGCGGCGCTTCCGGACTGCGACAAGGCCGTGGAGCTTGACCCGCGTCTTGCGGAAGCCTGGTATCAGCGCGGCCTTGTACACGCCGCTCTTGAAAAATACCAGGAGGCTGTGGCGGACCACTCCCGGGAAATCGCGCTTACTCCGGGAAACGCCATGGCTTACAACAACCGGGGCATCGCCCTGCGCCTTGCCGGAAATCCCGATAAAGCCATCAGCGACTTCAACCAGGCGGCCCGCCTCTCCCCGGGACTGAATGTCGTTTACTTCAACCGGGGGCTTGCCTGGTTTGACAAAAAAGAATTCGAAAGAGCCGCGTTGGACTTCACCAAAACCCTGGAACTCCATCCGTTTCCCGGCGCTTACATCCACCGCGCCCAGGCCCTGCTCAACCTTGGAAGGGGTGAAGAGGGCCTGTCCGGCCTGGAGGAGGCTCTTGAACGTTTTCCGGGCAACACGGACCTCATGCGGGCAAAAGCCGCTTTGCTGGCCGCGCTGGGCCGGGCGGACGAGGCGCGGGAAACCGCGCTGGAGGCGGAAAAAAGCTCGCCGGGAGGCGGGAACGGGGAATTTGTGAAACAGGTGGAGGCAATCGCAAAAGCGGCCGCCGGAAAACAGGCCCTGCCCCCTGGGAAATAATTCTATTCCACCGTATCCGGCAGTTCGAGAAGGAAGCGCCATGCCGGAACCGCCTTGATCATCCCGCTTTCAACTTCAATCCGCTCTTCCTCGTTCCTGGTCACAATGATGCCGGTTGGAAGGCCCTGTTCGGTCATGGCCTCGGCCAAGGCGGTAATCTCCCGTTTCCGCGTTTTAGGCTCCGCCATGGATTCGCACACCTGGACCAGCATTCCGGGAAGCCCTCGCGCGGGGACGATGAAATCCACCTCCCGGCCCGTCCTGGTCTTGTAATAATAAATTTCGGGATGAAGACGCCGAAGCGCCGCGAACACGAGGTTCTCCAACAACTGGCCGGAATTGATCAGGATTCCCGACGAGACCGATGAGACCATCGCGTGATCCACGCAATATATCTTTTTCGGGTTGCCTTCCCTCCGCGTGGCTTTCGCGTCGAATATCCGCACGGAAAAAAGAAACAAGGCGTCCTCGAACCATTCCAGGTAATCGGATACCGCCGGCTTGGGCGCCTTGTGGCCCAGCGACTTTAAATACCCGTAAAGGCCGTTGACGGAATAGAGCGAGGCCGCGTTGTCCATAAGCCGGTGCGCCAGATCGCTCACCGCTCTCGGGTGGGAAACGTCATGCCGTTCCACCAAGTCCCGAAACAGTAGGGTGGAAAAGTATTCCTGGTGGGTTTTGATTCGTAAAGACCGGGGGAGTCCCGCCACTTCTGGGAAACCGCCGGTTTTCCAGTAATCTTCAAAGGTCTTCCGAACCATGAACTGCTTTTTTGTCGAAAGCGGCGCGTCGCACTCGACACCCTTGTAGTCCAGGAACTCCCGAAAGGAAAAAGGAAACATCTCCCAGGAAAGCGCCCTTCCGCGCATCTGGGTCGCAATTTCTTTGGAAAGCATCCTGGCAGAAGAACCGGTCAAAAGCACCTCGCATTTTTCCGTGCGCATGATCCTGTCTATGAAGGGTTCCCATCCTGGGACCGCCTGAATCTCGTCGAAAAAGCAGTAAACTTTCTCGGCGTTTTTCTTCTCCGGATAGATGGAATAATACGCCTCGGCGATCAGTCCTAAATTGTCAGCCGTGAGGTTGTGGAGCCGGTCATCGAAAAAGTTCAGGTAAAGGATGTTCTGCCTTGGGACACCGCTTTCCGCGAGCCGCTCCATGCGCTGGAAAAGATATGTGGACTTGCCGCTCCGGCGGACCCCGATGACGACGGCGGCCTTGCCGCTGACCGGCGTGACCGTAAACCTTCGGGGCACGCCCGTTTCCATCTCGGTTTCCTGAAAATCCAGGAGGATGGATTTGATCGTCGAGAGCATTGAAAAGCCTCCAGACACGTTTAGTTCCGGTTTAAGTTTAAATTGGTCATAAAAATAACCGCTTTTCAAATAAAGTGTCAATCAGTATTTTCGGATTTGTAAAAACCCGGTCAAATCTTCATTCCCGTCATTTCGCTTGTACCAAGCCGCAATCAGGCATAACCAAAAAGGTATGCCCTCAAAGGTATGCCCTCACCCCGAGCCTCTCCCGCAGGAAGAGGGGGATTTAGCGAGACTTTCCCGCAAATGTTACGGAGGGGATTACTTCACGGGAGATCCGGAAAGCCATGCAGGCCCTGTTATTCGGGGACGCGCCGTGAAACCGGCGGAAATTCCGCATGGAGGCGCCGCGCCGCGCCGCCGCAATGTTTTGTGAAGGCCCAATGTTGGGGCGAGGCCGGAAACAAAGGATACAGAAAGGGCGGCGGATATCGCCTTGGCAGCTTGGCATGGCAGAGGCCGACGGCAAAGCTGCACAGGAACAGCGGCGGTGTCAGAGATTCAGCGGTTTCACGATATTGCCGCATAGACCGCCGCTAAAGCGGATAAACGCGGAACAACAGGCGTTCGATGGTTCCATCGTTATAGATTCTGAGGTAAGCGCAAAATTCCCGAATGGGATGTTTTTGCGGATGGCGACGCGCCTCAATTCGTTATTCCCGCGCAGGCCGGAATCCATAACAGATTGAAAAAACTGGATTTTCGCCTGCGATGGAATGAGTCTTCGGCGCAAGTTCCGCAACATACGGAAACGGTGTCCCTATTTTCCAATTACCTCTTCTATGTCCGGATTATTTGCGCTTTTTGCCCGGATAATGGCGCGGCCTTCAAAAATGGGCCGTTTACAGCCAACCCTAAAGCCTAAACCCTAAACCCTAAAGCCTAACGTCT
This sequence comes from Desulfobacterales bacterium, assembly GCA_020057225.1. Taxonomy (GTDB): domain Bacteria; phylum Desulfobacterota; class Desulfobacteria; order Desulfobacterales; family Desulfatibacillaceae; genus JAGVGH01. The sequence continues at coordinate 1,421 of JAGVGH010000146.1, read as the reverse complement.
AAGCCTTCTTTCCGGCTCCGCCGGTTTAGGCAATGCCATTGATTTAAGGACAAACAAAGCCCCGGGCATCCTTTCCGCCCCCTGGATTCCTATCCCTCCCGCCCTCCGCCCTTGGCCAGCCTTTCCATCTCGTACCTTTTCGGGCTTCGCTTGCACTGCTCCCAAATCACACAGGACGAACGGAACTTGCAGTACCCGCACGGGTCCGTGCATGCCTCGCAGTTCTCCAGACACTCCGCGCAATACCCTGTCTCCATTTTCGAGCATTTGACCCGGGCCTCCCGGTCCGGATGGTTCCTGCACTGCATGCGCTATTCCTCCACGGCCAAAGCCTCGATAATTCCAGCGGCCAACAGCGGCACCATGATCTCGTGATGCCCTGTCAGATGAATCCCCGCGCCCCCGTCCATGGTGGGCCGCCCCACCACGTTCACCATGGCCCTGTACTGCCTCAGAAAATCCATGTTGACAGCGGTAAACCCCCGGGCGTCGCGGCCCAGGTTCCGGACCAGGGAAAGCGCCTTTAGAAACACCTCGGGCAGAATGACCGCGGAGCCGACATTGAAAACCACGCCTCCGGAAAGCTCCGCGACCACCGAGGCGAACAACCGGAAATCCAGATGGCTCGCGCGTCCCGCCGCCGCCGGGTCAAAGCCGGGATGCATGTGGAGAATGTCAGTGCCCATGGCCACATGCACGGTGACAGGCAGTCCCAGGCGCGCCCCCTGGGCCAGGATGCTGTCCCGTGTGCAGGGAAGCCCCTGTTCGAGCATTTCCCGGCCCACGGCCATTCCCAGCCCTGTGTCCTCCCGGGCCGAGCGCTTCACCGCGGCGCACAAAAACTCCGTTGTTTCCCTGGCCATGCCGAACTCGCCGGTGCCCAGGCGGGCGGCCACGTCCTCGCTGGTCTTTCCCGCCAGGGCCAGTTCGGTCTCGTGGATGATGCCCGCGCCGTTCATGGCCACCGCGCTCACCACGCCCCTCTCCATGAGGTCCACCACCACCGGGCCAAGCCCCACCTTGATGACATGGGCGCCCATGCACCACAACACCACGCGTTTTTCACGGGCGGCGCGGACAGCGGCCTGGATTGCCGCGCGCAGATCATTGGCGGCCAGCACCCGGGGAAGGCGGGAAAGAAAGTCTTGAATTCCCCCGCCCGGCTCCCAGGGCCAGCCAAAAGCCTCCCGGGTCACCTTGCTGGGTCTTTCCCCCAAGGGAGCGGTCGTCACCCCTTCGAGCGGTATGGGACGGTATTCTCTGGTCACGGCATGCACCCTTTATTGCCGGGAGAGGTAATTGCAAAAGTCTAAGTGCTTATTCCTAAATACTGCTGAGGAGGATTTTAGGGGCACTTTTTCATCGCGGGCGCACGCCGTGCGCCCCTACGGGTATGTGACGGCCGTTATCGCTTACCACTG
>JAGVGH010000143.1 GCA_020057225.1 Desulfobacterales bacterium | reverse complement strand
GCAGGGCGCCTAACAGTTTTGCCCAGAGGGGCACAAGCTCCCCGGCCGTTCCCAAAACCGCCCGCGCGTTACCTCCCAAATATCCGTACAGGGCGTCCACCGCCCACCCGGAAAGAACAGAGAAGAGCATGATGGATGCCAGATACAAAGCCGTGGCCCTGCCTCCCAATATATGGCGCAACACGGCCAGGGAGGCCGCATTGGTGGCCGGTCCCGCCAGAAGAAACACCAGGGCCGCGCCCGGGCTTACACCTTTGAGGATAAGCGCCGCGGCAAGAGGGGTGGAGGCTGTCGCGCAGATATAGGCCGGCACGCCTGCGGCGAGCATCAGAAGGTAGGCGCCAAGGCCGTCCCCAAGCATCGCCCCGGCGAGGTTCCCGGGAACCAGGGCCATGACCGCTCCGGCCAAAAGAAGCCCTGCAAAAAACCATCCCGCCATGTCCGCCCACACTTCGTTTTTGGCAAACACAAGGCCCGCGCGGATTTTTTCCTTTATGGAATGGTGGCGGGAATGCTCTTCGGGCGGGCAGTCTTCGCCGTCGCAGCAGCCATCCACAAGGCAGGTTTTGTCAGGCGGCGCCGCTTCGTTGTTTGTTTCCTTGTCCAGAAAGCTTACCGCGAGTCCCGCGGCGGTGGCTGTCAGGAAGGCCGCAAGGGGCCGCGCCACGGTGAGCACAGGGTCCAGGAGCGCCCAGCTTACGGCGATGGAGTCCACACCGGACTCCGGAGTGGAAATAAGAAAAGCCGCGACAGGCCCTTTGCCCGCCCCTTGCCGCCGGAGGGCCGATGCGGCGGGAAGCACTCCACAGGAGCACAGGGGCAAAGGGATGCCGAAGAGGGAGGCTTTGAGCACGGGCAGAATCCGGCCTTTTCCCAGGTGCCCGGCCACGCGCTCCGGCGAAAGGACCATGCGCAGGGCGCCCGCAACGGCAAGGCCGAAGAGCACATAGACAGAGGATTCGAGAAAGAGTTCCCCGGCGCCTGTGAGCGTGTGAAGGAGAAACTCTGTCATGGCGGGGCCTCCGTGGGTTATTCGCGGACGTGTTCGAGTCCGGTTTGGAGGATGGCGGCCACATGGCCGTCATCCAGGGAGTACCAGCGGTTTTGGCCGTCGGCGCGGTGGCGGACCAGGGCGAGGTCCTTGAGGCGGCGCAGGGCGTGGGAGACAGCCGAGGGGCTAATGCCAAGGAGGTCCGCGAGGCCCTGGACGCGCATTTCGCCTGTCGCGAGGGTGAGGGCGATTTTGAGGCGGGTGGGGTCTCCGAGGGCGGCGAAGGTTCGGGCGAGGCGGAGGGTTTCTTTTTGGTCCACAGCAGGCGGTGTTGACAGTGGCATGGGCGTCCTTTCATGTATATATGAATATCCTTTCATATATTAAACCATGTCCCGCCATAGTCAAGCCGTTTTTTCATATACGCTTTCGGACGGCAGACTTGTAAAGCAGGGCAGGGGGCCTATCCCGGCAGGGTAAGCACCGCCAGGAACTCCCTGTTGCCCGCAGGGCCAAGCACGGGCGACTCCACCGCAGGGCTTACACCAAGGCCCCGGGCTAAAAAAAACTCTGTTATCTCCGCGGTCACCCGCGCGTGCTTCTCCGGATCCCGCACCACCCCTCCCTTGCCCACCTCGCCCTTGCCCACCTCGAACTGGGGCTTGATGAGACATACAATCCGCGCGCCGGGCAAAAGGACATCCAGCACAGGGGGCACGGCAAGCCGAAGGGAAATGAAGGACACGTCCACAGAGGCGAACCCGCAGCGCCGGGGCAGCATTTCCGGCGTGAGAAAACGCACGTTTTGTCTTTCCATGACCCTCACCCGGGGGTCCTGCCGAAGGGAAGTGGCAAGCTGGCCGTAGCCCACGTCCAGGGCGATGACGCTTTGGGCGCCGCGCTGGAGAAGACAATCGGTGAATCCGCCGGTGGAGGCGCCCACGTCCAGACAGTCAATCCCCGCAACGTCCAGGGAAAAAAAGTCCAAGGCCCGCTCGAGCTTGATCCCGCCCCGGCTGACAAAGGGCAGGGGAGGGCCGTCCAGGGCAAGGCCCGCCTCCGCGTCCACCAGGGATCCGGCCTTGTCTCTTGGAAGTCCTGCCACCAGCACCTGCCCCGCGGCGATAAGCTCCTGGGCGCGCTCGCGGCTGGGGGCAAGGCCCCGGGCCACGACAAGCCTGTCCAGCCGCATCTTTTTACCCATCGCCGTTTTCAGCCCCGGACACGCACAAAGCCATTGCCGCCCCGAAAATGCCCTGGGCGTCCAGTCCGTGGCGCCTGCGCAGGACAGAGGCCGCTCCGTGCTCGATAAACCGTCCGGGGATTCCCACCCGCCGGGCCGTGACACCGCTGATTCCCGCGTCGGCAAGCGCTTCGAGCACCGCGGAGCCAAATCCCCCGGCCAGGACGTTTTCCTCCGCCGTGACCACGCGTCCTGTTTTTTGGGCAAGGTCTGTCACAAGCCCGGTATCCAGCGGGGCGGCGAACCGGGCGTTGACCACGGTGGCCGAGATTCCTTTTGCCAGCAACAGCTCCCGCGCTTTTTCGGCTTCCGCGACCATGCGGCCTATTGCGAAAAGAACCACATCCCCGCCTTCAGCCAAGACCTCGGCCTTGCCTATGGGAAGGGGCGCAGCGGTGTCGTCCAATGCCACGCCGGGGCCGGCGCCCCGGGGATACCGGATGGCGGAAGGGCCCTTGTGGGCAAGCGCCGTGGCCAGCATGCGCGCGAGCTCGTTCTCATCCTTGGGAGCCATCACCACCATATTGGGCATGGTCCGCAGATAGGAAAGGTCGAACACTCCGTGGTGGGTGGGCCCGTCCTCGCCGACAATGCCTGCCCGGTCCAGGGCAAAGGTAACGGGCAGCGCCTCCAGGCACACGTCATGGAGCATCTGGTCATAGGCCCGTTGCAGGAAGGTCGAGTAAATGGCCACCACAGGATGGTAGCCCTCCGCTGCAAGGCCCGCGGCAAAGGTGACTCCGTGCTGTTCCGCGATGCCCACATCGAAAAACCGGTCCGGAAACTCCCGGGCAAAGCCCGCAAGTCCGGTTCCCTCGGGCATGGCGGCGGTCACGGCCACCACGGTCTGGTTTTCCCGGGCGAGCCGACACAGGGTTTCGCCAAAAATCCCGGTGTAGGTGGCCTGGGATTTTGTATCCACACAGTTGCCCGTGGCCACCTCAAAGCAGCCCACCCCGTGAAAATGCGAGGGATTCCTCTCCGCGGGCGCGTAGCCCTTTCCCTTTTTGGTGGTGACATGCAGCAAAACCGGTGTGCCAAGCTCCCGGACATTCTCCAGGGTATGGATAAGATGGTCCAGCCGGTGGCCTTCGATAGGCCCGTAGTAGTTGAAATCGAACGCCTCGAAGAGCATGCCCGGAGTGATAAAGGCTTTCAGGCTGTCCTCGACCCGTTTCATAAAATGGTACAGACTGGGCCGGGTGCTGAGCATGCCCTTGAGTTCTTTGCGTAAATCCAGAAAACCCTTGTTGGAGAATTTTCTGCTTAAAAAGGAGGAAAGCGCTCCCACGTTGGGACTGATGGACATCTCGTTGTCGTTTAAAACAACAATGAGATCCCGTTTGATGTCCCCGGCCTGGTTGAGACCCTCATAGGCGATCCCGCCGGTCATGGACCCGTCGCCGATGACCGCGATGACCTTGCCGGTGTCGCCGCGCAGGGCCTTGGCACAGGCGATGCCAAGTCCGGCGGAGATGGAGGTGCTGGAATGGCCTGTGGAAAAGGCGTCGTGGGGGCTTTCGCCCATGCGGGTGAAGCCGGATATTCCGCCGTGCTGGCGCAGGGTGTGGAAGCGGTCCCTGCGTCCGCAGATGATTTTGTGGGCGTAGGCCTGGTGTCCCACGTCCCAGATGATTTTATCCTTGGGGGAGGAAAACACCCGGTGCAGGGCAATGGCAAGCTCCACCGCTCCCAGGCTGGGCGCAAGGTGGCCGCCGGTGCGGGAGACGGTCTCGATAATCAGCCTTCGGATTTCCCTTGCCACCTCGGGCAGGGCCTTCTCCGGGAGCGCTTTCAGATCCTCCGGGGAATTCACACGGCTCAAGAGTTCTGTTCCGTCCATCTCATTTCTTTCTTGAAACAATATACCGCGCAAGTCCGCGCAAGGGGTCGCTTTTGCCGTCAAAGCCCTCGATGGCGCGAAGCGCTCCGTCCACGAGGGATTCCGCAAACCGCCGCGCGCCATCAAGGCCCATAAGTCCGGGATAAGTGGTCTTGCCGCGTCCAAGATCGGTGCCCACAGCCTTGCCAAGAAGGGCAGGGTCACCCTCGACGTTCAGTATGTCGTCGGCCACCTGGAAGGCGAGACCGATGTTGCCCGCGTATTTCAAAAGGGCGGCCACCTGGTTTTCCGTGCCGCCGCCCAAAAGCGCGCCCGCCTGGACCGATGCCTCGATGAGCGCGCCTGTTTTGAGGCGGTGCAGGGCCTCCAGTTCTTCCAGGGAAAGGTCTTGGGTCTCCCCTAAAATATCCCGCATCTGGCCCTCGGTCATTCCATGGACTCCCACGGCCCGCGCGATGCGCCAGACGACATCCAGCCAGCGCTCCGGAGGCACGCCCCGGGGGCGGCCCGGACCGAGGAGGACCTCGAAGGCATAGGTCTGGAGGGCGTCGCCCGCAAGAATGGCGGTGGCCTCGTCAAAGCGGGCGTGGCAGGTGGCCTGTCCCCGGCGGAGCATATCGTTGTCCAGGGCGGGCAAATCATCGTGGACCAGGGAAAACGTGTGGATGAATTCAAGGGCGCAGGCCGGGTGAAGAAAAGAAAGGCCGTCCGCTCCCACGGCGTCCGCGGCGGCCATGAGAAGGACAGGGCGGACCCGTTTTCCTCCGGCCATGGTGGAGTGGCGCATGGCGTCCAGAAGACGGCCCGAGCCTTGAATCTGGTTTAATAGATATTCCAGGCCGTCCTCCACGGCCTTGCCCCGGGAGGCGAGGTAGCTTTTAAGCTCCTCCGCGTTCATGCGTTTTTCTCCTGGCTGTCGGTTGGAGGCTCGAACGCCTGGCTTTCGGGTTTCCCGTCCGCCCCCTGGACAAGCCTCGTGACCCGGGTTTCCACCTCGTCCAGCCTCTCGTTGAGCGCCCTTGAAAGCGCCACGCCCTCCTCGAATTTTTTGAGGGCGTCCTCAAGGGGCAAATCGCCGCTTTCCATCTCGCGGACGATTTTCTCAAGCTGCTTCATGGCGGCTTCAAACGCTATCTTCTTCATCCGTGTGCCTTTCCTCGACAACGCAGTCAAGCTGGCCCTTATGGAGCAATATCTCAATCCGGGCGCCCAAAGGGACGGCTGCCGCGTCCCGGATGACAGGGCGTCTTTTGCCCGCGGTCACGAGCCGGGCGATTCCGTATCCCCGGGCCAGCACCGCCAGGGGCGAGAGGGCCTGAAGGGTTCCGGCCCGGGCCGCAAGCCCCGCGCGCTCTTTCTCAATCCGCGCGTCCATCGCCGCATAGAGTCTCCCGTTCCACAGCCGGGCCTCCACGCGCGCTTCTTTATATAAACCGGGTGGATTCGAGGTGATAAGACGCTCCGCAAGCCGGCGCGCGTGTTCCTGCCGCGCGCGGAGCGTCCGGTTCATGGTTTCTGTAAGCCGCGCGCAAAGCTCGTCCAGGCGCAGACGGGCCTCGACGGTCCGGCGTTTGGGATGGACCAGACGGGACCCCAGGCCGTTTGCCAGGGCGCGGCTTTGTAAAACGCGCCTGGACATGGTGGCGCAAAGGCGCTCCGTGAGATCGTCCAGACGCAGACGCGCGTCCTCAACCCGGCGTTTTGGGTGTACTAGACGGGATCCCAGGTCTTCGGCCCGGGCACGGTGCCAGGCCGCGCGTCCGGACATGGCGGCGCAAAGGCGTCTGAAAAGCCCGGAGTTCGCGGCGCGCAGGGCGGCTTTTTCCGGGGCCACAAGCTCCGCGGCGGCGGAGGGCGTGGGCGCGCGCACATCCGCGGCGAAATCGGCGATGGTGGTGTCTGTCTCATGGCCCACAGCGGAAACCACCGGCACAGGACAGGCGCGGATGGCGCGGGCCACCGGCTCGGAGTTGAAAGCCGCGAGGTCTTCGAGGGAGCCGCCGCCCCGGGCCAGCACCACCACGTCCGCAGAGCCGTCCCTGGCGGCAAGGGCAAAGGCGCGGACGATATCTTCCACAGCCTCGGCGCCCTGGACCCGGACAGGAATGAGCTCGGTAGGAAGGCCGGGAAACCGGCGGCTCAGAACCGAGAGGATGTCGCGAATGACGGCGCCGGTGGGGCTGGTGATGACCTGGATTTTTCGGGGGAGAAACGGGAGGGGCCGTTTGAGTTTGGGGTCGAAGAGGCCCTCGTTTTGGAGTTTTGCCTTGAGCTGTTCGAAAGCGAGCTGCAGGGTGCCGATGCCTGCGGGTTCGAGGTGTTCGACCAGGAGCTGATACAGTCCCTGGGGTTCGTACACAGCGAGGCGTCCGAGGCAGAGGACGGCCATGCCGTTTTCGGGGGTAAAGGCGAGGACGCGGGAGTGACCGCGGAACATGACAGAGCGGAGCTGCGCGGAGGCGTCCTTGAGGGTGAAGTAGAAGTGACCGGAAGCGGGGACGCGGAGGTTGGAGATTTCGCCGGTGACCCAGAGAAAGGGGAAAGCGTCCTCGACGAGGGATTTGACGCGGGCGGTGAGATCGCTCACGGTGAGGACGCGGCGTTCTGTGGAGGCGGCGGCGGGTTTCATGGGGAGAGGTGGTATCATAAAATTTGTCCGGGTTCAATGCGCGCTGGAAAAGCAAGGAGCTTGAGAGAGAGCAAGGGTACGGAAAGTTATTTTGAAAAACGCCGAGGGTTGAGAGTTGATTTGAGACGGACGGGTTTGGCGGCGTCCATAACGTCCGATAATATATATTATGTCAACTAGTATATTGGGGCAAAATCCATGTCTATGGTCCCGGAGTTGAAACCCCAGGCTAAATCAAAAACCTTGCCGCTACGCGGCTGCTATGAGGAAAAACACGCATTTTATTACAGGAAAACACAACAAAAAAACAGTTTGTATTCTAACTCCTAACTCCTAAATTCTCCTCTCCTACAACGCCCGCATCCACTCCGGCCGAAGCGCCACCTTCCCCTCCAACGCCTTCCCAATGAGCGCAAGGCTCTTCTCCTTGTCCCTCGGCAGCGCCGCCCGAATGGGCAAATAATTGGAAGCATGGTTCGCGTGAAACAGCCCGTCTGTTAAACACGTCGCGGAAATCATGGCCCCCAGCTCCGCCAGCATCTCCATGGGTCCGGGAAGCTCGAACCGCCCGGCCTCAAAATCCGCGTACAGCGGCGTGCCCGGTATCAGCATCAACGCCAGCGCCCCCACATATTCCGGATCTATGGCGCTCAAAACCTCCCCGGTCGCCCGCGCGTGCTCCATGGACCGCGCGCGGCCCCCAAGCCCCAAAAGCACCGTGATGGAAAGCTTGATCCCCGCCGCCCGTATCCTCCCGCCTTCCTCTATCATCCTCTTGGCGTCGCCATATTTCCTCACCGCCTTGAGGGTGGCATCGTCCCCGGACTCCAGGCCCATATAGGCGATGGCAAGGCCCGCCTCCCGGAGTTCCAAAAGCTCCGCGTCCGTTTTCATGCGGATGCTCTTGGCGTTGGCGTAGGTGCCCACCCGGGTGACCCACGGCAGTTTCTCCCGGATTTCCTTAAGAATTTTCAGGAGCCTCGCCTGGGGAATCACCAAAGCGTCGCCGTCGCACAAAAAAAACCTGTCCTGGCGCCGGCAGTTTTTCGCGGCCCAGGCGATGTCCTCAAAAATGATGTCGTCCGTCTTGATTTTAAAGCGTTCCCCCTTATAGGCCCCGCAAAAGGCGCATTTGTTGTGGGAGCATCCCACAGTGGCCTGGAGAAGAATGCTGCCCGCCTCGCTGGGCGGACGGATGATGAATCCCTCGTAATGCATGGCGCCCCCTGCCCTTCCCTCTTGTAATAGTTGTCGGAGACTTATTCTGACAAACCTGGCCCTTACTGCTTCCCCGCCATCCGCTTTTTACGGTTGCGGTCTATTTTAATGGACGCCCTGAGCCCCCGGTTGCGCAGCGAGAAAAACACCAGACGCGTTTTGTCCATCATGAAAAACCTCTGGCCAAAACGGTCCAGCGCGTTTTCGTCAATATTGAATCCCAAGCCCGGAAGCGTCGGGGTTTCGAGCACGCCGCGCTTGTGGGTAAAGGGGGTTTCGAGAATGCGGTCCCGCGCCTCCACAGTCCAGCCTGGCGGGCTGATGGGATATTCCAGTTCCTTTTCCCCGGCATAGCCCGAGGCGGCCATGAGCTGGAGGTTGATGGCAAAACCGATTCCGTTGGTCCACGTGTGGGGGCTGTAGAGAAGGCCGTGCTCCCGGCAAAGGCGGATGACTTCCCATGTCTGGGCGATGCCTCCGGTAAACACGGCGTCGGGCTGAAAAATGGAATAGCAGCGGCGGCGGACCATCATGGCGAGTTCCGGATAACCGTGGGAATGCAGCTCCCCGCCGGCTACGGGCACCCGGCTCACCCGCGAAAGCTCCGCCAAATCATCGTAGGAGTCCATGGGCAGCGGCTCTTCGAGCCAGGCAAGGCCCGCGTCGGCGCAGGCGTCCGCAAAGCGCCGGGCGCGGGGAAGGTCCCAGAGGGGCGCCCCGCTCACAACAGTAACCCGCCAGCCCTGGTTGGCGTCCACACCGATTTTCATCTCCTTGCCCATTACCCGGGCGGTCTCGGTGACATGGGCGATGTCCGCGGCCTCGTCATGGGAATGGACGCGGAGCTTGATGGCGCTGAAACCCTCGGCAAGGCGCTGTTCCGCCTCCCCGATGCGTTTTTCAGGGGTTTTCACCTCTCCGGTGGACGCGTACAGTTTTACGGAGCAGGGTTTTCCTCCCAGAATCTCATAGACAGGTTTTCCCGCCATTTTGCCCATGATGTCCCAGAAGGCGGGCTCAATCCACCAGTTGCGCCAGCCAAGATAGGCGATTTCACGCAGCCTTTGCTGTATGAGCTGGATGTCGGTGGCGTTTTCCCCGATAAGGTAGGATCCGAGAAGCTCGCCCAGGCCGGCGCGCTCCCTGCCCAGGGCCGGGCCCGCGGAATAGCCTGTGACGCCGTCCGTTGTGGTGACTTTAACCAGGTCAAAGCGGTTTTCGGTCTGGGGAAACCCAGGAATCCAGCTTGGGTAAAAGGGCGCGGGCAAGGGGATTGCCACGTGGAAAAGCTCGATGCGCGCGATTTTGGTCATGGCCTGGCTCCATTGTGTAAGGGGCGCGCCGTCTGTCCCGAAGGACTTAAAAAAGAGCGGGCGCGGGCGCGTGCAAGGGACTATAGGAAACGAGAAGGCCGGGGTCAAGTATCGGGACGCGAAAAAGAAAACCGGCGGCCCTTTGCTTTGTTTTAACCTGTTTCACAAAAAATGGTTGAAAGGTGGTTTGGTCTGTGCTACGCGGTCCGCTTGGGATTCGGGATGGCACGGGCGGTCCTTTGAGGCCGCGATGGTTTTCCACGAACACAAGGGGAAGCAAGCGGAGATGGATAACAAAAAGACTCAAGTGGTGGCCTATGCCCTTATCGGCGTGTTCTTCGTCGTGGGCGTGGCCTGCTACGCGGCGTTTCCGGTGAAGGCGCCAACAGAACCCGTAAGAGTCCTGTACCAGCCCACCGCGGGCAAGGTGGTGTTCAGCCACAAGGTTCACGCGGGACTTGAGGACACGGAATGCAGCGTCTGTCATCACCACCCCGAGGACGGGGAAACGACAACCGGCTGCGGAAAATGCCACGAGAAGGAAAAAACGGCCGGAAAACCGCCCGCCGCCTGTCTCGCGGAAGGATGCCACGAACCTGAGGACGTGGAGGACGCGGACTATCCGGCGCGGATGGACTCGTACCATCAACAATGCATCGGATGCCATGTTGAACAGGGCAAAGGCCCGGGCGAGGGGCCGGAGAACTGCAAAAAGTGCCACATGCTTTAATACCGGGCGGCCCGCCCGACGGGCCAATGGCCGGAACCAACATGAAGGGTGCGGGAATGATTCGGAAACCATTTTTAGGGCTGACCAGGCAAAAGCTGGACGCCACGCCGTTGCCAAAGGGAGCGCCGCCGGTCCGGCAGGCCCCGGTCTGTGGCACTGCCGTGCTGTTTGTGCCCAGGCGGTTCGAGGGCGCCGGAACCTGTTCCGTCAAGGCCGGGGATCCGGTCAGGCTGGGACAGAAGGTGGGCGTTTACAGCACCGGGGAATACGTTATCTCTCCGGTGGCGGGTGTGGTCCAAAAAATCGAGGCCCACACCGGCGCGGCGGGCGAGGCCATGACCGCCATCACGTTCGAGGGACAGACAGCGGGCGAGGCTGAGAAGCTCTTTGCCAAGCCTGGGCTTGGGGCGGCGCTGGAATGCCTTGAAAACGCCGCGGGGGGCTTGAGCCTCAAGGCTTTTTCCAACCCTGACAAACCAATCAACACCGTTATCATCATCGGAATGGACCAGGATCTCCTGGTCACGGCCCGGCAACAGGTGGTGCGCGACAAGGCGAAATCCATTTCCAAAGGAGTCAAGGCTCTTAAGGAGATGGTGAATCCGGGACGCATGGTGTTCGCGGTGCCGCCCGCCCTGGCCCATGAGGCTGTGGAAACAGGGTGCGAGGTGGCGCGGATTGACACCGCGTATCCCAAGGCGCTGCCCGCCTTGGTTTTGGCGAAACTGGGCCTGACGGTTCCGACAGGGTCAAGCCCCGGGGACTCCGAAGTGGCGGTTCTTTCGGCCGAGGCTGTGGCCACCCTGGGGGAGGCCTGTGAGACCGGCGCCGTGCCCATGGAGAAATATGTCACGGTCATCGGCAAGGACGGCGCCTCGAAGAATATCGCCGCCCGGGTGGGCATGCCTCTGGGCGCCGTGCTCGCCGCCGCCGGAGTGACGGCCGGTGACGGCGACCGGGTGGTTCTGGGCGGACCGTTGCGGGGCACCGCCACCTATTCCCTGGATTTGCCGGTGGAGCCGGACACGGACGCCATCCTGGTCCAGGACAAGGCCGCGGTCGAGGGTGTGAGCGATTATCCCTGCCTTAACTGCGGCGAGTGCGTGGCGGTCTGTCCGGCCAGGGTCCCGGTGAACATGCTCATCCGGTATCTTGAAAACAGGCTGTACGAGGACGCCGCCAAGATGTACGACCTCCACTCCTGTGTGGAGTGCGGGCTGTGCTCGTATGTGTGCGTTGCCCAAATCCCGGTGTTCCAGTACATCATGCTGGCCAAGCGCGAGCTTGCCAGGACGGGCGCGGAGGAGTAACACCATGCCGGCAAAAAACAAGTTTGTGGTTTCCCATGCCCCCTTCTGGCACAACGGGGACACCATCGCGGCCCGGAACCTGCACACGCTTATTGCGGCGGCTCCCGCGGCCGTTTTCGGAATCATCAAGTTCGGCCCCATCGGCCTTGGAGTTCTGGGGCTTTGCATCTCCTGCTGCATGCTCTGGGAGCTACTTCTCACCAAGGCCATGGGCAGAAAGCCCACGGTGGGCGACCTGGACGCCGCGGTCATCGGCATGCTGATGGGCATGATGCTGCCCGCCAACTTCCCCTGGTGGGGCGTGCTTGTTGGCGGCTTTGTCACCATGGTGGTTGGGAAAATGATGTTTGGAGGACCTGGCGGCGCGCCCTTCCACCCCTCCCTGATAGGCGTCGCGGTGCTCGGCGTGTCCTGGGGCGCCTTCATGGATTTCGACGCCCGGTATCTCAACTACGAGTTTTCCCATCTGGCGCTTTTCCCTCTGGGCGCTGTCAAATACCTGGGCCCTGACTCTGTTGCCGGACTTTCGGCCACCGACCTCCTCATGGGCCACCAGACCGGGGCCCTGGGCGCTGTCTTTGGCCTGGGCATCATCCTGGGCGGCCTCTATCTCCTCATCCGGGGCTACACACGCTGGGAAATCACGGTTTCCTTTATCCTGGGCATCGTGGTCACCTCCCTCCTCTTTCAGAAACTGGGCGCTGACGGCAAATTCGCCGGTCCCATGGTTCACCTCCTGTCAGGATACACCCTGCTGGGCGCTTTCTTCCTTGTCCATTACATGTCCGCCCGGCCCGTCAACCTCATCGCAATGATTCTTTACGGGGCCGGCGCTGGAATCATGAGCATTCTCATCCGGAACATCGGCTCCTATTCGGACGGCGTGGTCTATGCCATTCTTATTCTGAGCGTCGTGCAGCCGCTCCTGGACAAAATCCGGCCCAAGGCGCTGGGAAAGGTGGTGAAGCATGCGTGATCTCATCAAAATGATTGTTGTCATCACGGCCATTGCCGCTGTTTCCGGCGGGTTTCTGGCGGGCGCCAGGGATATGACCAAGGCGAACATTGAGAAAAACAAGCTCAACTTCGTACAAGGCCCGGCAATCCGGAAAATCCTTGAGGGCGCTTCCAACGACCCTGTGGAGAGCCGGTTCAAGCTCAAAAACAAAGACGGCCAGGAAATCACCTTTTTTGTGGGCGTGATGGACGGCAAGCCCAAGGCTGTGGCCTTCGAGACCTTTGGCAGGGGCTTTGGCGGAGACATAGGCGTCATGTTCGCTGTGGACATCACCAACGACAGCCTTGTGGGAATTGGAGTCACCACCCACAGCGAGACCCCGGGACTTGGCTCCAGGGCCAAGGATGACTCCTTTACCAAAGGCTGGAAGGGTGACGCCATTGCCCAGGACTTCAAGGTCAAGCAGGAAGGCGGCGATGTGGACGCCATCACCGGCGCCACCGTCACGTCCAAGGGCGTTTGCCTCGCGGCCAACGCCGCCAAAAAGATTTACAAAGAGCTTGAGGCCGACATCGAGAAAAACGCGCAGAGCATCAGCATCAAATAACAGGGGGAAAACCAATGGCTAAAACGCTCACGCAGGAATTCACCAAGGGGCTTTGGAACGAGATTCCGCCCTTCCGCCTCGTGCTCGGCCTTTGCCCCACACTGGCGGTCACCAAATCTTTTTACAACGCGCTCGGCATGGGACTCGCCCTCACTTTCGTGCTTGTAGGCTCCAACGTGCTCGTCTCCATGCTGCGGAAAATCATCCCCGCCGAGGTGCGCATCGCCTGCTTCATCATCCTGGTGGCCACCTTCGTCATCCTGGTGGAGCTTTTTACCCAGGCGTACACCTACGGTCTCTATCAGCAGCTTGGCATCTTCATTCCCCTCATCGTCGTAAACTGCATCCCCCTGGGCCGGGCCGAGGCCTTCGCCTATAAGCAGGGTGTTGGCCGCTCTTTTTTGGACGGCCTTGGAATGGGCATCGGCTACACCCTGAGCCTGAGCGTTCTCGGCGCGTTTCGGGAAATTTTCGGCGCGGGCACGTTCCTCGGCGGCACACCGAACGTCATCAAAGTGTTCGGTCCGGAGTTCCAGCCCTTCCAGTTCATGGTCGAGGCCCCTGGCGCATTCGTGTGCCTGGGACTTATGCTGTGCGTTATGAACATGCTTGGAAAGAAGTAACGAGCGGCGGCCATTTCCGCCCTGGGGGAGCGTAAGCCATGGAAGACGTCAATTACGTAAAGTTCATTATTGGCTGTATTTTCGTCAACAACATCCTTCTTGCCCAGTATCTTGGCAACTGTCCCTTCCTGGGCACTTCCAAGAAAATGGAGACCGCCACAGGCATGTCCATGGCGGTCACCTTCGTGCTGGTGCTGGCAGGCTTCATCACGTACATGGTCCAATACTTGGTATTGGCGCCCTTGGAACTTGAATACCTGCAGACCCTGGCCTTCATTCTCGTCATCGCGGCTCTGGTGCAGTTTGTCGAAATGTTCCTTAAAAAGAGTATCCCGGCCCTGTACGCGGGACTTGGCATCTTTTTGCCCCTCATCACCACCAACTGCGCGGTGCTGGGCGTGTGCATCCTCAACATCAACGAAGGATACGGGCTCGGAACAACCCTGGTCTCCTCCTTCGCCTATCCCGCGGGCTTTGGCGTGGCCCTGGTGC
Source organism: Desulfobacterales bacterium (assembly GCA_020057225.1). GTDB lineage: Bacteria > Desulfobacterota > Desulfobacteria > Desulfobacterales > Desulfatibacillaceae > JAGVGH01. The sequence goes on along the minus strand of JAGVGH010000143.1, from coordinate 11,389 downwards.
TCTTTGCCGGTGTTCGGGAGCGCATCCTTCTTGGCCGGGTGCCCAAGCCTTTCCAGGACACCTCCATCGGCCTTGCCACAGCGGGTCTTTTGGCGCTGGCGTTTTTAGGCTTTAAGGGCATGGCGTAAACCGGCGGCGCGCTTAAGAGCAACGGGCGCGACGGACCCCGGCAACGGGGACACGGTGTTTGCGTAAACAGACCGGCGGAAGGGAGATATTCCCCCTTCCGCCGTTTTGTTTGTTCTCTTTCTATTCGCCAAAACCTCCCGCCTCACATCTCCTGTTCCCCAGCCTAATCCCCGGGCGGGCGCAGCCGCTCTGGTGTCACACGAAGGGCGTCGTCCCCCGCCTCTTCCTCCGAAATCCGGCATCCCGCGGGCCGTCCCGCTCCCTTGGACCTTGGCGCGAGCATTTTGGGTTTCCACCGCTCCCGGACGCCCAGGCTGTTGGCGACAAAGCGGACCCCGGCAAACGTCACCGCGAGAAACACAAGACCTGTGAGCGCGGACACCGTGTCCCTCCCAAATCCCCACAGGGGCCCCAGTTGTTCCCCCGCCAGCGCCCCGGCCACAAGAGCCACGGCGGGCACGCCATAGACCAGAAGCGAAGCCTGGAGAAACGCCCCGTCCTCCACCGACACCATCACCCTGTCTCCGGGCTTCGCGTCCAGGGTGTTGGCCACGGCGACCTCCATCTCTTTGCCGCCGCCCATGGCGTGGCATCCGTCCTTGGCGTGGCAGTGCTCGCAAGCGTCCCCTCTTCGGGTTTTCACGTAGGCTGTGCCGCCTTCCACCCGGTCAACGATTCCTTCCTCTTCGGCCATGAATCCACCATTTCCTTGTGTGCCGCGCCGCCGGACTCCTGGCATGCCGCAATCCGGCACGGGCAAGGAGCGTGGCCCCCGCCCTGCCCTCTCCCACAGGGAAAGGGAGGTGCGGCAAGGGTTCAGCGGCTGTTACGGTTATGAAAGCGGCCTGGTGTCATACCAAGCCGCAGTCAGGTATAACCAAAAAGGCGCGCCCTCACCCCGACCCTCTCCCACAGGGAGAGGGAGTTTTATCGGGAGTTTTCGGCAAGTGTTAAGGGTTTGAACGCACCTTGGTATCACTCCCCGGGTGTGTCCTCCCGTTTTTCAGCATCCGGCCGGTGACGGGTTTCCCACCGTTCCCAAATAACGGCTCCGGACCCGATGAACACGAACACCCCCATCACCATCCAAAAACACCGGATAAGAAAGGCGCGGATATTGGGGTTTTCTCCCCAGACAAGAAGACAGATGCCAAAAAACAGGGCGTCCACAACAGCCACCGCCGCCAATGCTCCGATAAAGGCCGCGATGGTCTGGACGAGTGTCCTGGTTTTTTCCTTTCCGTCTCCTGTGTTCATGGGGTTGTCTCTACCCTCTTGGTTCTACTTTGGCGTTTTTCATAGAATACTAAATTTTTAGCAGTTAAAAATGTAGTTTTAAAACGTAGGCTGGGTGGCTCCCTGCGCGCCAGAAGGATTGTTGTGGCAAATGCGTTGTTCGCGCGCGGGTTCACCCAACAAGCCATTCCAAAAGGACCATAATAGTGTCGGGTGGACCTGCGCTTCGCGCAGAACCCCCCGACCTACGCCTGTATCTGTTGTTTAAAGTTGCCAAAGACGCGCCCTGGGGTTGAAACCCCAAGCTATCTCAAAAACCTTGCCGCACCGCGGCCGCTATGAGGAGAAAGGCCCATTTTATGACAAAAAAGTCTGTGAAAACAGCATAGCCCTCAAAAACGGCTCGTTTACAACAAGCGCTAAAGCCTAAAGCCTAAAGTCTAAAGCCTTCTCCCCTGCCCCGTCAATACAGAAGCTCAAAGTACCGGGCGATTTCCGTCCGGGTGGCAAAAGCCGCCTTGTGCTCGGCCACCAGACCTGGAGTGGCGGGCGCGCACTCTTTTTCAAGAACCTCCAGGTACGCCTCTTCCCGGGCGCTGCAAAGGTCCATGCTTTGGATGAACACCATGTTTTCGGTTTCAATATACGAGCTTCGGATGGAGAGGTTAAAGGAGCCAAACGCCGCAAGCCGGCTGTCAAAGAGAAACTCCTTGCGGTGGGAGTACGGCTGGGGCGCCTCCTCGTCCTCGATGCCGCTGGCCAGATAGCATTTGGCGCCCGCGGCCATCAACTCCTCAATGTATCCCAGGGAAATGTAATAGCCGCTGGCAAAATGCAGCATGCGGCTGGTGCGCAGCGAGTTGGTGCAAATCCGCACATCCACGCCCCTGGAGGCCGCGTCCAGAAGCGCGTCCTTCATAAGGCTCGATGGAAGCACGATGTACTGGGAGTGTATCCAGACGCGCTCGCGGGCGGCCTGGATGGCGAGCACCAAGGCGCGCAGACAGTTGTACTCCCGGGTCCAGGGTTTGTTTTGCACAAAAAGACAGGCGTGGGGACCTTCGGGCTGGAGAACGGGAAACAGCGGCGCGGGCCGTCGGGCGGTGGCCTCCTGGGCGCCCGCGATTTCCTGGAAGTTTTTAAAAAATCCGCGCTGGATATGGCCTGTCACAGGGCCGCGCAGATAAAGGTCCACGTCCTTCCACAGGGTGAAATACTGGTCCTCCATGTTTCTGCCGCCCACAACCGCCTGGCTGCCGTCCACTAAGAGGATTTTCTCATGGATGGCGTAATCCATAAGGGGAAGGGCGGGAAGCCCGCCGGGACCGCGAAAGGAGGCGATCCATTCCTGGGGCACTGCCGGGTCTTTTCCGCGCTCCTCCTCGTCCCGCAAGAGACGGGTAAGCCAATGGTCGGGCACGCGGATTTCATCCGCCGGGCCGGGAAGGCGCGCGCGCATATCCTTGCCGCTAAACAGCAAAAGGCTCACCCCTCCCTTTTTCGCTTTTTTGCGCAGGGCCTTGACTCCGGCCTCGCTGGTTTTTTCAAGACCGCGGTCCCGCTCGTCGCCCCACTTCCACGCGCTGAGAATCTGGTTGAATTTGAGGCGCAGCGTGTTCAGGGGCGATATGGGAAGCTGGGTGTCCCCGTTCAGAACAACGTTGACCTCCACCCCCTGGTCGGCTTTGCGGATGAGGGCGTCCATGAGCTGTCCGCCCACGCCGAATCTGCCAAAGGTGTAGGATTCGACGTTGATTTGCCGTTGCGCTTCCCGAATGAGAGTCAGGCGCCTGTCCAGGGCGTCCAAGCCGTTGTCCAGGATCTCCACATGGTTGCCCGGGACAAAAACGGCGTTGGCCGCGCGCTCGAGCGCCTCTGTGAATCCAGGCGCGCCAATGGCGGGGAGGTTGTCCGGGCGGCGGAAGGACACATGGAAAAAGCCGATGCCGCGCCCCCATCCTCCGGAGGAATCGTTGGCGACAATGGGCAGGCGGTACTGGCCAGTGTCAAGAAGGGCGGGAAGCCGCAGCTCCCCGGAATAATCCCCCTCGGCCGAGGGCATAAGGAGGTTCTCCCGGTCCGGCGAAAGGCTGTCTTCCCGAAAAAGCGAGGTATGGCGCAGGTCCAGGCGCACCGAGGAGATTTGACAGTTGTCGTTTTTTGAAAACACCGTGCAGCGGACCCGCAGGCTTCCCGTGCCGTCATTGGGCACAGACTGGGGTCCGATTTTCACGTTTTTGACGACCACTGAATTTTTATCCAAATGGTTCATGGTGGTTCATTGGGCCGCGCGAAAAAGGAAGGGTGGTTGAATGTGGAAACGGAATGCATATATACAGGCGCGGCGCTTGGTGCGCAACAATAAAAAGCGTCCTGGATATCCAAAATTAAGAGGGGTTTTTAAAAAAACTTGCCGCTCCGGAACGGCTGTGGTAATTAATCGGATTGGTGTCCCCCGCAGGGGACGCTTAACCCGCACGCGGAGATGGCGCGTCCGCTGGTGCCCGCAACAAGGCGGGTTTCGGACGTTTTTCCGCGGAGGAAAACCAGAAAGGGAGAACCATGTCTTACGTTACCATGAAGGAGCTTCTCGAAGCGGGGGTCCACTTTGGCCACCAGACCAAACGCTGGTGCCCCAAGATGAAACCCTACATTTTTGGCGCCAGGAACGGCATCTACATCGTTGACCTGCAAAAAACGGTCAAGCTCTTCCGGGTCGCCTACGATTTCATCGTGGACACCGTGGCCAACGGAGGAAGCGTGCTGTTCGTGGGCACCAAAAAGCAGGCCCGCGAGACCCTGTACGAGGAGGCCAACCGTTGCGAGATGTTCTACGTCCACAACCGCTGGCTGGGCGGCATGCTCACCAACTTCCAGACCATCAAGAAGAGCATTGACCGGCTGAATTACCTCAATCAGATTATGCTGGACGGCACCATCAATCTGTTCCCCAAAAAGGAGCGGCTGCGCCTGGAAAAAGAGCGGATCAAGCTCGACAACAACCTGGGCGGCATCAAGAACATGGTCCACCTTCCGGACGCGCTGTTTGTGGTTGACCCCAAAAACGAGCACATCGGCGTGAAGGAGGCCCGCAGGCTGGGCATCCCCGTGGTTGCCGTGGTGGACACCAACTGCGATCCCGATGAGATTGACTATGTGATTCCGGGCAACGACGACGCCATCCGCGCCATCCGTCTCATCACCTCGCGCATCGCCGACGCCTGCATCAAGGGCCAGGAACTCCGGGCCGAGCGTCAGGCCGCTGAAAAAGACAAGGCGGCTTTTGCCCCGGTCGAGCGCGAGCAGCCCCGTTCCGAAGCAACGCGGACGGAAGGGGAAGAGGAAGGCCCCGTCATCGAGGTCATCCGGAAAGGCGCTGCGGAAGAGCCGGCCGACTCCCAGGAGTCCGGCGAATAACCGGCGGGCATTCTCTGTTCAACAACCGGGTTTAACAACCAGGCGCATATAACCAAAAGCGCAAACGGGCCGGAAAGGCGCGCTCCCCTGATGGAGCGCGCCGCGCGTTCCGCGGCGGCCCTCGAAGGAGAAACGGAACATGGCTGCGATTACATCCGGGCTGGTGAAAACCCTCCGGGAGAGAACCGGAGCGGGAATGATGGACTGCAAAAAGGCGCTGGAGGCCACAGGCGGCGACATGGAGAAAGCGGTGGACGAGCTGCGCAAGAAGGGCCTTGCCCTTGCCAAGAAGCGCGCGGGCCGCGAGACCTCCCAGGGCGCCATCGCCACCTACATCCATACGGGCGGAAAACTCGGCGTGATGGTCGAGGTGAACTGCGAGACCGATTTTGTGGCGAAAAACGAGGAGTTCCAGGAATTCGCCAGAAACGTGGCCATGCATATCGCGGCGAGCTCTCCTTTGGCCGTGACCCCCGACGAGATTCCGGCGGAGGTGGTCACGCGGGAGAAGGAGGTCTATATGGGCCAGGCCAGGGAAACCGGCAAGCCCGAGGCCATGCTTGAGAAGATTGTCGAGGGTAAACTGGCCAAATTCCGGAAGGAGTCCTGCCTGCTCAACCAGCCATACGTCAGGGCGCCGGAAAAGACCATTCAGGACTATCTGAACGAGCTGATTGGCAAGACGGGCGAGAACATCCAGATCCGCCGCTTTGTCCGTTTCCAGCTTGGCGAGTGATTGCCATGACCTCCGCGCGGTATAAACGGGTGCTTGTCAAACTTTCCGGGGAGGCTCTCACGGGGGAGCATTCCTTTGGGATCAGCGGCGAATTTCTTAGCTATGTGGCCCGGGAAATCCGCGCCGTCTATGATTTGGGGGTGCAGCTCGCCTTGGTTGTGGGCGGAGGCAACATTTTCCGGGGGGTCTCCGCCGCGTCCTTTGGCATGGACCGGACCAGCGCGGACCACATGGGAATGCTGGCCACGGTCATCAACAGCATCGCGCTCCAGGACGCGCTCGAAAAAGCCGGCATGGAGACGCGGGTGCAGACCGCCATCCACATGCACGAGGTGGCTGAACCGTACATCCTTAGAAAAGCCATCCGGCACCTTGAAAAGGGCCGGGTCGTGATTTTCGCGGCGGGCACCGGCAATCCGTATTTCACAACGGATACCGCCGCGGTCCTGCGCGCCCAGGAGATTCACGCGGAAATCCTGCTCAAGGCGACCAAGGTGGACACCCTCTATGACGATGATCCTGAAAAAAACCCAAATGCCAAACCCATCCTGCGCGCGAGCCACAAAGAGGTCATGGACAAAAGCCTTCGGGTGATGGACATGACCGCCATCTCTCTTGCCCGGGACAACCGGCTGCCTATCGGCATTTTCAACCTGCGGACCCAGGGCGCCATTCGCGGCGCCATTTGCGGGGAGTCCATCGGCACCTACATTGGAGACTGACACTCCGGACCGCCCGTTTGGGGCGGTCCGGCTGTTTCCACAGGCGCCCGCCGGGAAACCGGACACCGGCCCGGAAAGGCTTCCGGCACCGCGAAAACCAAGGATTGGTTCTTATCCGCGCTTTTCAACCGCCCGCCAAGGAGATGTATCCCATGCTCGATATGGTCCAGGAAGAAACCACCGAAAAAATGCAAAAGGCCATCGAGGCCCTGAAAAAAGACCTTCTCCGGGTCAGGACAGGACGCGCCTCCGCAACCCTTCTGGACGGTGTGCGCCCCAACGTTTACGGCGCCCCCACCCCGGTGAGCCAGGTGGCCTCCATCTCTGTCCCGGAAAGCCGCCTCATTATCATCCAGCCCTGGGACCCCTCCATCATCACCGAAATCGAAAAAGCCATCCTCAAGTCGGATCTCGGTCTTACCCCCACCAACGACGGGAAGCTCATCCGCATCCATATCCCGCCGCTCAACGAGACCCGGCGCAAGGAAATGGTCAAAGTGGCACACAAAATCGGCGAAGAGCACAAAGTCGTCGTCCGGAACATCCGCAGGGACGCCAACGAATCCCTGAAAAAGCTCAAAAAAGACGGGGACATCGCCGAGGACGCCCTGTTCAAGGGCCAGGAGCAGGTGCAAAAACTCACGGACAGCACCATCAAACAGATGGACGAGCTTTGCCAGAAAAAGGAAAAGGAAATCCTTGAGTTCTGACCGCAAGCCGCACTCCGGAAAATTCGGCCTTGTGCCGGAAGGTCTCCCGCGCCACGTGGCCATCATCATGGACGGCAACGGACGCTGGGCGAAAAAACGGCTCATGAACCGGGTCAAAGGCCATGAGCGGGGCACCGAGACCGTCCGGATGGTGGTTCGGGCCACCCGGGATCTCGGTATCCCGGCGTTGACCCTGTACGCCTTTTCAACAGAAAACTGGCAGCGTCCTAAAACAGAGGTCGCGGCCCTGATGGCGCTCCTTGTCCGCTTTCTCGAGAACGAAAAAGCGGAAATGCTTGAAAACAACATCCGGCTTCAGACCATAGGCCAAACCGCGCGTCTGCCTCAAAACGTCCGGGAGGCGCTGGGCGCCACCATGGGCGCGACCGCCGGAAACACCGGCATGGTTCTTAACCTCGCGTTGAGCTACGGCGGCAGGGAGGAAATCCTCATGGCCTGCCGCCGGCTTGCCGAGGAAGCCCTGGCAGGCCAAATCTCCCCGGAGGATATCACCGAAGATATCTTCGCCGGCCGCCTCTACACCGCCGGGCTGCCGGACCCGGACATTATGATCCGCACCAGCGGCGAAATGCGCGTAAGCAATTTCCTCCCCTGGCAGCTCGCCTACAGCGAATTCTTCATCACGCCCACCCTCTGGCCTGACTTCACCCAAGAAGAATACATCGGGATTCTCCGGGACTTCCAGCGGCGGGAACGGCGTTTCGGAAAAACCGGGGACCAGACGCGGGAGTAGCGCATGGATCTCACGGAGCACAAGAAACGCTGGCTCACGGCCCTGGTGACCGTCCCTGTCCTCCTCTACATTTTTTTCATGGGCGACGAACGCCTCTTTACTTTTCTGATGATGGCCGTGACCATGGTCGGCGTCTGGGAATACCACCAGGTCGTGGGTCTCTCGACAAGTCCCAGGGACCTGGGTTTTTTATGGGCGGAGCTTTTTGCCACCGCCATCATCGCAGCCGCCCATTTCGGCTCCATCGAGACCATCTTTTTTCTTCTCTGGATATCCCTGTTCGTCTTCGCCGCCCGTGCGCTCCACAGGCACAGCCCGGGTTTGGCCAGCTTTGAGGTTCTTGCCGCGGACCTTTTGTGCGTCCTCTACATCCCCTGTCTTGTTGCGAGCCTCGTTTTACTGCGTAAAGGAGCGGACGGGGGCCGCTGGATTTTCCTTACCGTGGCCCTGGCCTTTTTCGCGGACACAGGCGCTTTTTACGCCGGACGCTTTTTCGGCAAACACAAGCTTGCCCCGGCAATCAGTCCGGGGAAAACCATCGAAGGCGCCATTGGCGGCATCCTGGCCGACATTCTCACGGCCCTTTTATGCGCCCGCTATCTGCTGCCCGCCATTCCCTTCTGGGGGGCCGTTGTTCTGGGCGTGTTTGCGGCCATGTCCGGACAAATGGGAGACCTTTTCGAGAGCATGATTAAACGCACTTTTGGGAAAAAGGACTCCGGGACTCTGTTGCCTGGCCATGGGGGGATACTGGACCGCGTTGACGCCCTGTTGTTCGCCTCTCCTGTGGTCTATAGCTGCAAATACTTTTTCGGCTGACGCGAAAAAAGGCGCTCCGCGCCTTATAGCGTTTGTCGGAATAGCTTTCCGATTGGCTTGAGCGTTCTACTTGGCCAGCGGCCTGCCGTTGCCCCGGCGAAAGCCGGGGTCCAGGGTCTGCAAAAAGCCTCTCGCCCCGGCTTTCGCCGGGGCAACGGCAGGCCGCGCATGAGTCTAAAACAGCCAGGGGGCGCATTGAATCGGAAAAATTCTGACAACCGCCTAAAATCTTTCGCGTGGAAGGATGGGCGCGCCGGATGAAACGGCTGGCGGTTCTTGGCAGCACAGGCTCCATTGGGACAAGTGTGTCCCGGGTGGTTGCGCGGTTTCCGGACCGCTTTGCGGTCACCGCCCTTGCGGCCCGGGGAAACGTGGAACTGTTGGCCCGCCAAATCGGTTTGCACGCGCCCAGGATCGCGGTGGTGGCGGACGAGGCACGGGCAAAGCGGCTTGCGGCGCTCCTTCCGGATTCCAAGACCGAAATCCTCCATGGCCCGGAGGGCTACGCCCAGGCCGCCTCCCTTCCGGATGTGGATATGGTGGTTTCCGCCATGGTCGGCGCCGCCGGGCTTTTGCCCACCCTTGCCGCGCTTTCCGCCAAAAAGACTGTGGCCCTGGCCAACAAGGAAACCTTGGTTATGGCCGGCGCCCTGGTCACGGAAACCGCGAGGAAAAACGGCGTTTCCATTCTTCCTGTGGACAGCGAGCACTCCGCCATCTTCCAATGCCTCCAGGGGCAGGACCGCAGCGCTTTGGCGCGCCTCGTTCTCACCGCCTCGGGAGGCCCGTTCCGCATCCTGGAAAAAGAGGCGCTCGCAAACGCAACACCTGGAGACGCCCTCAGGCATCCCAACTGGACCATGGGAAAAAAAATCACCATTGACTCGGCGACCCTCATGAACAAGGGGTTGGAGGTCATCGAGGCCCGGTGGCTTTTTGACGTGCCGGTTGACAACATCGGGGTGGTTGTCCATCCGGAAAGCGTCATCCACTCCATGGCGGTGTTCCATGACGGAGCGGTGCTCGCCCAGATGGGAGTGCCGGACATGCTGGTGCCCATCGCCTTTGCGCTTTCCTGGCCTGACAGGCTGCCTCTTGCGCAACTTGTGCCGGATTTGGCGTCCATGGGAAAGCTCACCTTTGAAGAGCCGGACACAGAGCGTTTTCCCTGTCTAAAGCTGGCGTATCAGGCGGCGCGGGAGGGCGGCGCCTATCCCGCGGTGCTCAACGCGGCCAACGAAGAGGCGGTGGGGGCGTTTTTAGACCGAAGCCTTTCCTTCCCTGGAATCGCGGAGGCTGTGGAGGACGCGCTTTCGGCCTTCCCGGCCCCTGGAAAACTGGAACTCGAAGACATTCTGGCGGCGGACGCCTGGGCGCGCGCCCGGGTGGCGCGCCGCGTGGATGGCGAGGTATGAGTATGAGCTTTTTATGGTATCTCACGGTGATTCCCCTTTTGGGGGTTCTCATTTTCATCCACGAGCTGGGCCATTTCCTTGTTGCAAGGCTCTGCGGGGTGGGGGTCGAGGTGTTTTCCCTGGGGTTTGGCAAACGGCTCATGGGCACCCGGCGGGGTATTACCGATTACCGTCTTTCGGCGATTCCTCTGGGCGGTTTTGTCAAGATGGTTGGGGAAGACCCGAACCAGGCCGAGGAGCTGGAGGACACCACCCTTTCCTTCACGCATAAACCTGTTTACCAGCGCGCGGCCATTGTGCTGGCCGGCCCGGTATCCAACCTTCTTCTCGCCCCCGTGCTGTTTTTCTTTTTGTTGTTGAGTTACGGCGCGTTGTTGCCCGACACCACGGTCGGAGGCGTTATGAAGGGCAAGCCCGCGGCTCTGGCGGGAATTGAAAAAGGGGATGTCGTGACCGCGGTGAACGGCAAGGCCGTTTCCAACATGCTGGAGATGGCCGCCCTGGTGCAGTCGGAAAGCCCCCGGCCCCTCACGCTGACAATAAAGCGCAAGGACAAGACCCTTGATCTCACCATGACCGCTCAAGCGGAAACCGAAACAGATATTTTAGGCGACCCGCGCACTGTGTATCGGGTGGGGATCGCGGGCGGAGCCGGGGAGCCGGTGCAAGTAAATTACGGTCTTATTGGATCGGCCCGGCGGGCAGTGGGGCAGACATGGGAATTGTGCTCGATCACCATTGAAATACTTGGGCGCATTTTTACGGGCCGGCTTTCCGCCAAGGAGGCTCTGGGCGGGCCCATACGCATCACTCAAATGGCTGGAAAATACGCGCAAAGCGGCATCTTTGACTTCTTTAGCCTCATGGGCATGTTGTCCGTTTCCCTGGGTCTTATCAATCTCTTTCCCATGCCTATTCTGGACGGCGGGCATTTGGTGTTTTTCCTGTACGAGGCGGTGGTCCGGCGGCCCATGGCCCTGCGCGCCCGGGAGATTTCCATGCAGGTCGGCATGATGCTGTTGATAATGCTCATGGTGTATGTGATTTACATTGATATTCTGAACACGTTTTTCAGCGGATGAGAGAGTATCGGTACGATAAAAACCATTGTGGCGCGCGCGGTGGGCGCGACGCGCGGACAGACCTAATACCAGGGTGCAATCAGACATATAAAAAACCAACGCCCTCACCCCGGCCCTCTCCCAGAGGGAGAGGGAGCTTTAGCGGGAGCCTTTGGCAGGAGTTAAGGGTTTGAACGCAACTTGGTATAAGAGCTTATCCATAAATAATCTTATTGCAAGGGATTCCCCTGTTCGGGCGCACGCCGTGCGCCCCTACGGCAATGGAACCCAGAGCCATCGGAGCGCCCCGTGGTAAGCGATAACGGACGTCACATAACCGTAGGGGCGCACGGCGTGCGCCCGCGATGAAAAAGTGCCCCTAAAATCCTC
>JAGVGH010000113.1 GCA_020057225.1 Desulfobacterales bacterium | reverse complement strand
GATGTAGGTCGGGTGGTTCTGCGCGAAGCGCAGGTTCACCCGACAATATCCTCATAGATCTTTAAGCAAGAATGCTCACATAAGTTAGCGCTTATGGGGGTAGCATCCCTGGCCCGGGCGGCGCCAAAGCGTTTTTCCAAAACCGGCAGGCCGCACACCAGGCACTTGTCGAAAAAGCAGTCGTAGAGTGGAAAATCCGTGTATCCGGCCATGGGTTCCTCTCCATCGTTACAGTCCCTGAAAACACCCACGCCCCGCCGCTTCGGGCGACGGACGCCGTGTTCCTCACTCCGTATCCCCCGCCGCCCGGACCACCGCCCTGTACACATCCAGCAGCGGCACCCCGTGTTCCAGGGCCACCTTTCGGCACTCCTCATACTCCGGAACAATCCGTTTGTTTCCGTCCGGAGCTGTAATCCTTTTTGCGCCCATCTCCCCCCAGGGCGTCAGAATCCGCGCGGGCTCCCGCGCAAGAAGCGTCCTGCGGCACACGCTGTGCCGAACCCCCAGCGTGGTGGTCTCCGTTAAAAGAACCCGCGCCAGGGTCTCCTGGGCCGCCAGGGGGGAGACCACCTCCAGTCTTGCTCCGGGCCGCCCCTTTTTCATCTGGGCGGGCAGCAGCAGAACATCCAGGGCGCCCGCCGCGAAAAGCCGCTCCGACACATGGCCGTACATTTCCGGGCACATGTCGTCTATGTTGGCCGTAAGCACGGCCACATGGTCTTCCAAAAGAGTGTCCCAGGGTTTTCCCGCAAAAACCCGCAGGCAGTTGGGCCGTTCCAAAAGATCCCGGGCACCCAGGCCGCAGCCGGAGCCCCAAAGCTTCATGGCGGGCATGGGACCGAATTCCCGGGACAGGGTTGAGACAAGGGCCGCGCCTGTGGGCGTGGCAAGCTCGTGCCGGATGCCGGTGCCAAGGACAGGACAGCCTTCCAACAATCCCACGGTGGCGGGCGCGGGCACGGGAAGGACGCCGTGGGCCGAGCGCGTGAACCCGGTTCCCAAAGGGACGGGAGAGCACACGGCCTCGCGCAGGCAAAGCCGGTCCAGGCAAAGCAGTGTGCCGCAGATGTCCACGAGGGCGTCGGTGCCGCCCGCCTCGTGGAAATGCACATGCTCCGGGGAGCATCCGTGGGCCTTTGCCTCTGCCCGGGCAAGCCGGTCAAAGACGGCAAGGGCCTTGTCGCGGACCCAGGGAGGAAGCGCGCTCTCCCCTACAATGCGCCGGATTTCCGCCTGGTCGCGGGAAACACCCTGCTCGTCGGCCTCCACCCGGACACGCAGGCCCTGGACGCCGTGACGGGCCTCCCGGGAAACCTCCAGACGGAAAGGCGGCAAGGGCAGGGCCTTGAGGGCCTGGAAGAGCCATTCCGCGTCCAGGCGTCTTTCAGGTTCCGGGGAGCGGGCGCCCAGGTCCAGAAGGGCGCCCAGGCACATGTCCCCGCTCACGCCGGCCACACAGTCAAAGTAAATCAGCATCCATTGTCCCCCGGCGCCATGAACTCAAGACCCCCTCACCCTGGCCCTTGTTAATCATCATCATGCTTTTTCCGCTTGCCTTTCTTCTCTTCCCTGAGAATCTTCACCATTTTCTTCCCTTCGGCGAATTTCTCCTCGTAATACGCCCGCACCTTTTCAGGGTCAAAGGTGAGGAACGTGCCGCCCGAGGCGAAATGCCGGTGGAACACCCGTCCCACCGCGTAGGTGGCGGCGCCCGCCAGAACCGGCATGGTGAGCATTCCCGCAATGGTTCCAACCAGGGGAATGGACTTGACGAGGCTTCCGACAGCGCCCCGCGCCAGCATGTGGGGGCCAATGCCGCCCGCCAGGGCGCCAATGGCGGATTTGCCGGAGTTTTCGCTAAAACTGACTCCGTGGAGGTCCGCCAGTTCGGCCAGCATCTTGAGCTGTACCCCGGTCAAGGCCAGCATGTCCAGGACGGGGAAGGGAATAAAACCGATTCCCACGCACCACAGGACGTTTTTGTGGATGGTCCGCGCCGCTTCCTCTTCCCTCAAGTCCTCGTCATGCGCCATGGCGTCACCTCGCGGGCTTTAAGTGTCATGCCCGGCGGCGGCAAGCCCGCCGGGCGGAACCGGAAACGGAAAGCCGCCGCCGGACACCACGACTATACAGGAAGACAGGGGACAGGGGAACCGGAAGTTTGGAAGTTTTAAGATATAGCCCATATCTTCTTGACAAGCCCATGCAAGTGCATAATAAGTTGTCATTTTTTAAGCAACATCCGGCCCGCCTTCCCGGTCCGCCGGGAGCGCGCCGCGCCCCGGTCCATTGCCGGGAAACAGGAGGCGCGGCCAGGGGGAAATGGACTCACAGAACAACCATCACGCGGGACACGGGAGCGGGACGATGAAAAAGGTACTGGTAAGCGACAAGCTGGGAGAAGCGGGCGTCGAGATGTTTCGCAAGGCCGAAGGCATATCGGTTGATGTGAAAACAGGGCTCACTCCGGAACAATTAATTGAAATCATTCCGGAATACAGCGCGCTGGTCATTAGAAGCGCGACCAGGGTCACCGAAGCCGTCCTCGAAGCGGGTAAAAAACTCGAAGTCGTTGGCCGCGCCGGCATCGGCCTTGACAACGTGGACGTGCCCGCCGCCACCCGGCGCGGCGTGATTGTCATGAACACTCCCGGCGGCAACGTGGTCACCACAGCGGAGCACGCCATCGCCATGATGCTCTCCCTTACCCGGAAAATCCCCCTTGCCACGGCAACCCTCAAGGCCGGGAAGTGGGAGAAAAAGATTCTCGAAGGCCGGGAAATCTACAACAAGGTTCTGGGCCTTGTGGGCTACGGCAACATCGGCTCCATCGTCGCGGACCGCGCCCGGGGCCTCAAGATGCGGGTCATTGTCCACGACCCCCATGTTCAGCCCGAGCGCATCGCCAAGGCGGGGTTCGAGTGGGTCACCCTGGACGAGCTTTACGCCCGCGCCGACTACATCACCGTCCACGTGCCCAAGCTCAAGGAAACCACGCACCTGATCAACAAGGACGCTTTTGCCAAAATGAAGACCGGCGTCTTTGTCATCAACTGCGCCCGGGGCGGAATCGTCCACGAGGCGGACCTCTACGACGCCCTGAAAAGCGGCAAGGTGGCGGGCGCGGCCCTGGACGTGTTTGAAAAAGAGCCTCCCGGACTGATTCCGCTTTTCGGGCTGGACAACGTGATAGGCACACCGCACCTGGGCGCCTCGACCCTGGAGGCCCAGACCAACGTGGCGGTGGACGTTGCCCGGCAGATTATAAACTATCTGCAGTCCGGCACCGTGATGAACGCGGTGAACGTGCCTTCTGTGACGGGCGACCTTCTTGCCAAGCTCGGTCCCTACCTCAAGCTGGGGGAGAAAATGGGCGCGCTGTTGGCCCAGCTCACCGACGGCCCGGTGAAAGAGGTAGCCATCGAGTACAGCGGCGAATTCAACGGACTCAACATGAAGCCGGTTTCCACCGCCGTGATGAAGGGACTGCTTGTCCCCGTGCTTAAGCATGATGTGAACTTCGTCAACGCCCTTTCCATCGCCAAGGACCGGGGCATCCGCGTGAGTGAAAGCGCGAGCCCGGACGCCAGCGAGTTTTTGACCCTTGTCACCATCACCGCGGTGACAGACAAGGGCGGGCAGACTGTGGCGGGCACCATTTATGGAAAAAGCGAGCCCAAAGTGGTGCGCATCAACAAGTTCCGCATGGAGATGGAGCCCGAGGGACACCTCCTGTTCATCCACAACATAGACGCCCCGGGAGCCATTGGCAGCATCGGCGTGTGCCTGGGCAAAAACAACGTCAATATCTCACGTATGCAGGTGGGACAGGAAAAGGACGGGGACAGGAACGTGATTTTGCTCGCCGCGGACCAGCCGATTCCCCAGGAGGTTATTGACGAACTGCGGAAGCTGCCCCTGGTGAAAACCGTAACTCCGCTGGATTTGTAAGGGACGGGGAAATCCTGCCGGGACTGGCCGCGCGTTTCCGGAAACGGCGCTTCCCTTAAACGGGCCGCCGACATCAATCCTTGCGGTTTGGCCGTCAATGTCGGCCTTTGACATGAAACAAACGCTGCCGGGCGGAGGCAATCCGCCCGGCAGCGGCGCGGCGCGGAAGGAGCTTTTGCCATGACAGAAGAAAAGAAAGGTTTCACCGTGTCCGACAAGCGCCGGTTCACCCCCGAGGGGGAAACCCGCGAAGACGCGCCCGGGCAGCCTGAGTCCGGGACAGCGGGCACAGGGACGGCGGACACCGCGGAACAGGCCGGAAGCGCGAAAAAAGCCGAAGACAGACGGGACTCCGGGAGCGGGAAGGGACCGGAATTGCCGCGCGTCAACTTTTCGATGTTCGTGTTGTCGCTCAGCTCGTCGGTGATGATGGCCCTTGGGGAGATTGAGGATCCCATTAGCGGCAAGGCGGAAAAGAACCTGTCCATGGCGCGGCACACCATAGATATTCTTGCCATGCTGGAGGAGAAAACCCGGGGGAATCTGGCAAAGGATGAGGGTGAGCTTCTGACGAGCATTTTGTATGACCTGCGCATGGCATACGTGCGGGCGGCGAAGGGATGAGGGCCCTGGGAGGGCGCAAGGCTCCGCGCGGTCCAAAACATGCGCAGGATATCGCTCCGGTTCCGGGTGCGGTAGAGTACCCTAAACCGGCGGAGCTGGAGAATTTAGGACTTAGGAGTTAGTACTACTCCGGCAGATATGTCGCAGGTTCCCGCCCCGAAGGGGCGAAGGGCCGTAGCCTAGGCATTCAGGCCCAGGATTACATAAAATAAACAGTATAATTACCTTTTCTATCGCGAATATCGGGCTAAAGCCCCAAGCTGCATCCCTTCGCTCCTTCGGAGCGGAACATCCTTTGTTTCGGTAATGCCTACCCCTACAACGCAATTTGAACTAAATTTCCTTGCCTCCTTCGGGTGATTCAGGTAAAAAATCCTGAACCGCCCAGGAAAGGAGGCAAGCCATGTTGCCCGAGAGCCGACAGCAGGAATACCTTTTCAACTTGCCGGAAACCCTACAGCCTGAAAAGCCGCATCCCCAGCCTGGCTGCCTCCGCTTTGTCCACGATTCCTTTCACATCCACCAAAAGCCTCGGACCCTCCCCGAAAAGCGCGGCAATCCCCCCGGTTCCCAGGGCCATGTACTCTTTATGGGCAACGGCCAGAATCACCGCGTCGGCGCCTTTGGCCTCCTGAAGGGGTGACAGGGCAAGACCGTAGTGGGAAAGCGCCTCCTCCGGATCCGCCAGGGGATCATGGACCGAGACCGCGACACCGTACTCCTTAAGCTCGGCGATGATGTCCACAACCCGGGTGTTCCGCAAATCCGGCACGTCCTCTTTGAACGTAAGCCCCAGCACCGCCACCCGCGCGCCCCGCACGCGCCCTCCTTCCGCGATGAGAAGCTTCACGCACTGCTCCGCCACGACCTTCCCCATCCCGTCGTTCACCCGCCGGCCCGCGAGAATCATCTCCGGATGATAGCCCAGGTATTCGGCCTTGAACGTGAGATAGTACGGGTCCACGCCGATGCAATGGCCGCCCACAAGCCCCGGGCGGAAGGGCAGAAAATTCCATTTGGTTCCCGCCGCGGCCAGAACCTCCAGGGTGTCAATGCCCATTTTGTGAAAAATCATCGAAAGCTCGTTCATGAGCGCAATGTTGAGATCCCTCTGGGTGTTCTCGATGACCTTGGCGGCCTCCGCGACCCGGATGGAAGGGGCCACATGGATGCCGGCATTGACCACGGCGCCGTAGATATCGGCCAGAAGCCGGGCTGTTTCCGGGTCGGAGCCGGAGACGATTTTCACCACCTTGTCCAGGGTATGCACCTTGTCCCCGGGGTTGATGCGTTCCGGAGAATATCCGAGAAAAAAGTCCTTGCCCATGACAAGGCCGGACTCTTTTTCCAGAATGGGCAGGCAGACCTCCTCGGTCACGCCGGGATACACGGTGGACTCATAGACCACCACCGCGCCCCTGGAGAGGTTGGCGCCCACGGTTCTGGAGGCGGCATGGACGGGTGAAAGGTCCGGAATACGGTGGGCGTCAATGGGAGTGGGCACCGCGACGATGACCACCCGGCAGTTTTTGAGCGCTTCCGGGGCGCTGGTGAACAGGAGGTCCAGCCCGCGAAGCTCCTCCGGCTCCATCTCACGGGTTCTGTCATGGCCTTGGGCAAGCTCCTTGACCCTCCGCGCGTCCACGTCAAACCCCACCACTGAAAAATGCCGCGCAAGATGCGCGGCCAGGGGCAGACCCACATACCCAAGCCCAACCACAGCGATTTTTTCGCGTTTTTGCTTGAAATCCTCGAACGTTGGCATAAAGGAACCCTCACTCCCCCCGTGTCGCGGCCAAAAGGCCCTTTTCCTCTTCCGGCGTGAGCCGCCGCCATTTTCCCTCGGGCAGGTCCCCGAGACGCACGCACGCCACCCGCACCCGGTGCAGGCGCGCGACCTTGTTTCCCACTTCCTCCACCATCCTGCGTATCTGCCGGTTCCGGCCTTCCTTGAGGACCATGGTGAACCGGTCAGGTCCAAGGCGGCGCACCCTGGCCTCCCGGCTCATCCTGCCCAGCACCATGACCCCCCGGCGCAGCCGTTCCAGTTCCTGGTCTTGAATAGGCCATTCCACCTCGACCACATATTCCTTCTCGTGGTCAAAGGACGGATGGGAAAGGCGATGGTGAATCCGTCCGTCGTTGGTGAGCAGTAAAAGCCCGGTGGAGTCCACATCCAGCCTGCCCACGGGATAGACCCGGACGGGCGCGTCCACCATGTCCAAAACCGTGTATTTTCCGGGATGCATGCAGCTTGAAACCACCCCGGCGGGCTTGTGGAGGGCGATGTACCACATCTCCTCCTCGGGACGCACCGGCGCCCCGTCCACAGTCACCCGGTCGGTCAAGGGGTCCACCTTGACGCCCATCTCCCTTTGCACGCGGCCGTTTACAGACACGCGGCCCGCGCGGATGATGTCTTCGGCATGGCGCCTCGAACACAGCCCCGCCTGGGCCAGATATTTTTGCAGCCGCGTTTCAGCCATTATGTCACGTCCGGTAGCTTGCGTTGATGTTCACATACTCGTGGGTGAGATCGCAGGTGATGACACTGGCCTGACCCTTGCCCGCCGCAAGGTCTATGCGGATGGTGAATTCCTTTTTTTTGAAAACCTCTGTGGCCGCCTCCTCCGCCCCTGGCACGGCCACGCCGTCTTTGGCAACGGCCACGGAGTCAAACCACACGGCGAACCGGTCCGGGTCCATGGCCACCCCTGCCCTGCCCGCGGCGGCGGCGAGCCTTCCCCAGTTGGCGTCCGCCCCGTAAATTGCTGTTTTGACCAATGGCGAATTGGCGATGGTAAAGGCCGCCTGCCGGGCCTCTTGGTCGTCCTTCGCGCCTGTCGCCAGGATTGTCGCAACCTTGGTCGCCCCTTCGCCGTCCCGGACCACATCCCGCGCCAGATCAAGGAGCACATCGTCCAACGCCGCCTGAAACTCCGCGCGGCGCGCCGCAAGGGGTATGCCGGAGGCGCCGGAGGCAAGCAGAAGAAGGGTGTCATTGGTGCTCATGTCGCCGTCCACAGTGACGCGGTTGAAGGAGGCGTCCGCGCCGGCCTTGAGAACCTCCCGCAGCTCCCCGGGAGCGGCGGCGATATCGGTGACTGTAAAGGCCAGCATGGTGGCCATGTCGGGCTGAATCATGCCCGCGCCCTTGGCGCAGCCGAGCACCGTGAAGTGTCCCTCCGGGGTTACAACCCGGCGGGCCGTGATTTTAGGGAAGGTGTCGGTGGTCATGGTTGCCCTGACAAAATCCGGGAAGCCCTGGGGTGAAAGGTTTTTCACAAGACCAGGGGCCGCCGCCCTGATTTTCCCGGTGTCCATGCGCTGGCCGATGACACCGGTGGAGGCGGCGAGCACTTCCTCCTCCCGGACGCCCAGGGCCTTTGCCACGGCACGGGCCATGTCCATGGCGTCCTCCATGCCAGGTATCCCGGTGCAGCAGTTGGCGCAGCCGCTGTTCGCGACAACGGCCCGGCACAGGCCGCTCTTGAGACGGCTTTGGCTTAAAAGCACCGGAGCGGCCTTGACAATATTGGAGGTAAACACGCCCGCCGCGGACACAGGGGCCTCGGCGGCGATTACTCCCAAATCCAGGCCGCCTTTTTTCTTGATGCCAGCCGCGGCGCCGCCCGCGATAAAACCCCGCACGCCCTCTTTCGGGTCTGTCTTTTCCATAAAAGCTCCTATTGCGCCTCCCGGGCGGCGCGCACCGCGTTTTCAAGCAGCCTGACCCCGGGGGCCGGCCCTTCCGGGAAGGGTTTTCCCTCTCTTACGGCCGCTTCCCGCTGTCTTGTCCAGTCCGGATGGTTCACCGGATGGTGGTACGCCTCGGGATGCGGCATCAGGCCGAACACCCTGCCTGTGGAATCGCAAATCCCAGCCACGTCGTCCATGGAGCCGTTGGGGTTTTCCGGAAATTTTCCCCCCGCGGGCCGTCCGTCCTCCAGGGCGTAGCGGAGCGCCACCTGCCCCCCGGCCTTAAGCGTTTCGAGAACGCCGGGGTCGCACACGAACTTGCCCTCGCCGTGGCGGACAGGAAGCTCGAACGCGCCAAGGCCCTTTGTCCACACGCAGGGGGAGGCAGGGTTGGGAGCGAGCCAAACCCAGTCGTCCCGGAAATTGCCGCAGTCGTTGTTGGTCAGGGCCACGCGCCGGGAAGTGTAATCCCCGTGGATGCCGGGCAGCAGGCCAAGGTTGACCAGGGTCTGGAACCCGTTGCAGATTCCGATGACAAGGCCGCCCCGGGCGATGAACCGGACAAGGCGCTCCCCCAGGGTGGTTTTGAGCCGGACCGCCTCGATGACTCCGGCGCCGTGGTCGTCCCCCCAGGAAAAACCGCCGCCGAACGCGAGAATGGCGAAATCCTCCAGCGCGGTCTTCCCGCCCGCCAAGTCGTTTATATGCACCCGCTCCGGCGCGGCCCCGGCCAGGGTAAAGGCGTGGGCTGTCTCGTTATCGCAGTTAAGCCCGTATCCGCACAACACAAGAACCTTTGGTTTCCCCATCACACAAGCCCTCCAAAACGCTTTTTCCAGGCCGCGCGCAGGGTATCCGCGTCCGTGTCCAAAAGAACGTCTCCGCCTTTTGAAACCTTGAGGCGCGGCGCCTCGGAGACAGTTCCCAGGCGCGCCAGGGGCAGGCCCCTGAAAAGGTTGAGAAACGCGGTTTCCCGGGCCGGGTCCACCGTTACGAGAAAACGTCCCGCGCTTTCGGAATACAACGTTTTCCATGCCGGGAGGCGTTCCGCGCCGGGAACCCGGCCAAGGTCCACGTCCAGCCCAAGGTTTCCGGCCAACACCGTGAGGGCCAGATGGACCCCGAGACCGCCCCGGTACACCCCGTGGACCGACGCGGGCAGGCCCTGGCAAACAGCGCTGTGCAGGGCGCGGCACAGGGCAAGGGTGGCGGCAGGGTCCGCCACCGGAGCGTTGGCCCCTGTGTAACCCAGCATCTCATAATACTCGGAGCCTCCCGGCTCGTCTTTGGTGAGTCCCAAAACGTAGAGGGCGTCCCCGGCGAACTTGGGGTCGGGCGTCTGGCACAGCCGCGTATCGGGAACAATGCCGCTCGCTGTGAACATGAGGGTCTCGGGAGCCGACACCTTGTGGGTCTCGCCAAATCTCCCGGGCAGCCTTCCGTCCACATACATGCTGTCCTTGCCTGACAGCAGGGGCAGGCCCAGGGCAAGGCAGGAGTCTTTCAGGGCCAGACAGGCCCGCACAAGCTGGGCGGCCTTATGCCTGCCGTCCGGATTGGAGACAGGGTCGTACCGGATGGAGGGCCAGCAGAAGTTGTCCACGCCTCCTGTCTCGTCCGGGTCCGCGCCCACGGCTGTCACCCGCCGGAGCGCCTCGTCCACCACAACCGCGGCCATGAGTCCCGCGTCTATCCTGGAGAGCGCCGGGGCAATGGCCTGGGCGACGGCCACGCCCCTGTCCGAGGTCAGGACAGGGCGCAGAACCCCGGCGTCGCCGGGAACATCCCTTTTAACACCCACAAAGGGCTTGATGACGCTCGCGCCCTGCACCTCGTGGTCGTACTGTCTGCCTATCCACTCCCGGGAGGCGATGTTGGGCCGGTCCAGCATGGCAAGCAACAGCGCCCCGTAGTCCCGGGGTTCTCCCAAAACAGGCTCGAACAGCCCCCGCTCTTGGGGCGTCCGCCATTCGCAGTCAAACTCCCATCGGGGAAACTCGGATTCCAAAAACGCAAGGTCAATGTACGCGCAGGTTTTCCCTTCGTGGGTGATGTGGAGCTTGCCCGAGTCCGTGTAGCGGCCTATCACCGTGGCCTCCACAGCGTGCTTTTGGGCAAGCGCCATGAACACGGCAAGGCTTTCGGGCCGTATTCCCACTGTCATACGCTCCTGGCTCTCGGACACCCAGATTTCCCACTGGTCCAGGCCCTCGTACTTCAGGGGCGCCTTGTCCAGTTCCACAAAGGCGCCGCCCGACGTGCGCGCGGACTCCCCGACAGAGGAGGAAAGGCCGCCGCCGCCGTTGTCGGTAATATACGTGATAAGTCCCTGGTCCCTGGCCTCCAGCAGAAAATCATGCATCTTCTTCTGGGTGTAGGGATCCCCTATCTGCACATGGCCCGCCGGGGTGCTCTCGGAAAAAATGGCCGAGGACGCGGTGACTCCGTGAATGCCGTCCTTCCCCACCCTGCCGCCGCACATCACAATGAGGTCGCCCGGCGCGGCGGACTTTAGCTCCGACGGCTTGCCCGCCACTGTGGCGGGCATAAGCCCCAGGGCGGTGACAAACACGAGGCATTTTCCCATGTAGCCGGGGTCGAACCACAAAAGCCCGTGGGGCGTGGGAATGCCGCTTTTGTTGCCGCCGTCCTTGACTCCCTCGACCACGCCGTCCAAGAGCCTGCGCGGATGAAGCCTGGGCGTGAGGTCCCCGGCGTAGTCCCGGTGTCCCACGCAAAAGCCGTAGGCGCCCGCGATGAGGCGGGAGCCAAGGCCAGTGCCCATGGGGTCCCGGTAAACACCGACGATGCCGGTGAGGGACCCGCCGTAGGCTTCCATGTTGGAGGGCGAGTTGTGGGTCTCGCCGGTGATGGTGTAGTAATGGCTGTCATCAAACCGGGCCACGCCCGCGTTGTCCCAGAGCACCGAGACCACCCAGGGCTTTTGCCTCTGGACCGCCAGGGTCGGCTCCTCGATGCAGGTTTTAAAAAGGCTTGTGATGGTTTGAGCGACACCGGCGGCAGGCTCTTTGTAATGGAACACGCCCCGGAACGTGTTGTGGTTGCAATGGTCGCTCCGGGCCTGGCTGATGTATTCCAGCTCCACGTCCGTGGGAGCTTCAAGGCCGACAGCTTTGCGGGCCTCAAGCACGTCTTCCCGTAAAAAATAGGCCCGGATGGCGGGAATGTCGTTGGGATTGAGTTCCAGCCCCCTCTCCCGGCTTACCCGGAGGAGGTCCCCGTCCGTGGGCACGGGCACCACCGTCACGCTGGGCGCCCGGTTGATGCGGACCTTGGGGATAATCAGGCCAATGCCCTTTGCCGGATCCCACTCGTCTTTGTGAAAGACGCGCCACTGCTGAATGATGTCGTTGGCAAGAAGCTCCCGGGCCACGCGCTCCATGTCTTCGCGGGAAAGGTTCGCCCCCTCGAAGCAGTACCGGGCGGAGGTGTACACGGCGTGGTCTTTTTCAAAACGGAAGCCTAAGACATCCGTGACAGCCTCTGCCGCCGTGGCTCCGGGATTGTCGCGCACACCGGGCCGCAAGCCCACCCAGACGCACCAGTCAAAGGGAACCGGCAAAGGGGAGTAGCTGGATATCTGCGTCACGGGATTTGTGAAAATTTCCGTCCGGACGGTTTCAAGAGCCGCCTTGTCCAACGGCGCGTCCAGGGTGAGAATCTGGACCGTGCGGACAGGGCCGCAGGCAATGCCGAAGTAGTCGAGGGCTTTTTTCCGCACCCCTTCCCCGTGGGCGTCCCTGAGTCCGGGTTGTTTGGTGATTTCCAGCCGTGCCGGCATGTGGTGTCCTTTCCCTCGGTTTCCGGTCCTGTTTCCGGATGTGGCGCCTTTTCGGGCGGACGGACAGAGGTGTTGTTCCTGTCCGGCGCTGTTCCGTGTCTATAGGGGCGCACGGGGTTTGTCAAGGCGGCTTCAAGCCCTATGAAGAGCCGGAACCCCGCATTGGTAGCGGGTTTTTCCAATCTTCCGCGGCAGCCCGCGCCCGTTTAGGCCTCCCAATCTAAGCGCTTGCGTTTAAGGGGAAAACGGGCTATAGAAAAACAATGCCAAAGGATAACTCCGGAGACATGCGGACCGGTGTTTTTTCCCGGGTTCGGATTCCCGGTCAGCGGGCCGGAACGCGGCCCTGTACCCCCCTCCCATGGAGTGCGTCGTGAGCGCCGGAAGAACTGCCCTCCTTGTATCGCTCCTCCTTGTTTTGACCGGATGCCCCTTTGCGGGCGTCGAATTTTCCGAGGTTTCCCTTAAAAACTTTCGGAATCCCGGCACCGCCACGTGGCTTTCCCGCCACGCCTCTCTAAGGGGCTATCAGGCCATCGAGGTCTGGCCGGTCCGGAACGCGACCGGCATGAGCCTGCCTGTGGAAATGGAGGCGCGGATAGCGGCGGACGTGCGCCGCCTTGCGGCGGAGAGCGGACTTTCCGTGAATCCTGGAAAGGACATGGAGGGAAAAGTCCTTATCGTAAAAATCAGCGTCATGTCCTTTGAGGAGGGCGAAGCCTTCCGCAGAATGCTGAGTCCCCAGGGAGGCGACGGGGCCGCCCAGGTCACCTTGCTGGCGGAGTTCCTCGACAAACGTTATAAACGGGTCATCGGCGAACTTGTCGTTGATGACGACCTCCGGGGCAACACCTGGGGCATTGGCTCGCCCGACGCCGCGGAAAAGCTCGTGGAGCGCGCCACAGAGACTATCGCCCGTGAAATCCACGCCAACCTGACAACAGAATGAGGAACCTGCGCCCATGGAAGTGAACAATAAACGCGGCCTGGCAGTCCCTCTTGTCCTGGCCGTCTTGTCCGCGGCTGTTGCCATGGCGCTTGTGACGGGATGCCGCGAGCCGTTGCGCCGCCCTCCGAAAAACGCCTACATCCCGGCCTATCCCCTGCCCAAGGTTATTCCCGTGGACGCGGCGGTCTATATCCCCGAGGTCCAGATAGCCACAGGAGCGGGAAAACTCCATTTCACATCCGGGGAGGTGTTTCCGGAGAACATCCGCGAGGCCATCCGCAAGGTGTTTGATGACGCGCGCCTGTTCCGCGAGGTGAGCCTCAAGCGCATGGTGGTGAAGCCCAAGGCCGCGGAAGAGGTGGTAGAGGCGCCGCCTGCGGAAGGGGATATCCGGGCAAAGACGGAGACAGAGATTCTGGATGACAAGGTTCCGGCGGATTACGAGCTGTCGGCCACAGTGGGCATGTTGGACGCCTCCGGCTATAAATCCACTGTCGCCCGGGTCCTCATCCGCTACGCCCTGAAAAAAACCTCCACAGGCCGCGTGGTCTGGCAGAAAAACTACCTGACCAAATACGGGATTTCAGCCCGGGAAATCCGCTGGGACGTGCAACGGGAAGAGGACGCTTACAACGGCGCGGTCCGGGACAACATTTTCCGGATGGCAAAGGATCTCTCGGAATTTGTGACGAACTAGCTTGGGAAGGAAAAGCCGTAAGCATTCATGTGGTAAACATATTGAAATTATTAGATGTAATTGCAAAACTCTTAGAAACGACAAATTTATAGAGGTAATTGCAAAACTCATAGAAACGACAAATTTGATGTAGGTTGGGTGGTTCTGCCCGAAGGGCAGGTTCACCCAACACATAGAAAGCATT
>JAGVGH010000134.1 GCA_020057225.1 Desulfobacterales bacterium | reverse complement strand
GTTCACCCAACAGATATGAATCATTTAGAAATGTTGGGTACACACGGGCCTTGCGGCCCGGAACCACCCAGCCTACGCCCAATTTTGCAATTACCTCTAGGATTATAGCGTTTTTCATAAATCCGTTCCGATTGATGAAACTGTCGGGTGAACCTGCGCTACGCGCAGAACCACCCGACCTACGATTGTTTTGTAGGCGATTTCTTTTCTTCATCCCTCATAATTCATCCTTCATCCTTACAGGAAAAGGCGGATGACGCATTCCAAAAACAAGGCCAAATGCCTCGCCGTGCTTGGCACAGCCTCGGACGTGGGTAAAAGCGTGGCAGCCGCCGCGCTTTGCCGGATCCTGTCCGACCGGGGAGTCCGGGTCTGCCCGTTCAAAGCCCAGAACATGTCCAACAACTCCGGCGTGACTCCGGAGGGCCTGGAAATGGGCCGCGCCCAGATTGTCCAGGCCGAGGCCGCCCGAACCGCCCCCCATGTGGACATGAATCCTGTGCTTTTGAAGCCCACAGGCGAGGCCGGAAGCCAAGTGGTGCTCTTGGGCCGCGCCATCGGCAACCGCGCGGCCCTGGACTACTACAAGGAAAAGGACCATCTCTTTGGCGAGGCCAAAGCGGCTCTTGCCCGCCTGCGCGGCCAGTACGACGCGGTGGTGCTCGAAGGGGCCGGCTCCTGCGCCGAGGTCAACCTTTTTCCCCATGATTTCGTCAATATGCGCATGGCCGAAACGGCGGAAGCGCCTGTGGTGCTTGTCGCCGACATCCACCGGGGGGGAGTTTTCGCCCAAATCGTCGGCACCCTCGCATGTCTCCCGCCGGAACACCGCGCCCGCGTGGCCGGATTTCTCGTCAACCGCTTCCGGGGAGACACCCGTCTCTTCGAGGGCGGCGCCGAATGGCTCGAACAGCGGACCGGCAAGCCCTGCTTCGGCGTAATCCCCTGGTTTACCGGTTTCCGGATCGAGGCCGAGGACTCGGTTGCCCTGGAAAATCCGGCCTTTAGCGGACAAGGGAACATCCATCATCCCGCGGTCGCCGTGGTTCGCCTCCCGCGCATCTCGAACTTCACGGATTTCGACGCCCTGAGAGCCACCCCAGGGCTGAGGGTGCATTTTTGCGCGCGGCCTGTGGACCTTTCCCATTTTGCCGCCGTGATTTTGCCGGGCACAAAGAACACCCGGGAAGACCTGGAATGGCTGTGGGAAACAGGTTGGGCCAAAGAGATATTGGATTACCACGCCAAGGGCGGGCATGTGCTGGGTGTGTGCGGGGGATACCAGATGCTCGGGCGCGAGGTCCGGGACCCCGAAGGGCACGAGGGAGAACCCGGAGAGACCCGGGGGCTTGGGCTTTTGCCGGTAACGACCATTCTGGCCGCCCCCAAGACCACCACGCGCACCCGGTTTGCCTGGGACGGAGCCGAAGGGGAAGGGTACGAGATTCACATGGGGCGGACGGAAAGGGAAGGGGGGACGCCGCTTTTCCAGGTGCTTGGGGAAACCGGCATGGAGGACCGCAACCAGGACGGCTGTGTCTCGGAGGACGGACGGGCAGCGGGAACCTACATGCACGGGCTTTTTGACCAGTTTGCGGTTCTTGACAAGTGGCTCGCCTCCATTGGCCTGCCGGAAATGGAACCGCCCCGGGCAAGCGGACTTGCCATGCGGGACATTCAATACGGACTTCTGGCGGAGCATTTCCGCGCCCACGCGGACGTTCCGGCCATGTTGGGGTTATTGGGAATAGGATAAAAGCATGGCGGGAACTGTTTTGGTCATAGGCGGCGCGCGGAGCGGCAAGAGCGCCGAGGCCCTGCGTCTGGCCGACACGTGCGGCGCGGCGGAGAAGATATACCTGGCCACCTCGGTGCCCCTGGACGCGGAAATGGCGGAGCGGGTGCGAAAGCACCAGGGGGAACGCGGAGCGGACTGGCGCACGGTGGAGGAACCCCTATATGTGGCGTCGGCTGTCCGGGAGCTTTCCCGGCCCGGGACCGTTGTGCTGCTGGACTGCGTGACCTTGTGGCTCACCAACCTTGTGATGGAGGGGAAAACCCCGGAGGAGATACACTCTGCCGCGGGGGACTTGGCCGGGGCGCTGCAAGAGGCCCGGGGCGATGTTTTTGTGGTGACCAATGAGACCGGCTGCGGCATTGTGCCGGAAAACGCCATGGCCCGGGCGTTTCGCGACGCGGCCGGGGCGGTGAACCAGACTCTTGCCCGTGCGGCCACGCGGGTTGTCTGGTGCGTGGCGGGAATTCCGGTGGTGATAAAGGGATGAATTATGAAGGATGAAGAGGTAATTGCACAACTCCCGAAAGGGATGTTTTTGTGGATGGAGACGCGCCTCAATCCGTAATTCCCGCGAAGGCGGGAATCCATAACGGATTGAAAAGACTGGATTCCCTCCCGCGAGGGAATGACTTGCAGGCGCAAGTACAGTGTCCCTGTTTTGCAATTACCTCTGAAGGATGAAAATTCATTCCTCATCCTTCATCCTTCCTGCTTCATCCTTTCAAAAAAGGTGAGAAATGAACAACTTTCTTTCAGCGCTCGGCTTCCTCACCCTCCTTCCCGTTGGCCGGAGAGCGCGGTTTGACGCCGTGGGCATGGTTCCCTGGTTTCCTGTCGCGGGCCTTGTGGCGGGCTTGCTTCTGGCAACCGCGGACTGGCTTTTCCTTAAACTTTGGCCTGTCTCCACAGTTGCTGTCCTGGACGTTGTTTTTTTGGCGGTTCTCACCGGCGGCCTGCATCTGGACGGACTCTCCGACACCGCCGACGGCCTGCTGGGGCATCACGCTCCAGAGCGCGCCCTGGAAATCATGAAGGATTCCCGGGTGGGCGCCATGGGTGCCATCGCCCTGGTCTGCTGCGCGGGACTCAAATGGGCGGGGCTTTCTTCGGTAACCGAACACCGCGCCCTGGTTCTTTTGCTTGTGCCCGCCCTTGCCCGGGGCGCCATGCTGTTTCCCATGCGGGCGCTTCCCTACGGACGCGCCCAAGGCACGGGCAAGAGCTTTTTTGACCGCCCACTTGAAGTCTCCGTGTATTTTCCATTGCTTATCGTATCCCTTCCGGCCTTGCTTTTAGGCGCCCGGGCGCTCCTTCCCGCTCTGGGTTACGCCGCCCTGGTCCTGGGAGCCGTGTCCTATTACCGCCGAAGGCTGGGGGTTGTCACCGGCGACATGCTGGGCGCCTTGTGCGAGACGGCCGAGGCGGTTCTCTTCCTTCTTGCCGGAGCGGGGTGCGCGGGATGATCCACGGACACGGAGGAAACATCCGGGAGGCTGCCCGGCGTCTTTGCTGCGACCCTTCCGAAATCGCGGACATGAGCAGCAATGTGAACCCCCTGGGACCCATGCCGGGACTTTTGGAGCACCTCCGGGACAGCCTGGAGGCGGTCCGGAACCTTCCGGAAGCGGACGCGGGAGCGGCTGTCCGCGCTTTTTCAAAGTGGCGGGGGATTCATCCGGACCAGGCGCTAGCCGGGTGCGGGACCACCCAGTTTTTGTATCAAATGCCCCTGGCCCTTGGCTTTAAATCCGCCCTGGTGGCGGGCCCCGCCTACGCGGACTATGCGGACGCCTGCGCGGTTTCAGGGGTGCCCGTCGAGTTGTTGCGCGCGCTCCCTGACGCGGGTTTTGCGCCGGACATGGAGCGCCTCGCCCGGGCCGCGAAAAACGTCTCTGTTGTGTTTTTCTGCAATCCCAACAACCCCACCGGGCGGCTCACTTCCGGCCATGAGGTCGCGGGACTTGTACAAAGCGCGCCCGACACTCTTTTTGTTGTGGACGAGTCCTACCTTCCATTTGTCCCCGGAAACGACGCGCACAGCCTTGCGCGGGCGGGTTTTCCCAATGTTCTTGTTCTCCACTCTCTTTCCAAGATGTTTTGCATTCCGGGGCTTCGTGTGGGATTTGCCATTGGTCCTTCCGCTCTTGTGGAGCGCCTGGCCCGGTGTTCGCCGCCCTGGACTGTGAACGCCCTGGCCCAGGAGGCATGCCGGTATGTGGCGGAGCATCCCCGCGAGGCGGAGGAGCACGAGGAGAAAACGCGGCGGCATCTCAAAACGGAGCGGGCCGCCTTTGAGGAGGCTCTTTCAGGACTGGAGGGATTAAGGGTGTTTCCGGGATGCGCCACGTTTGTTTTGGTGGAGTTGAAGCGGGGCGGCGCCGCGGGCATGGTGGAGAGGGCCTTGACACGCAGGCTGCTTTTTAGGGATTGCGCCAATTTTGAGGGGCTGGGGTTCCGCTTTTTCCGGGTGTCCCTTAAAGGGACGGAGGAAAACCGCCGGGCGGCGGAGGCGATACGGGATTTTTGCGGGGAGTTGGAGGCGGGGAGCCCGTTGCGAGGAGGAGGAGGGTGTTGACCGTCCTTCCCTGGCCTATGGCCTGCCGCGACCCTGGTGAAAGCCGGGGGGCAGAGGGGTGTGTCTCCATCCGCCAACAGATTCCGTTTGGGAGTTCGTTAATTCCACTTTGGTGAGGTAATTGAGTTTCAAAAAGTCCGGACGCGCCCGCCCGGGGTCCGAATATGTGTAAACACCCTGCCCGGTCTTGATTCCCAGACGGCCCTGGTTCACATACCGCTTCATGAACTCCGCGTTTTTCAACGCTGTGGGGTCTTGAAGCTTTTTTGTCCAGAATCCGGTGATTTTATAGACCGTGTCCAGGCCCACGGTGTCCATGACGCCAAAGGGGCCGACCGGCGGTTTGTGTTTTTCCGTTTCGGCCTTCGCTGCTTTCACACCAGGGCGGAAGGGTGTCAACTCCCTTTTGAAAAAAACACATAACCGGGCAGGAGCCGTTTTTGCCGGAGGATAACGAGGTTGCACGGATTGCATGGGACAGTGTGAAACAGCCCATAAAAAATCGCCTTGACACCTTGCTTTCAACCCGGGTAGTCTATTAACCACCTGTAAAAATGACGGCGGGCAGTGCCTGCCGCCGCTTGAGCGCTCCTATTTTCCGCCCGTCCCCAGGCTGCCGCGCATCCCAAGGCACGCGGTTCCTTCGTGCCGTGCCGCTTTGTTTCCAGAGGCCGCCGCCTAAATGCCCTTGCGCGCGGCCCGAACAATAAGCGGACGCGAACCAATTATGTTTGAGAGTGTTAGCCCGGGATAGATAATCCTTTTTAGGTGCCTTTGGACCACATTCCGGGCGCTCGCCGTGCGCCCCGACGGCGATTGAACCTGCAATTAGGATGCTACAATCCTGATGCGGATTCAGGTCTTGCCATCAGGTGCCCGCGCCATCTATCTTTCATTAACACTTCCTTATATTTTAATAGAAAAGCCCATAAGTTCCCCCTTAAAAACCCTAACCGTTACGAGGGGCCACCCATCATGAAACGCGCGATGTTGGCAGTTTTGCTAGTCCTTTGGATGGCGCACTCCGCCCAGGCCGCCGACCTTGCCGTGGGGGACCCTGTGCCTCCCCTGGCGCCCGGGGTCGTGAGCCGGGTTCCCGTGCGCGTGACCGGAGCCTCGCCCGCCCTGGCGGGTTTCGATGTTTCCCTGGCAATCTCCGCCACAGGCGCCGTGCCTGTTGTCCTGGTCAATTCCGGCACCGCCCCCCCGGGACTTTTGCCGGGACAGCCGGGGTACAACTACAACGAAAACGGCATAACCGCCTATCTTCCCCTCAAAACAGCGTCCCTGGGAAGAAACGAGTCCGCCCTGGGCGCGGCTTTTCTGGCAGGCCAGGGAAGCGACGGAGTTCTTCCGCTTAAAAACGAGAACACCGCGTCCAACGCGGCCCGTCTGGCGTTCATCTTTCAGTCCCCTGAAGGAACGTCCGGCGTGTCCCAGGGCGCGCTGTTCGATATCTATATGTACACCGGCCTCAGCGTGCCCGGCGACACCCAGGTGGAGTTGCGTCTCGGAGGGCCTCCCCAGCCCCTTCTGGCCGCGTTTGGAGACGCCGCGGTTCCTGTGGGGCAGGCGCTCGCCGGAACCAGCCGGATATTCGCCCTGGGGGATGTCAACCATGACCAGGCCGTGGACCTCGCGGACGCGATTCTTGTCCTGAAGGTGATTTCAGGCGCCTCGGTGGTCGGGGTCCATGTGGCGGACGTGGACCGGGATGGCGGAATGGGAACCCCCGAGGTTGTCCATGTGATGCATAAGGTTGCGGGGATACGGTAGCCCTGGACCGGGAAAGGATGCGCGGAATGAAACGCTTGGTGTTTGCGGCGCTTGTTCTTGCCGGATGGTGCGGCGCGGCGCAGGCCATGCCCGTCCTGGTGCGGGAGCCTGTGGTGTGCGATGTGACTCCGCGCGGCTTCTCCGTGGCCTGGGTCACAGACAAGGCGGCGGAGCCGTCCCTCACGGTCTATGACGCCCAGGGCGCGGACGTGACCGGGCTTTTCACCCAGACCGCGTTTCCCGGGCTTTCGGGAAGCGAGGCCATGGGCTGGGCCAGGAGCGCGGGGATGATGAAGGCGCGGGTGGAAGGGCTTGCGCCGAACACCGTGTACTCCTTCAAATGCAAAACCGTTTTCGGCTCCGAGACCCTTGTCTGGCCGGAGGGAGCGCCTGTCACGGTCCGCACGGCGGGTTCCGCGGAGGTCCAGGACGCGGCCCTCGCCCCTGGCGCCAACGATCTTTTCCATTTTCAGGTCTTCCGCCCTGACATGTCCACCCCGGCGCGGGGCAGCCTTGTGCTCTGCCAGGCGCCTGGCGCCGCCCACCCGGTGACAGCCTATGTGGGGGACGGTTCCGCCGGAGACGGCGCGGAACCCGGCTACGTGGTGCTTGACTTGAACAACCTCTATTCCGCGGCCACGGGCAAAACCCTGTGGCTGGACGCGGGGCTTGTGCTCACTCTCCGGGCGCTCCGGGGCAACGGCGCAATGGGGGACGAGCTTCTCCATTACCGAAAGCTGGATCCGCAAAGCCACACCGCCGCCCTCTCCACGCCGAAAAAGGGCTTTTTCGCGGACCTGAACTGCGACGGCGCGGTCAACCTTCTGGACGCGGCCCTGTACACGGGCGGATGGGGCGAGTCCCAAGGGGACGCGCGCTACAACCCGGATTACGACATGAACGGCGACCATGTGGTGAACCAGGCGGACAACGGCGTTTTCACGCCCCAATACGGCAGGAGCGAGCCGTTTCAATAACAGGCGGTCCCGGTTTGCGGCCCCTGTTGGCAATCCTCTTGCTTTGTCTTCCCCGGAGGTTTGGATGAAAGCCCCTCTCCCTCTCGGACGGTTCCGCCGCGCGGCCCTTTTGGCGCTGTGCTTTGTCACGGCCACATTCCTTCTCCCCCGGTTTTCCCGGGCCGAAGATGTGTGCGCCCGCGTGAAAATCGAAATCATCCAGGAACTTACCTTCGAGCGCGTTGCCTTTGACGCAAAGATGAAAATCACCAACGGCCTGGACACGGCGCTGGAAGGCATCCGCGTGGATGTGTCCCTTACGACCAAGGACGGCGCCGATGTCTCGGACATCTTCTACATGCGGGTCTCCAGCATGGACGGAATCAACTCCGTGGACGGGTCCGGGACCGTGGCCGCCAACAGCGCCGGGGAGATTCATTGGCTCATCATCCCCTCCCCGGGCGCCGGGGGCGAGGATCCCGAAGGTATCCGCTATCTTGCGGGCGCGACCCTTTCCTACACCGCGGGCGGCAACACCGAGACCATGGAGGTGGAGCCGGACGAGATTCTGGTAAAACCCCAGCCCCTTTTGATTCTGGATTACTTCCTGCCCCGGAACGTCTTTGGCGACAATCCCTACACCTCCGAGACCGAGGCGTCTGTGCCCTATGATTTGGGTGTCCGCGTGCAAAACACCGGGCATGGCGTGGCCACAGACCTTAAAATAGATTCCGGCCAGCCCAAAATCATTGACAACGAGATGGGCCTGCTGGTGGACTTCCGCATTTTGGGAAGCTCGGTCAACGGGGAAACGGTCAGCCCCAGCCTCAAGGTGAATTTCGGCGACATCGCCCCCCAGACCAGCGGCATGGCCCGCTGGCAAATGGTTTCAAGCCTCACCGGCAACTTTGTGGAGTTCGACGCCACCTTCTCCCACGCCGACGAGCTGGGAGGCGAGCTTACATCCCTCATTGAAGACGTGAAGACGCATTTCCTTGAGCGCAATGTGATGGTGGATTTGCCGGGAAGAGACACCCTGACGGATTTCCTGGGCGAGGACGCCGGGGTTTACAAGGTCTGGGAATCGGACAACCTCACCAACCCCGTGGCCAACGTTTCGGCCACCAGCACGCTTACGCACCAGGGCGGCGGACTGTATATATTTCAGGTTCCATTGGCCAACGAATACCTTTTCGCACAAAAAACCGAACCCACCCAGGGCCGGGTGCCCATAGCCGGCGTGTTCCGCTCCGACGGCAAGGCCATCAAGCCTGAAAACTACTGGGTCAAGCGCGTCCGGGCAAGCCAGGGCGCGGAGGATGTGTATCTGTGCCTCTTTGATGTCCAGACAACGGGAACCTACACCGTAACCTACGACTACAACCAGACACCCGACACCACGCCTCCTGTCTCCACGCTTTCCCCGGGCACGCCCGGCATCGCCGGAGACCCGGTGTTCGTCACCGCCGACACGCCCCTGCTTTTCCTTTCCGAAGACCCGGAAAGCGGGGTGAAAGACATGAAATTCAATGTGGACCAGGGCCTAAGCGGGCCCTGGGAGGCGGTGGTGAACCCCTTCAAGTTCAGCCAGCGCCCGGCTCTGGCAGAGGGCGCCCACACGCTGCATTTTTACGCGGTGAACACCCGGGACATCGAGGAAAGTCCCAAGAGCGTGGCTGTGCGGCTGGATAATTCGGCACCGGTGAATCTTGAAATCGCCGCTTCCCCGGCGGTGTTTGTCCCTGGCGCCCCCGAGGATTCGGGTCTTGCGCGCGCCGCGCAAATCACGGTGGATTTTGATGACGCCGTGCCAAGGGGCACAGCCTTGGTGGAAATCGCCCAGGGAACCGGGGTCTTTTCGAGTCTTCCCCTGGCGCGCTCCTACACTCTGGAGGTGGCGCCCGGACAGGGCGGCTCTGTGGCCTGGGACGGGAAGAACGTCCCGGGAGCGTTGCAGCCTCCGGGGATGTATTCCGTCCGGTTCACCGCCAACGACGGCCTGGGCCACGCGGCCATCTCCTCCATCCTACAGGTGGAAATCCAGGCGTATCTGGACGATGCGGCAACCGCCTCCGGGGCGGGAGAGCAGATGTTCCCCGATGTTTACGGCCAGACCATTGTCTGGCAGGACAACCGGGACGGGAACTGGGAGATTTATAAATACGAAAGCGGCCAGGCTGTGAATATTACCAGCCAGTCCGCGGCCCAGGAAGAGCCCGCCATATCGGCCGATTATATCGTATGGCAGGACTACAGGAACGGAAACTGGGACATCTACTATTACAAGCGCGCGACCCAGACCACAGCGGGGCTGACGATTAGCGGGGACCAGAAAAACCCGGATGTTTCCGGAAACCGGGTGGTCTATCAGGACAACCAGTCCGGCAACTACGAGATTTACGCCTGCGACCTTTCCGCAGGTACGCCGGCGCCTGTCCGCCTTACCGACGGCAACGAGCGCGACCAGATCAACCCTTCCATATCCGGAAACCTCGTGGCCTACGAGGACTACCGCTTCGGCAAGCCTGAAATCTACATCTACGATTCCCTGCCTTCCGGGGTGCTCAGGCGCGTGACCGTGCAGGAGGACACCTACCAGACCCATCCTGTGGTCAACGGAACCCTGGTGCTCTGGACTGACACGCGGAACGGGCAAAACGACATCTATTCCTACAACACGGCGACCCTGGAGGAGAGGGCGCTCACGCGGGGAATCAAGGACGACGCGCAGGCGGCCGCGGACGGCACCCGCATGGCCTATGTCCAGTTTGCCTGGGCCGACAACCCGGACATCTCCTGGGGCGGCTCTGCCAACGGGATAAGCGCGCCCCTGGTGGTCCACGAGGCGCGGCAGGAGGAGCCTGCGCTTTCGGGCAACCTTCTTGTCTGGCAGGACAACCGTATTGGACGCTGGCAGATTTACGAGGCAACGGTGACAAGAGATGATGTGACCCTTGCCGTGGAGCCGGGCCTGAACCTTCTGGCCGCTCCGGCTGAAATCACAGGCGCCCAGGCCACGGACACGGCCTTCGAGCTCTTGAGCGACCTGAACGGGCGCGGCATGGGAGTCACCCGCCTTGCCCAGGTGGACCCGGCCACAGGAGCCTACAGGACCGCTTTGTGGGAAAGCGGGGCGCCTGCGGGAACGGACTACAGTCTTACCGCCCGGAGCACACTGGCGGTCCACGCCACAGGCAGGGGCGCGCTCGGCGTTCCGGAGCTCGCGGCGGAGCCTGCCCTGGCCCTTGCAAGAGGATTCAACCCCCTGGGCATGGCGGCGGTGCCG
The DNA here is from genome assembly GCA_020057225.1 of Desulfobacterales bacterium. Classification (GTDB taxonomy): domain Bacteria; phylum Desulfobacterota; class Desulfobacteria; order Desulfobacterales; family Desulfatibacillaceae; genus JAGVGH01. The sequence goes on along the minus strand of JAGVGH010000134.1, from coordinate 18,205 downwards.
GACGGGCTTACGGCCTGGACTATGCTGCGCTCCATCGGGCTTGCAAACGCGCGCTCGCTTCGCGCCTACGACACCCGGACAGGGCAGTTCCTGACCGTGACAGTGGAGGCCAGGGATGACGGCCAGGGAGGCGCCCAGTACCTTCTCCGGGGCAGGGACTTCCCGCTGACACGGGGCCAGGGCCTGCTTCTGTATATGGTCCGGCCCGTGGCCTCCTGGCGGCCCTGACAGGCCCGGAAAGGGGTGACGAAACATGCGACACACCGTACACACTCACGCACCGCGGAGAGACACCATGATACGCCGTCTTGTTTCGTGGACGCTTCTGGCGCTTCTGGCCTTTGCCTGCCCCGTTGTTTCCGGGGAGGCGCTTGCGGCCAACCAGGTCATCCTGTTGGACGACACCCTGGACACCCTGGTGTGGGTGAACCGGACAACAGGCCAGACCGACAAGACGTTTGTTTTGCCTGGCGGCGGGGACGGGCCTTTCAAGGCAATCACCGCGGACGGGGCGGGCAATGTGTTTGTGCTCCAGGAGATAACAGCCCAGGGCATGTGCCGGGTGGTGGTCTATAAGGAGGCCACGGCCTCGGCCAACGCGCTTTGCCAGTACACCGGGACAACGGCCACCTGGCTGGACATCGCCTGGGCGGGCAACGACAACGTGCTGTTGCTCAACAACTGGAAAACCACGCCGGACAACACGTCCAGCTCTTCCCGGCTTTACTGCCTTAAGGTCACGGATTACGGCCAGTCCAACAACAGCGTTTACTATATCGGAACCCTTGCCGCGCCGGGCGAGGGATCGGGCACCAGTGAAACCCTAAAAATCGCATATCACAATACAGGGACAATGGAAGGTGTGTGGTGTCTGGAGACTGACGGCGGCCCGACACCCGGACAGGCCAATCCCCAGCATGCCGCAGGCCCCGAGGAAATCTTCTTTTTTAAAATCGCGAGTTATACAGACACCACAGGCAACGCGGTGGTTTCCGGAAGCGGTGTGTATCCTGTCGGGCATTGGGGCGAGTACGGCAACTACAGCGACGTGCTCGATATCGCCGTCACCTCCGAGGGCCATGTCATTGTGCTGGAAGGGGACAATGTGTTCGGCGAGGAGGACCAGGGGGCGAACCGCGCGGACGATGTGTTCCGCAAGCTCGTGGCCTACAGCGGAACCACCATCACCTTGGGAACGGAAAGTTTCGTGGCCGAGTGGCCGCACAGCTACACAGAGACAGAAGGGCTTACCGAGATCACCATGGCGGCCCTGGACCGGAACACCGGGGAGGTTTTCGGCCTGGATCACTCCGACACCGGCGGGCCGGACACCGTGTATTCCCTGGACGGAACGTTCCGCGCCGAGGCCACAGGCGTCACCGGCACCGTGGACATGGCCCTGGTGTCGAACCCGGCTTATGACTACACCCAGACCGTGACAGGCGGGACGCTTTCCGGCAACACCACGTGGTCCGGCAATATCCAGGTGAACGGCGACGTGCGGGTGCCCAACGGCGTGACACTCACCATCGCCGCCGGGACCCGTGTCTCCTTTGCCAACAGCGACAGCCAGGCGGGAGGGACGTACAACACTTTGCCGGAAATCATCGTGCAGAACATGGGAGCACTTGTCATTTCCGGCGCGCCCGGGTCTCCGGTGGTGCTCACAGGAAGCAGGACGGTCGCGGCGAGGGGCGACTGGGGGGGGATTTACTCGACATTTACCTCCGCGAGCCAGAGCGTGACCCTTCAGAACTGTGTTCTCATGGGCGCCAAGTACGGAGTCAAGCACAATCAGAACGGCGGAGACGGGGCGCTGAATTTTACGAACCTGCGTGTTTCGCGCTGCGAAAATACGGGTGTGTATTCCTACACGGAGGGGCTGGGGCGGCTCTCGGTGACCATCACCTCCCCGGAGGGCACTGCCGTTGGCAGGCGCTCGTATTTCGCCTCCTGCGGTGAGTACGGGGTTTGCAGCGAGACGCGGGACCAGGCCAATGTTGCGGATCTGCGGGTCACGCGGGCCATTGCTGAAAACAATTATATGTCAGGATTTTACGCTTACTGCGCCAACACCGCGACCGTCAACATGGAGGTGGACGGCTGCATCGCGGCGGGACACACACGGGACGACGCTTGGCATTACGGCTCGGGTGTTCTCGGGCACCAGTACGCCAACGCGAGCGTCACCCACACGCTTAAAAACTCGTACCTTTACAACAACAGATTTGGAACATATTATTATGACTACTGTGGCTATGAGACGATAACCGTCAACTATTTTGACAATATTGCAGCCTATAATGATGAAAGGGGGATTTATTATTACAAAAATTATGGTTATGGATCAAACGTCTATGCGCGCAGAAATACTGTCCATCACACTTTGAATGGATCAGGGTTTGAGGCGTACCGCTATTCCGAGCAAAACGGATCGCCATTGGTCATAGAACTTGACTCCAACACAGCGTACAATAACAAGGGACACGGACTTGTTATTGACAGGACAACAAACACAGGATCGCCCAACAGTTACCGGATATACCCCAAGGTATGGAACAATGTCTCCCACCACAACACGTCGGACGGTATTTACGTCAATGCCTCCCATAACAGCCAAATTTACGGGAACTCCTGCACGTTCAACGGCGGGGACGGCCTGGAGGCGCGCTCCGAGGACCGGAAGACCGTTTACAGAAACGTGTGCCAGGAAAACACCGGAAACGGAATCGTCATCCAGGGCGGGGTAAACGGGGGAGGGCCGGCCACCCTGTATCTCAACGAGTCCCACGGCAACGCCGGGGACGGGCTCAACCTTTCCGCCGTCGGCCAGGCGGACATCCTCTACAACAGCATCTACAACAACGCGGGCGACGGCGTGGATGTCAACGCCAAAGACCGGATTAACATTAATTTCAACAACATCTACAACAACAGCGCTCCGGGCGCGCGGTACGAGGTGGCCAACCGGACCGGGTATTACGTGGACGCGCGTTACAACTATCTTGGCGCAAGCCCGGATCCGGAGGCCCTGGTTCTGGACCGGGCCGACAGCACAACCCTGGGACGCGTCGGTGCCGCGCCCTTCAAGGACGGACTGTTGGCGCTTCCCTCCCAGCCTGTGGCCGTGTTCAAGAACCCGGAGCCGGGCGTAAGCGTAAATGACGGAATCACGTATTACATTTCGGGCATGGCGCTTTCGGAAACCTCCCCCTACACCGTGGAGGTCTCGACAGACAACGGCGGAACCTGGACTTCTGTTCCCGGAGGCCGCGCCGCGGACTCCTGGACCAGCGCCTGGACCACGCCCGCCTCCGGCGTCCACACCCTCAAGGCCCGGGTGCAGGGAAGCCCCGCGCCCGCGGACCAGACCGATGTCACCGTCAGCACGGCCCTTCCCACCGTCAGCGGCGCCCTGGGCGCGGACGAGACCTGGGACGGCGCGGTTCAGGGCGTGATAAACGTCACGGGCGACGTGGTGGTGCCCTCGGGCAAGACCCTGACCATCGCCGCCGGGACCACGGTGAAATTCGCCACGGGCGACGATCACCAGGCGGGGCAGAACACCTCGCTGCCCGAGCTGTGCGTCCAGGCGGGCGGTTCCCTCTTGGTCAACGGAACCCCGGAGGCGCCTGTCCTCTTCACCACCCAGGCGGCAAACCCGGCGCCCGGGTCCTGGGGCGGCATCCTCGTCACCCATTCCGGCTCAAGCGGCTACACCCCGCTCTCCATGTCCAACGCCACCATCGAGTACGCGGCCCAGGGTATCAAAACAACGGTCACGGGCCTGAGCGACCCCGGCAAGGCCAGCCCTGTGGAACTCGAAGGCGTGACAATCCGGGAAATCTCCGCGGACGGCCTGGAGATGCTTGTAAGCTCCTCGGACTGCGCCGTGTTTTTGACAGGCACGACAATCACCCGTTGCGGCGGGCACGGCTCGGAGTTTGAGTACAACACCGTGTCCGGGCTTCTTTCCATGTCCGGATTCACGGCCACGAACAACAAAGGCTCGGGCGCGGACATCCACACTTACGGGGCGGGGATCCTCGACGCGCGGCTCACGGACATCCGGTGCCTGAACAACGGGGATTTCGCGGACGGGACCTACGATGACAACGGGATGTACTGGTATAACGAGCAGGGCAGCGACGTGGTGGTGGACCTTGGCTCCTCGCCCGGGGCGGATGCGAACACCAAAACCACGTTTGCGAAAAACGACGGGTACGGGTTTTATATTTATTCGGAGGATTCCGGGACAAGCGCCACCGTGCGCGCGGCGGGGGGCCTGTATTCGGACAACAGCGTGTCCGGGCTTTGCGCCTATGCCCATGATCAGGTGACCTTCAACGTCCTCTTTGAGGACAACGAGTCCAGAGGCCATACGCGGAGCAACGACTGGTCCTATGGCTGCGGCATCTGGGTGTTTACTTACGCGAGCTGCAACCCTACTGGTATTGTTGTAAGAAACAACAATGCGCATCATAACCGGAGAGGCATCCATCACTACAGCCATTGCACGTACAGGCCGTCCGTGCCGATAACCTTTGAAAACAATGAGGCATGGTCAAACACAGAAAAAGGTATTTATTTTTATCAAGAATACGGGTATGGCTCGGATGTTCTTGCCAAAGGCAACAAGGCGTACAACAATACTGGAAACGGCATGGATTTTTACCGCTATTCCGAGCAAAATTCTGACACGGTTAAAGTGCGTCTTGAGAACAATGATGTCTATGGAAACGGAAGCACCGGGGTTGTCGTTAACAGGACAAGCAACGCAAGCTATCCCAACAACTACAGAATTACTCTTAACGCCACAAACAACCTGATCTATGACAACGGATCGGACGGTCTTTACGTTAACGCAACCTCCAGCCCTGAGATTTACTCCAACCTTTTTGACGACAACAACCGCTACGGCCTCTACGTCAACGCTCCCGGGACCTCCTGGATTTGGAGGAACCGCGCGGTTGACAACACCAACGCGGGTATTTACGCCGACGGCGGCGACGCGGGCGGAGGCGGAACGCGGATATTCTTCAACACGGTGTCCGGCAACGGCACAGCGGGCGTATATCTGGACTCCGTGGGGCAGTCGGATGTGGTTTACAACGACATCGCCGTCAATACAGGAAACGGTATCTACGCGGCGGCGCGCGACCAGGTCAACGCCAACTACAACAATATCAACGGAAACTACAGCCCGGGCGTCCGGTACGAGATACGGAACGCGGCCAACTATCCTGTGGACGCGCGCTACAACTTTTTCGGCGGGGCGGGGTACGACCCGAGCCTTGTGTATGACAGGGACGACAGCGCCGGCGTGGGCGTGGTGGACACGGCCAAATGGACGGCTGTGGCCTGGCCGATGCCGGCAAGCCCTGTGGCGGGCCTGAAGACGCCTTATAACGGAGAGGCCGTCAACGACTCCGACCGGCTTATAACCGGTGTCGCCGGGGCGGAAAGCCCGGCCTTCTCGGTGGTGGTCTCGACGGACGACGGCGCCACATGGAACACGGCCACAGGGACGACCCATTGGTCCTGGCTGTGGACCGCGCCGCCTTCAGGCGCCGCTGAAATCCTGGCCAAGGTCTATGGCAGTCCCGCGGACCCGGCGCGCTTCACCCTCACCGTGGACCCCGCGCTTCCCACCACCACGGGCGCGCTTGCCAAGAACGAGACATGGGACTCCTCCCACGGAGACATTCTGGTTACCGGCGACGTGACGGTTCCCGCGGGCAAAACCCTCAGCCTCGCGCCGGGCACCACCGTGAAATTCGCGGCGGGGGACGATCGCGCCTCGGGGGCGCGCACCAATAAGAGCGAACTCCTGGTCACCGGCGGCACCCTGCGGATAGAGGGGACGGCTGAAAACCCCGTTATCTTCACCAGCGCCAACGCCAGTCCGTCAGCCGGGGACTGGGGCGGCATCACCCTCACCCACAGCGGCGCTCCCGGCGCGTACTCGCCCCTTGAGATGCGCCACGCGCGGGTTCTGTGGTCCGAGTGGGGGCTTTCCTACAGCCTTTCCAGCTTTAACGACACCGCCAGGGCATATCCTGTGGCGGTGGAGGATGTGCTGGTGGACCGGGCCTCGGGAACCGGCATGACCATGAGCCTTGCCGCAAGCTCCGGCGCGTTTTTCTTCACGGACGTTGCTGTCAATCTCGCGGGCGGAAACGGTTTCAATTTCAGCGCATCGGGCGGCGCGGGCCTGTGGTCCTCCAAGGGCCTCAAGGTGACAGGGGCCAAGGGGCACGGGGTGTACGCCCAGACCACAGAAGCGGCCCAGTGGGACGCCTCCCTCACGGACACGCGGACGCAGGACTGCGGAGACTTCGCGGACGGGAGCTGCGACGACCATGGTTTTTACTGGTATCACAAAGGGGGAAGCCGGGCGGTGATTGACCTCGTGTCCTCGGCGGGCGCGGATGAAAACACCCGGACCGCGTTTGTCAAGAACGACGGGTACGGGTTCCACCTGCAAATGGAAGAGGCGAACACCACCGCGACGGTGAGGGCCGCTGGAGGATACTACAGCGCCAACAGCGTATCCGGGCTTGCCCTGTACTGCCATGACCAAAACACCCTTAACTACACGGTGGAGGAGAACGAGAGCGCGTACCACACCCGGACCAACGACTGGCCCTACGGCTCCGGGTTCTGGGTGTTTGCCTACTACAGGGGAGTCCTCCAGGGTACTGTGCGTAACAACAATTTCCACCACAACCGCTTTGGAATGTATATCTATGATTATTACACCTACAACACCACTATTTCAAACACTATCGAAGGCAACACATTTGTTAACAACAATGAGGGCGGTTTCTATTTCAACAAGTATTATGGCAATAGCTCGGATTTATGGCTCAAAAATAATACTGTCACTGGAAATTCAGGAGACGGAATTGAAATCTATAGGTATGCGTCCCATTCAAATACTGCTAACGATGTTTTAAATGTGAGTTTGGACGGCAACACAATATCCGGAAACGGGGCGCGGGGTGTGCTCTTCCACAGGACAACCCACTCCAGCCCCTTTGTGTACCGGACCAAAGCCTTTGTTCACGACAACGCCATTTTTGACAACGCCGGGGACGGTCTGTACCTCAACGCCACGGACGGCGCGGAGGTGTGGGCGAACCGGATTTATGAAAACAATGGAGACGGGATCGAACTTTACTCGGACACCGCCCCGGATGTTCTCTACAACGACATCCACGACAACAACGCGAACGGCGTCTCTGTGAACTGCGACGGAATCGCCAATGTCAACTACAACAACATTCACGGGAACCGGAAAACAAGCGGATACGAGCTTGCCAACGGGTCTTCCGTGAACGTGGACGGGCGCTATAATTATCTGGGAACAACGGGAGACCCGGCGGCCCTGGTGTATGACAAAAACGACAACACAGGGCTTGGCTATGTGACGTACACCCCATGGCGCGCCGCCGCCCTGGACACGGATATCCCGGCGTCCCGCGCCCAGGTCAAGGATCCTGTGGAGGGCGCCGGGGAAGTCATCCCGGTTTCCCCCTACACCCTGCGCGGCGCCGCCCTGTCCCGCACCGGAACCAAGCGGGTCGAGGTCCAGACGGAAGAAGGCGGCGAATGGTATCCCGCGGTGGGAACCACAAGCTGGTCGTGCAACTGGAACGCCAACCGGCCCGGCGCCTACACGGTCAGGGCGCGCATCATTGACGATACGGACACCATCCTCTCCACGGGCAACCAGGTCACCCTCACGGTGAGCGGCACCATTCCCACCACAACCGGGCAGCTTGCCAACGATGAGGAGTGGGGACCGGAAAACGGGGACATCCTTGTCACCGGCGACGTGACCGTGCCCATGGGCGTCACCCTTACCGTCAAGCCCGGAACCGTCATCCGCTTCGCCGGCACCGACGACCGCCAGACAGGGGACACAGGCCGATGCGAGTTCACGGTGGCGGGAACCCTCCGGGTTTTGGGCACGCCCGCCCAGCCCGCGCTCTTTATCCCCCAGGGCGCGCTCACCACCCGGGGCCAGTGGGGCGGCATCCGCGTCACAGGAACAGGGACCGCCGCCCTTGAAATCCGGAACGCCGCGTTCTGGTATCCTGTAAGCGGTGTCTATTTCACCCAGAGCGGCGGCTCGGCCAATGTGGTGTTTGAAAACGTGACGGTCCGCGAGGCCAGTGGCCAGTGCGTGACTATCGGCTATTCCGGCTCCGCCACAGGCGCCGTGAGCCTGAAGGGGCTTGACATGGCGGACGGTTCCGGGGGCGGCCTTGGGCTGTATCTTTCCGGCGGCTCGGGAAGCGTCGAGGTGACCAACTGCCAGGCCGTGAACCTCTCTTCCACGGGCGCGCGCTGCGATGTGTACAGCGCCGGGGCCTGGGGCGTTTCCATGGCAAACGTGGTGGCGGAAAGCTGCACAGCGGGCGACGCGGACGGTATCTTCATCCAGGCTTATGGCGGGGCGCTTCTGGATTACACCCTTTCGACCGTGGCCGATCCCGCCTTCCCCACTCCCACAACCCTTAAAGGCAACGGGCGCTACGGGCTGTACGGCTACACCCAGGATTCCAACAGCAGGCTCAATGTGTGGACAACCGGGGGACTCGCCGAGGCAAACGGCCGCTCCGGAATCTGCCTGTACGCCAACAGTGAAACCTCGCTCACCTACAGAATCGAGGGGCTGACCTCCCGGGGCCATACATCTGGCGGCGACTGGGACTACGGCGCCGGCGTGGCGGCGCTCAACTACCACACTGCGGCCTGCCGGGGCGTGATCAAGGGCTGCCTGCTCGAAAGCAACCGGAACGGGATCTACCGCTATAACTACTATTCCTTCCAGAGCGACATAACAACCGTTGCGGAGGGCAACACCTTTACCGGCAACACCCAGCGGGGCGCGCATTTCAACCACTACTACGGGTACGGCCAGAACATCGTTCTCCGTGAAAACACTCTTGCGGAAAACGGGCTCGAAGGTGTGTACGCGGAACGTTATTCCCATCATAACGCCGACGCCCTGAACATGGAGATGGCGCGGAACACGATCATCAACAATGGGCAGGATGGTGTGCGTCTGCACCGCACAGCCGGGGACACCAACACAGGAATGCGCCTCTACGCCTTCCTCAACACAGTCAAAAACAACGGCGGCGACGCGTTCGAGCTTGCCAACAACCGGTTCTCCTATCTCTACTACAACCATGTGGAAGGAAACGCGGGATACGGACTCAGCCTTTCAACGGAGGAAGGCGCGGACGCGCGCTGGAACTGGTGGGGAGACACGGCCACGGCGGACATCGCCTCCGGCGCCAACCCCCGGGCGCTGGCGCTCTTCTATGACGTGTATGACAACTCCGGGCGCGGCTCCGTGCAGTATGTGCCCTGGCTTTCCTCGGGCGCGCCTGTTGCCTCGGGCGCTCTTCCCACCTCCCGGATTCTCTCGCCGGAAAACGGACGGGCGATCCATGGCGGGGATGTGGAGGTGACGGGCTTTGCCACCTGCTCCAACGACCTCGCGCGGGTCGAGGTCTCCTTTGACAACGGCGCCACCTGGACCACGGCGGCCTGGGAAGACCCGGCGCAAAAGACCTTCTGGCAGGCGGTGTGGGACGAGCCTGTTGAAGGGACCTACCTCTTGAAAAGCAGGGCCGTGACCGCCAGCGGCGCTGTTCAGGCGGAGCCGCATGAAATAACAGTGACGGTGGATTTCGACGCGCCAACCACCTCCGGGGCGCTTCCGGGAGATGAAACCTGGACCGGGGAGGTTGTGCTCACGGGAGATGTGACCGTGCCCGCGGGCAAGACCCTCACCATCCAGCCGGGCGCCGTTGTAAAGGCTCCGCCTTTCACGGACAGCGCCGGACAAAACAACGAATCCCTCACGGAAATACGGGTGCTTGGCACGCTCATCTGCCGGGGCACAGAGCAAAACCGCATTACCCTTGGCCCGGTGACAGGAACCAGCGCGGGCTCCTGGGGAGGAATCTGGGTATCGGGAGCGGTGGAGATGCAACACGCCGATGTGGCCTATGCCCGAAGCGCCCTTACCATTGCCGCGCCCGGGAATGTGAACCTCGACCTTCTGGACAACCGCTTCACCAATTACACGGCCTACGGGCTTTATTGCGCGAATACCGGCGGCGCCACGCGGATAACAGGATCCCAGTTCCATGGAGCGGGGGGAACAGGCGTTCTCATTGACCAGACCATGGCCGCGGGCGCGGTCTCAACCGTCGAGGTCACGGGCTGCTCGGTGCGCAACAATCCGGGCCAGGGCATCTACGTGCATGTCAACGGAGGGAACAACAACAGCAATCCCACTGTTGTGAACTGCTCCATCAGGAACAACAATCTGTACCAGAACGACACCTACGGCATACGGGTTTATGGGCAGGAGTACACGCGGTTCAATCTTGCCATCGAAAACAACACGGTGGAGCAGACCTACGGGTCCAGCGCCTGGGGCATCTACTGCAACATGGAATGGCCGCCCTCGGCCAGCCTGTGCGATGTCCGCATCGCCTCGAACACGGTGGACCGGGTGCAAAACGGCGTGCTGGCCTACAGCTATTATTACGGCATGAACCTTGCCGTGGAGAACAACACGGTGAGCCGGGCCACGGGCACGGGCATGCAGCTCTATTATGACGGCCCGGCGACATTTGTTCCCGTGGTCACCGGCAACGTCATCAAGGACAACTCCCAGTACAACCTGTGGCTCAGGGCAACCGCGGAAACCGAGGTGCATGGAAACGAGCTGACGGGAACGAGTCCTGGACTCATCGCGCTGCACAACGACAGCGCGAACCCGGTGAACGCCACCAACAACTGGTGGGGGACTCAGACACAGTCGGAAATTGACGCGCGGATTTACGATTACCTTGACAACACCGCCAAGGGCCTTGTGACCTACAATCCGTGGTGGGACAAGTACGAGCCGCCCGCTGCGCCCACTGTGGACCAGGGCGACACGGTGACCGGCCAGACAAGTATCAACCTCACAGGAACCAAGCCCGCCGACACCGGCATCCGCATCAACGGCCAGACCAAGGCGGCTGTGGACGGCGGCGCCGCCTGGAGCGCCACGTGGGAGAACCTCCAGCCGGGCAGAAACGTGCTCAACATCCAGAGCGTGGACGCCTACGGGCTGGTGTCCGACGCGGTGGTCCGGACTGTTACCCTGGACACCGCGCCGCCGGAATTCGTCCACAGCGACCCGGCCAACGGGGCTGAGCGGAAGTATGTGGAGAAGATTGTCATCACCCTTATCGAGCGGGCGGGCACGGTCAATGACGCCACAGTCTCCGGCAGCGTCGCCGTCACGCGCGGCGGACAGGGCGTCCCGGGCGCGGTCACAGAGGCCAACGACCAGTTCACCTTCACCCCCCAGACCGCGCCGCTTCCGGACGGGGATTACACGGTGACGTTCACCTCCGCCGACACGGCGGGCAACAGCGCGCCCCACACATTCAGCTTCACCGTGGACAGCGCGCCGCCGGCCAAACCGGGAATCACGGGCGGAAACATCACCTCGGGCGCGATCCAGATACGGCCCTACACGGGCAATTATTCGAGCAACACCACAGTGACCCTCACGGGCACCCGGGACGCGGGCGCCGCCGTGTTTGTCAACGGCGTTCAAAAGGCGGCCCTGGGAACCGGAGACTGGTCGTTCGCCCTCACGCTGCAAGAGGGTTCCAACGCCCTGGAGGTCTGGTGCGAGGACGGCGCTGGCAACAAGAGCCCCTCCGAATGGGCGGACGTGTATGTGGACACCGTGGCCCCGGCCTTTGTGTCCATTTCCCCGGCCCATCAGAGCTACAACAACTTTGTGCCGCCCAATGTGACCATCACCTTTGTGGAGGCCACCAGCGGGCTTTCCCTTGCCAATACGGAAAAATCCGTGACAGCGGGCGGAAACGCGGTGCCGGGCGCCTGGAGCGTTGTCCAGGGCAACAAGCTCGTGTTCACTCCAGACCAGCCCTTTGCCCAGGCGCTTTTCACGGTCACCTTCCGTCTCAAAGACAACGTGGGACTCCAGTCCTCCCAGCAGACCAAAACCTTTACGGTTGACACAACCGCGCCTCCGGCGCCCCAGCTCAACCCTGTGACCAGCCCCACCAGTTCACCCGACCAGGTAATCAGCGGCGCCCGGGAGGCGGACAGCGCCGTGTATCTCAACGGAACAAAAATCGTGGACCATGGCGCGGCCACAGCGTGGCAACACACAGTGGACCTTGTGAACGGGGTGAACGCGCTCAGTTTCACGGCCCGGGACAGGGCGGGCAACACCAGCGCGGCCACAAGTGTTTCCATCATCTACGACGACGTGGCGCCTCCCGCGGTGACCACGCTTACGGTGAACGGCAACGGCCCGGGCACAACAGCCCTTCTCAACTGGACGGGATACAACGAGGGCGGGGCCGGTGACATCGGCTACTACCGCATCTACGCGGAGCTTTCCCACTTCACCCAGGTCGCCGGAAAAACCGTGCGCGCCACTGTGGACGCGGGAACCTTCCAGCACACCTTGGCCGGTCTTACCGAAGGCGCCACGTGGTGGTTCGCCGTGGTCGCTGTGGACAAACGCGGCAACGGGCAGAACTCCGTGACACCGGTCTCGGCGGTTCCCACGGACACCCAGGCGCCGGAGGAGGTCCGAAACCTTCAGGCGGGCTGCGCGCCGGGGGCCATTGCGCTCACTTGGCAGGCGAGCCTGGACACCCTGGGGGATTTGTCCCATCAAAAGGTCTATGTGGACGGAGCCGCCACAGGAACCGTGGCGCCGGAAGGCACCCACCAGTACACGGCGGGACCGTTCGGGATGAACGAGAGCCACCAGTTCCGGGTGACCACGGTGGACACCAAGGGGAACGAGAGCGCGGGGGTTTCCCTCACGGCGCGGACCTGGCTTACGAATCCCGGGGGGCTTGCGGCCACAGGGGACAATCTGGCGGTGAACCTCGCGTGGAACGCGGTGGCCGGGGCGCACCACTACAATGTGTATGTGGACACCCAGGATTACACGGACGTGGGCGGCAAAAGCCCTGTTTTGAACGCGGGCGCGGCCACCGCGGCCCGGGTGGGGAGTCTGGTGAACGGCACCGTCTATTACTTCGCGGTGACCGCGGTCACGGCCAACGGCTGCGAGTACAGCCCCGTGACCACGGCGGCGCAAGGGCCGCACCAGGACAATGTGGGGCCGGTGATGAGCAACCACAAGGCCAACGGGGTTTACATGGCCGAGGGCATGCTCATTGACAGGGCCGTCACGTTTACCGTGCAAGCCGCGGACGCGGAGAACGCCATGGGCAGGGTGGAACTGTGGGTGGACGGGACGCTTAAGCAGACCTCCACAACAGGCCCAACGTATTCCTTTGACTGGGATGTGCTTCCGGTGGCGGACGGCGCCCACACCGTGCTGTTCAAGGCGTATGACGGCCTGGGCAATAAATCGGAAAAAGCCTTTGGTGTGAATCTCACCCTTGCGCCGCCTGTGGCGCCTGTTCTTTCCGGAACGGTTCCGGCCATTCCCGGAAACGGCGTTGTGGGCAGTCCGGCCATGCAGGTTTTGGGCAGCGCGGTCACCGGAACGGAAGCCACCCTCCTTATCAACGACACTGCTGTGGCAGGACCCGTTGCGGTAAGCCCGTCGGGCGCCTTTACCGTGCCCTTGACCCTTGTCGAGGGTGAAAACCGCATCCGCGCCACCGCCACCCACCGGGGAGGGACAAGCCTCAAATCCAACCAGCTTGTGGTGACCCTGGATACCGGAGCGCCGGAGCCGCCTAGAAACTTCGCGGCCCAGGCAAAGGCCGGAGGCGAGGTTCTCTTTACCTGGCTCGGGCCGGTATCCGGCGAGGCCCCGGCGGGATACACCCTCTACAAGTCGTCAACCGCGTTCACCTCCACGGCGACCGCGCAAAAGGTCAACGCAAGCCCGGTCACTGGCCTTGCCACGAGCCAGATGCTGGTGCCGGACGGGAATTACCACTTCGGCCTTGTCAGCGTGGACGCGGCGGGCAACGAGTCGGCTTTGTCCAACATTGTCCAGACCCAGGTGGATTCCGCGCCTCCCGCGCTCACCCAGGCGGTCTTCACCCCGCGCGGTGTTTATGCGGGCGGTGTTTACGGAGTGGGCGTGGTGGACGTGGCGGTGACAGTCTCCGAGCCTCTCCAGACCGATCCCTTTGTCAGCCTTTCCATTCCGGGCGCGCCGCCGCTTCCCGTCAACCTCATCAAGACCGGGGCGACCACCTACGCGGGCGATTTCACCATCTCCGCCGCTACTCCGGCGGGCACCGGCACCCTTATCTTCTCGGGCCGGGATGTTGTGGGCAACCGCGGAACCGCGGTCAGCGCTCCGGACAAAGCCATCCAGGTGGATACCGCCGGGCCGCGCGTGGCAGGACTCTTCATCACGCCCCAGGAGCCGGTGAAAAACGAATCCGCCAACCCGGTGACCGTGACAGTGGCCCTGGTCTTGAACCAGGAGGTGAAAAGCGGCACAGAGCCGTATCTCGCCTACACCACGGCGGGAAGCGCGGTGCCGGTCCAGGTGACGGGGCTTGTGAAAGACCCGCAAAACCCGGTGGCCTACAGTGGCTCCTTTACCCTGGACGCGGATGACGGAAGCGTCACGGGCGATTACCTTCTCTTCCGGTTCGAGGCGGTTGACCCGCTCGACAACACAGGCCGCGCGTTTGACTGCCGGAACATGTTCGAGCTGTACCAGGGAGACCTTCCGCCCTTTGCGGCACCCACGGCTCTTACAGCCCAGGCGCTTTCGGGCGGCAGGGTCAGGCTGGACTGGAACGCGGCGCCTGGAGCGTTTGGATTTATGGTGTATGCGAAAGCCCCGGGCAGCGGGCAGTTTACCGTCTGGGGAGACGGGCAGCCGCTTTCGGCCACCACGCGCGAGGGCGTCCCGGGCGCGGACGGTCTGTGGGGCTTTGCGGTTTCCACAGTGCGGCGCGTGGGCGGGCTGAGCTCGGAGAGCGGGCTGTGTCCCGAGGTGACGGCCACCACAGACAGCCAGCCGACCCAGCCGCCTGTGGGACTTTCCCTCATGATGCTGGGCACGGGGGTGCGGGCCTCGTGGAATCCGGCGCCGGGACAGGCTCCGGACACTTACCGGCTCTACCGGGCAGGAGCGCCCACAGGGGTTTTGACAAGCGCGACCCTGGCGCAGGGCAACATCGGCAGCCTTGTGTGGGTGGACGGCTCGCCCCGGAGCGCCGAGCGGTACTACGCGGTGACAGGGGTTGACAAGGCGGGGAACGAGTCCGCGCCCGGGGCGTGGGTGTATCAGAACGTGGACCTTTTGCCTGTTTCAACGCTCACAGTCACCCAGACAGGGGGCGGGGCGCCGACACTGGCTTGGACCCACCAGGGCGGAGGCACCATCACCGGCTACGATCTCCTGGTCGCCTCCGGCGGCTCGGCCTATACCATTCTGGCCAATGAGCCGCGCACTGTCTATACCGACACGGTATGGGGAGGGATTGAACGGGCCTACCAGGTGGCCGCGGCGGACAACCTGGGCAACCGCAGCGCCTACCGAAGCGTGGTCTTCCATCCGTTGACCATGACGCTTCCGGAGGACGCGGTGCTTGCGAGAAACCTGCCCGGGGCGCTCGATGTCCGGGTGGCCAACGCCGGAACCACAGCGGCTGTCATCAACCATCTTGACGTGGTCATCAAGGGAAAAACCTACAGCACAGGCAGTTTCGGCGTGAATCCCGGCGCCGTCAGCACGGTTTCCGTGGTGGTGGGCGGCGGCGCGGACCTTCTGGACACCGAGACCGTCACTTTCACCCTGGTGCGCGAGCCGGAAACCGGAACGCGGGTCCATGTCTCTGGAACAGCCACCCTTGCCACGCGGACCGTGCCTTTGCCGCTGGATATCTTCAACGAAACCCTGGTGCGCGGCAGCACCGCGGCTGTCACGTTCGCCCTGGTCAACACCGGGGAGGAGCCGGTGGAAATCCTCACAGCCGGAGCCGGGCAGAGCGCGTCTCCTGAGATTCGGGTCAAGGCGCTGGACGCCGACGGCAATGTCATCGCCCAGGCGCCGCTAACCCAGACATCCGGCGACAAGATATCGGTGTTGAGCGACGGCTCCGCTGTGGCAATCATCCCGGGAGGCACCGCGTTCACATCCGGACAGATACGGGTGGACCTCCCGCTCTCCAGCCCGGACGACGTGGTTCTCCAGGTGGAAATTGACAAGGCCCACCATCATTACGGATGGCCGGACCGCATTGACTTCACCGGCGTCCCGGGCAGCCCCTGGCTTTCCGCGCGCCAGCCTGTCACCCTCATTGACACGGTCTATTACGCGGAAATCACGGGAATCAGCCCCCAAAACGCGGTGAGCGGCCAGACCGTGACCATCACGGGCCGGGCGCTGGACCGTGACACCCACGGGCCGGTTTCCGGCGTGCCTGTCAAGGTGGGAATCGCCCTTGCCAACTTTGTGCGGTTTGGCACGGCCTACACCGACGCGGCAGGCGTTTTCCGCCATGAGTTCAAGCCGCTGGAAGGAGAATACGGCGGCTACAATGCCTGGGCGGTGCATCCGGACGTGACCGACAGGCCCGCGGCGACAGGCTTTACCGTGTCCGCCCTCAACTACGGGCCCAAGCTCTTCAGCCTCAAGCTGATCCGGGCGAACACCGAGGTCTTCAAGGTGAGCGTCCAGAACCTGGGGGGCACCGACCTTGCGGACGCGCGTCTTGCCTGCCGCGCGGCGGACCAGGCCGGAGGACTCCTGCCTTCCGGGATTACCGTCATGCTCGACCCGCCCAGGGCCCTTGCCGGAGGCGCAACTGCGGAGTTCGCCTTTAAAATCACCGCCACAGAGGCCGCGACAGCCAAGGGAGAAATCGTCCTGGCGCTGTTGACGGGCGCGGGAGACGGCATTGAGTGGGGCAAGGTGCGCGCGCAGTACGAGTTCATAGCCGCAACGCCTGTTGTCAGCGCGTATCCCGGCTATCTGGCCGCTTCTTTGGAGCCGGGCCAGTCGAGGATTTTAACGCTCACCATCGAGAACACCGGCATGGCTCCTCTTGCGGACACGCGCCTTTCCCTTTCGGACCTGTCCGGAGGGGCCGCGCCCAACTGGATTGTCCTTTCCGGTGACAAGGAGCCGGGGGATTTGGCACCGGGGGCAAAGCTGGACGCTCCGGTGGGCTTCTCTCCGCCCCTTGGCACAGCAACGGGCGAATACGAGTATTTGCTTGACATTGCCTCGGACAACCTCGCCACCCAACAGGTTCACCTGTATGTCAAGGTGGTGGCGCCACCGGCCCAGGGCCAGACCGCGCCCGGAGGAGACGCGCTCTTCCACGTGGTGGACCTTTACTACGACGGACAGAGCAACCTGGGTCTTGCCGGGGCGAAAATCACGATTCAGAACACCCAGGACACCAACCTTACCTTTACCAAGACCACGGCGGGAACCGGCCACGCCACTCTGGGACCGGGGGAGGCATTGTTTGAAGACCTGCCCGAAGGCCGGTACAACTATAAAATCAGCAAGGACGGCTACCAGGAATACTCCGGCTCGGTGCGCGTCACCGCGTACCAGACCGCGGCGGAGCAGGTGTATCTCAACAAAAACCTCGTTCAGGTGGAGTGGGAGGTAGTGCCCATCACCATCGAGGACCGTTACGAGATACGGCTCACCGCCACCTTCGAGACCAATGTGCCGGCGCCGGTGGTGACCATGGAGCCGCTTTCCATCAACCTGCCGCTCATGAAGGCGGGCGAAGTCTATTCCGGGGAGTTCAAGTTCACCAACCACGGGCTTATCCGGGCGCAGAACTTTGGGGTGAGCATTCCGGAGCCTAACGACTTTCTCGTGTACGAGTTGCTGGGCGCTGTTCCGGACTATCTGGAGGCGAAACAGCAAATCGTGGTGCCGTTCCGCATTACCGCGCTCCAGGATTTGGAGAACTCGGGGGAGACCTCGGGCGGCGGCGGGTGCGGATGGCAGTTGCCGCGCTACGTGTGCGCCCAGTTCACGTACAACCCGTGCCCGGGCATTCCGGCCCTTGAAATCCACGGGGAGCTTTGCGGATGGATTGACTTCTACAAATCCTGCCCGCCCGGGCCTCCGCCTTCGCCCACGCCACCAAGGCGGTATCTGCCGCCTGTTCCCCAGGCCAAGGTCTATTCCACGGGCAGCGGCACCGGCGGC
>JAGVGH010000124.1 GCA_020057225.1 Desulfobacterales bacterium | reverse complement strand
GCCGAGGGGGCCGGAGCCGACGCCGGAGAGGAGGCCGGAGCCTCGGTTTTTTTGCCGGAGCCTGCGAGGAAAACGCCCGCGGCAACGGCGAGGACCGCCACGGCGCCAACAACAGCCGCGGCAATCTTGCCTTTTCCGGATTTTTTCCCTTCCAGCGCGTCCGTGTTTCCCAGGGCTGCCGGTCCGGGCGTTTTCATCGTCACGTCATCCGGAGCTGGCTGGGTGGCGACTGTCGCGTCATGCCCGCCCGCCACGCCCGGCGTGTCACCGGCGCCCGCGGGAATTTTTGGCAAGGTGATTTGCCCGGAGGGAGGTGTTGCGAAATACCCGGCCTGGGCCGCCTCTTGAATGGCGTTTTCCTCCCGGGTGATTTCCTTGCCAAAGAGTTCCACCATTTGCGCCTTAAGGTTTCGCCCGCTGGGGCGAAGCCCGAGCTCAAACGCGCACTCCTCCAGGTCCGCCATCATTTCCACGCAGGACTGGTAGCGCTTTTCGCGGTCCCGGGCCAGAGCCTTGTCAAGAATCTCCGACACGCAGGACTTGAGTTCAGGGACAAGCTCCCTTGCGGGCGCGTACTCCCCGGCGCGGACCTTGGAGAGCACCTCCATGGTCTCGCCTTCAAACATGCGTTTTCCGGTGAGAAGCTCATAGAGCACGACGCCCACAGCGAAAATGTCGGTTCTGTGGTCAATGGCCTTTCCCTCGGCCTGTTCCGGGGACATATAGGCCACTTTGCCTTTGATGACGCCGATCTGGGTGGTGGAGCTTTGGCTTGCCGCTTTGGCGATTCCAAAGTCCACGACTTTGACATGGCCCTGGTAGGTGATGAAGATATTGGGAGGGCTTATGTCCCTGTGGATGATGGAAAGAGGGGCGCCATTGAAATCTTTGAGCTTGTGGGCGTAGTCCAGTCCGTCGCAGATCCTTGAGATAATATAGAATATATTATCCAGGCTTATTGTTTTGCCCTTTCGGGCGGCCTGGGTGCAGACAAAACGCAGGTTTTTTCCGAAAAGGTATTCCATGGAAATGAAATGGTCGTTTTCCATGGTGCCGAAGTCGTAAATCTGGACGATGTTTTCGTGGTGAAGCTTGGCGGCGAGCCGGGCCTCGTCCACGAAGGATTTTACCAGCTCCTCTTCTGTGGCCAGGTGGGGGAGGACTTTTTTAATGGCGACGAGTTTCTCGAAGCCTTCGTCTCCCACAATTTTGGCGCGGTAAAGCTCGGCCATTCCTCCCGCGGCGATTTTGTCGAGGAGAAGGTATTTGCCGAACTGGACAGGCAGGAAATTTTGCGCGTTGCTCATGGTGCTCCGTTGTCTTTCCCGCCGGGCAGGCGTGCGCCGGCGTGGAATCCGGGACCGTCCCAAGGCGGACGCTTTTTTAGCATGGGGGCATCTTAGCATTCCCCGGAGCGGGTTAAAAGTCAAAAAACCATTTGAGTCAGGCTGTCCGGAAAGCGCTTGGATTCTATGTCCGGATTATCCGCGTTTTTTACACAGATAATGTCTAGGCCATGGTCCTGGGGTTGAAACCCCAGGCTAACTCAAAAACCTTGCCGCACCGCGGCTGCTACGAGGAGAAATACCTATTTTATAACTAAAAAACACAACAAAAGATGATTTTTTATTCTAAGTCCTAAATTCTTCGGCTTTGCCGGGTTAGGGCATAAGCCCTTTTTCCTGGCGCCGGGCGACACCTTGAGGCCATGCGGGGGTAAGTTTTTGGGCTATGGCCTTGTGATGGGCCGCCTTGGCGGTTTCGCCGCGAACCTGGTAAATCTGTCCGAGAAGTCCGTGTGCCTGGGCGTTCCGGGGATCCAGGGCGACCGCCGCGAGAAGCTGGGCGGCGGCTTTGCGGTAGTCCCCGCGCAGGGTTAGCTCTGCCGCCAGGTTGTAACGGAAATCCGCCTCATACGGCGCAAGGCGCACCGCTTTTTCCAGCCATATCAGGGCCTGCTCCGATTTTCCGGCCTCCCCGTAGGTGACACCCAGATTGTTCATCCGCGTCGGGCTGCCCGGATTTTCCGCCATGTCTTTTTGGACAAGGCCAATGGCCTGTTCAAACATTCCCGCCTTGATGTAAAAGTTTGACAGGGCCTCCAAGAGCAAGGGATGCCTCCCGCCTTTTTGGAAGCCTTCTTCAAGAATCTGAAGGGCCTCCGTCTTTCTGCCAATCCTTGCAAGTTCCTGACCGTAATGATACCAGGCATTGGAATGTTCGGGGCTGACCAGATAGTTATAGTGGTGCAGGGTAATACCGTCTTTCCAGTAAGTACTCTGTATCGAGCTTTTTACCCCGAAAAGCGCAACAAGAATGGCAAAAAGAATCCGGGCGCCTTTGGCGGCCCGGCGCGCGTCGTCCCTTACCGCAAGGGAAGCGGCCGCCAGGGCGAAACCCGGCATTGGCAAGTAGAGAAACCTGTCCGCGCGTTGCACTGGATTTGGAAGAATTTGCATGGAAGGAAACAGGGTTATGAAAAACCAAACCAAGCCAATCAGAATGGGAGTATCCTTCCGGTTCCGCCATGCGAGGAAGAACAGGGACGCCATTAAAAATAGACCGGAGATAACATAGAAATCAAGAAATGTAGATGGAAATTTTACTTGATAAAGAAGCTTGGGTTGATAAGGCCATACTATAGACGTTAAGGTATCATTAAATAATGAAAAAACAAAGTATTTGCGGATTGAAATTGTTTTGCTTAGTTTGTCAGCTACTACAGGATTCATCATCAAATCCTGAAAATTTTGAATAGCCTCAAAAATATTTTTATATTTAAGCACGGATATAGTTGGATTATAAGAAAGTCTTGCCAGGAATTTCAATGAAATTGCAATTAAAGCAAAAATCCATAAATGCCATGTTTTTGAAAACAAAGATTTTATGCTGGTATCTTTCAATATAACAATGTTCCAGGCACAGATGAGAGCAGGAAGCATTGCGCCGGTGATATTGCTAAAACATGCGCATAATACTGTATATGAACATAAAAGATATAAAGCATATTTCTTTGGTCCACTTGATTCGTATGCAATATCATTTAGCATTATTGATATAAATGAGAAAAAGAGTGTTAGCAGCTCTTCTCGGCAAGAAATTAATATTACTGGTTCAACCAACAATGGATGTAAACAAAATAGACTTGATGCAAGAAATGCAGAATGCCAACTGGGCGCATATTCTATTTTTGTGGTTTTAGCTATTCTTATAGCAATCATATAAAATATAAGTGTATTGCATATATGAAGAATAATATTTGTAAGATGATATCCTCCTGGATTCTCTCCCCACAGAGCATAATCAAATGCAAGAGAAAGCGCCCGCACAGGATAATAACTAAAAAGAGAAAATTCTGTGAAAATCGCCTTTAAGTTTCTGAGGTTAAGATCTCGAATGATAGGATTTAATTGGACTATGGCGATATCATCCAGATTCGAAAAATCATAGGTCACCGCCTTCCCGTAAACAAGCCCGGCCATCGCCACGAGAAGCAAGGGCGGACACCAAATCCCAAAACCCGCTCCAGGCCAAAACACCCCATGCGGACCGCCGTTTCCTTCCCCCGCGCCCCTCATAATCCAGCCCGCCTCCCCGCGCCGGGATGCCGCGAAAAACCTGTCACCCGGTACACCGTCATCCGCTCTGTCGAAAGGACCTCTGTGAGATAGGGACTCTCCGCCAAAAGCCGCCGGATTCCCGGCCTGTCCCTGGGCAGTTCCATGTCGTTATGATAAACAATGTAATCCGGAACAAGGGGCCCCATCGCCAAAAACGCCTCCCTCTCGGGCAGCCGGTCAATGAATTCCTGTACCACCGCCCTGGTTTTCGGAATATATCCGTTCACCCCGTTTAACACATCCTTTTTATGGTAACATTGCCAGTTCGCGTACACCAGCTCCCGCGCGAGATAAAAAAGGTCGCTGGTGTCCCCTTCCACCTGATTGATAAAGTAGCTTGGCATGTGGAGGACCAGGGCGCCTCTTTTTCCGGCAAAAAACTCCGCAAGCCCGGGAGGCGGCGCGAAGTAACGGTAGCGCGCCAGAGGAAAGGGCGCGTTTTCCACCAGATGAAGAACCGCCGCCAAGCCGAGCGCCAGGGCGCACGCTTTTTTTCCGCCCAGTTTTTTCAAAAACGCCTCCAGGGACAAGGCGCCGAAAACCGCGCACACGGCAAGCGTAAGACAATACGCCCTCAAGGGCACCCGCAGGACACCGAGCACGGGAAACCAGGAATAGACGGTTTCCAAAAAGGAGGGAACATGGAATCCGGCAAGGTGAAACGAGGTGTTCACCGAAAGCAGAAGCCCGGCTGTTCCGATGGCGGGAAGGGCCGGGAAGCGCCTCCAGTTCCGGGCGGCCCCGAAAAGGCCCAGGGCCGTGAACAACAGCCCGGGAAACGCCAAGGTTCTCACGCTGGGCCACCAGGGTGTCATCTCCTTTCCAAAAGGATTATAGGGATACAGGAGATTTCCAGGCAGCACCCCCAGGAAGGAGGAGGGCCTTAAGCAGGAAAGGGTCAAGGCCATGTCCCGGGGCGCGGGGCTAAGATAATCCGCCACCGCATATACAGACAGGTATTTGATCAAATACGGCGCCGCTATTCCCGTCCCCAGCGCCGCGGCCAGCAGGGCGTGCCCGGGGTTTTCCCGTAGCGCCCCTCGCGCGTGGAAAAAGGCGAGAAGAATATATCCCAAAAAAAAATAGCAAAAAATATACAGGCCGAAATATATCTGCCACCCCATTAAGAGAGCTGAAAAAAACAAGAGGGAAGAACGCTTCTCCTCGGAATAGCGCAACAGCAAATACCACGCGAAAAAAGGGATATACGCCGCCGCGCACACCGGGGCGTCATCCAGGTTTGCCAATGCGAAATTGGCGGCCATGTATGCGAATCCCGCGAACACAGCGGCGGACCGCCTCCCGGTATAGCGCGAGGCGAAAAGACAAAGCCCCAGCGCGGTCAGCGCGTGGGAAACAACCAAAAACACATAATACGCGGCGACATCCCCAAGCCCCGCCATTCGTGCCGCGATGAAAACCATGCCGTTGCCAAGGGCGGACTCGCCCAGGTCATACATGCTTTTTACCGGATACAGCGCCCTTCCTACAAACTCTCCCGTGAAAAAAGAGACAAAATCGTTACAAGCCATGTTCCAAAAAACAAGCCAGCCCCAAGTATCGCAATTGCCCGGCAGGGTTCCCGTAATAGGGAAAACCGCAAACAGGGCGGCGAACACTCCGCAGTACAGGAAAAACACCGTTGCGTTTTTCTTGAGCATGGTCTGGCACCGCCCACCGGAACAAGGGGACTGCACGGGCAACATCCTTTACGGGGATTGTCGCGGCGGCGTCCTGCGCGGGGATTCTCCGTCAAGAGAGGCTCCCGGCCGCGGGCGCCCCGCGCTAGAGAAAAAGAAGCAGGCTCACCGCCATGACAGCCATGCCGCAGACAAGCCCGTACATGGAAATGTGTCCCTTGCCGTACTCCCTTGCGGTGGGCAGGAGCTCGTCCAGGGAGATAAACACCATGATGCCCGCGACCCCCGCGAAAAGAAGGCCAAACACCGTGGGTGAAAAAAAAGGGCGGAGCAGAACATAGCCGACAAGGGCGCCCACAGGCTCGGAGACTCCGGAGAGAAACGAAAGCCAGAAGGCGCGTTTTTTGCTCCCTGTGGCAAAGTAGATGGGCACGGAAACGCTCATGCCCTCGGGGATGTTGTGGATGGCGATGGCCACGGCGATGGCCACGCCCATGTGGGGATTGGCCAGGGCGCCCACGAAGGTCGCGAGTCCTTCAGGGAAGTTGTGGATGCCGATGGCAAGGGCGGTGAGGACGCCCATGCGCATGAGTTTGGCGTTTTCGCCAGGGGGCGCGCCCTCCACGGGGTGGGCCTCGTGGGGGTTTTCCTCCGACGGGATGAGCCGGTCTATAAGCCCGATTACGGCGATTCCGGCGAAAAAGGCCCCTGCCGTGTACCAGGATCCCAACACTTCGCCGTGCCCGGAGCAGAGCGCCGCGCGGGCCTTTTGGAAAATTTCCACAAGGGACACGTAAATCATGACCCCTGCGGAAAAGCCCAGGCAGGCGGAAAGAAACGCCCGGTTGGTTTTTTTTGTGAAAAACGCGAGGGCGCTGCCAACGCCTGTGGAAAGACCGGCAAAGAGGGTGAGGGCAAAAGCCCAGGCGATGTTTTCGTGCCCCTCAAGCATGGCGGCGGGATCCTTCTATCCTTTAGCGGGCGAGCGCTTCCCGGAGCGCGCGGGAGGCTGTGTGGGAGTCCCGCAGGCGCTTCACAAGCACGTCCTTGGCGCTTGTCTCTCCGCCGTAGTAGGAGGCGTTCCTGTCCTCCCGGACCTCCAGGCCGCCGCCTTCCAGACCCGCGCCCGCGTGGAGTCCCTTTTGCTCTGAAAAATAGCGGATGTCCCGGTTGGCCCCGGCCAGGCGCATCTCCGCGCTTGTTCCCCTGACCCCCGCGGTCGCGGTTGCCCCGGCGCCCAGGGTAAACCCCCCGGCCATGGCTTTTTCAAGCACCGCGTCGTTCATGAACAGCACCACATAGGAGCTTTGCCGGTAACCCAGGGCCAGCCCCGCCGTGACCTCCACCAGGGAATAGAAGGCAGGGGCGCTGAAAGCGCCGTCCTTGCCGCGCGCGCAAATTACCCCGTCGCCGCCCTTGCCCCCCAGGCACACCAGGGACGCCTGAACCAGCTTTGGAATCACCAGCACCCCCCGGGCGTCCTTTAACAGCACCTCAAAACTGGATTTGGCGGATCCGCAGCGGAGCGCCCGGACAGCGTTCGCGGCGGCGTCCACAATCTCCTGCTCCGGCGGGACCGGCCG
>JAGVGH010000007.1 GCA_020057225.1 Desulfobacterales bacterium | reverse complement strand
TTTTCATCCAACACATAGAAATCATTTTAGAAATGTTGGGTGAACCCGGGCCTTGCGGCCCGGAACCACCCAACCTACGCCTCATTTTGCAATTACCTCGGGTATCAATGTCATTAACTTTAGGATTCCCCCTCACCCAGGCCCTCTCCCACAGGGAGAGGGAGGTTGAGCGGAAGCTTTCAGCAGGTGTTACGGATTGGACCGCATTTTGGTATTAATCCCCGGCAGCCGCCTTTCATGCTTGAGCACGCTCCCCGCGTAAAACGTCAGCGCGCGGAGATGGTCCAGCATGTCCATGTGAAGCTGGCGGCTTGCGGCGGACTCCGTCACCCCGGCCCGGAGACGCTCAAAATGCGCCTCCCGGGATTGCGCGTCCATTGTCCACAGGTTGCGGAAGGCGTTTTCGGACGTTTCCAAAAGCTCCTTGCCGGGACTGGCCAAAAAGGCAACCGTTGCCGCGTGGGCGGCGATGAGCGCGTCGAAAAACCGTCTGATCTCCTCCTCGCCCTCGGCGCTCATGGGAACGCCTTCCTCGATTTTCCTCACAACCAGCCTGCCAAGGCTTGTTTCCACCAAATCGGCCATGTGGCCGAATTCCGCGAGAATATACAGTAAAAGCCGTGCCTCTTCCACAGTCACGGGCAAAAGCTGTTTGCGCAGCACCCCTGAAAGATAGGCGTTGGTTGTTTCAATCAGCCCGTCCGCTTTGTCGTCCAGGGCCACGGCCTCCAGCGCGGATTCCGCCCTGGACCGGGTAAACGCCTCCCGGGTTTTTTCCAGCATGGACGAGACCACCTCGCCTGTCACCACCATTTCAAGCCGCGCGCGCTCCACGGCAAGGGTCGGCGTGTGCATGAGATCCCAGTCCAGGTAAACGGGCCGGCCCGGTTCCGCGAATTCCTTTTTGGTCACAGGCAAGAGCTTTTCCGCAAGGGCCGCCAGGCTGGAGGCCACGGGAAGAAAGACCGACGCGGCCAGAACATTGAAAAGGGTGTGCGCGTTGGCGATTTGCCGGGGCAGAAGCGCGGATTTCACAACCCCGTAGGGAGGCAGGGCCCTTACCATGTCTAAAAGCCCGTTGAGAAACGCGAGGAACAGGACAGCGCCCAGCATGTTGAAGAGCACCTGGACCAAGGCCACCCTCTTGGCCTCCCGGGAGGTTTTCAGAGAAGCGATAAGCACGGTGACACAGGCGCCGATGTTGGCCCCTATGATGAGAGGCGCCGCCGACTCCAGGGAGAGCATTCCAGCCTGGGCAAGGGCCATGACAATGGCGAGAAACGCGGCGCTGCTCTGGATGATTCCTGTGAGAAGCGCCCCCGCAAACACCCCCGGAAGAGGGCCTTCAAGCGCCAGAAGAGCCTCCGCAAACCAGGGTTCGTGCCTAAGCGGCGCCATGGCCCGGGACATGAGGGCCATGGCGTGGAATATAAGGCCCACTCCGGCGGTTGCGAGCCCGGCCTGCCGGACAGAAGGGTTTTCGCTTGCGGCCTGGATGAGGTAGCCTGTGGCAAGGAGAAGCAGGGCGTACTCGGTGATGTCAAAGGCGATGAGCTGGGTGGTGAAGGTTGTGCCGATGTTGGCGCCGATGATGACCCCCACGCTTTGGGCCGCAGTGACGAGGTGGGCCTGGGCGTGGCTTGCCAGAAGCGCCGTGGTGGCGCTGCTGCTCTGCATGAGGATGGTGAGGGCGGCTCCGCCCAGAAGGCCGGACAGGGGCGTCGCCGTCATGCCCCTTAAAAAAGAGCGCATCCGGGAGCCTGCGGTTTTACGCATGTTCACGGCAAGAAGGTCAATGCCGTACAAAAAAAGGGACAGGCCCCCTAACAGGCCGCCCATGAGTTTGAGGGTGTCAAGGGAAAGGGTCTCCACTTCGGAAGCAAAGGCGCTCCGCGCGAAGAAGAGAAGGAACACTGGCATGGCGGCCCGCGTAACCGCGCGTTGTAGATTCTCCACGTTTGCTCCTAACGCCTGGACCATTTTCCCGGGGTTACGCCGGCGCGTTCCGCGAGCCATTTTTTGGCTTTCTCCGGAACCTCGCCCGTCCGTTTCCAAAGTCCCTCAGCCTGGTTGATGGCTTTGACGCTTTTTTCCCGCTCTCCGAAATACATCCGCAGCATGCCAAGATTCCAATAACTCTGGGCCGCCTGGCCGAGGTCTTCAATCTGGACGCCATGACCCAGGGCCTTTTCATACAGGGCCATGGATTCCTTGTAATTGCCGGATTTCTGGAGAAGTTTGGCCAACGCGAGGGAGGCGGACACGGTCAAAGACTGGTCTCCGCTCTCCCCGGCAAGGGAAACCGCCTTGCGGTACAATTGGACCGCCTGCTCCGTGTTTTTTTTCCCGGCATGGGCCGCCGCAAGGCATACATAGCCTGCGGCGAGGGAACCTTTGTTGGGATTCCCGGCAAGAAGTTTGACGGCTCTTTTGGCAAGGGCCATGGCGGAGTCCGGATCCTTTTTCCCGAGAAACGCGTTTGCCAGGGCCACAAGATGGGAGGCAAGTTCGGAATGGCTTTTTACCTGGCTCAAGACCTCATAGGCCTTGAGCTGGTACTCCGCGGCCGTGTCCGGCTCTCCCTTGGCTCGCAGGACGATGCTTCCAAGCCACGCGAAATACGCTGTCTTGCGCTTGTTGTTGCCGTGAACAGCAAGAGCGTATGCCGCGTTCAACGCCTCCATCGCGGCCGCGTGGTCCTCCCGGGCGCTGTGGATGCTGGCCGCGCTCTCCTCGATATCCATAAGAAGGCTGTCCCCGGCACCCTCCCCCGGCCCCTTGGAACCCAAATCCCTGCAGAGTTCTTTCGCGCGCGCGAATTCCTTCAGCGCCTCCCCGGGCCTTCCGGCAAGGGCAAAGGCATGGCCCGCTTTGAAGTGGCATTCGGCGACGCGCTCCTTAAACCCCAGCGCCGCCGCTGTCTTGGCCGCGTCGCGAAAACGGGAAAGCGCCTCCGCCGGTTTTCCCAGGCGCGCGAGCAGGTTCCCGGAGCGGACAAGGCAACACAGACGCGCCTCCTCGTTTTTTGTCTCCCGGGCAATGGCCGCGGCCCTTGAGTAATACCTCAGGGCGGACTTGACGATTCCCTTGGCGGCGCAGGCGTCTCCAAGGCCAAGGCAGGCGTCCGCCACCCTTCCCTGACTTCCTGTCTTCTCGAAAAACAGCAGGGCGGCGGAGAGATGGTCAAAGGCCGCCTGATGCCTGCCCTGGTCGTTTAACACCGAGCCCGCGCGCAGCATGGCCATGGCCATGCCGTAGGTGTCCTCGAAGTCCCGTTTGATTTCGAGGCATTCGCTGAAATAGCCCACGGCTTTGGAATGCTCGCCCAGGGCGTGGTACAGGCCGCCTAAAAGATCGCAGGCCTCGGCCAAAAGGCCGCGGTTTTTGTTGCGTAAAAGGGTTTGATACATGTCCTGGGCGTGGGTGACGGCTTGGCGCAGGTCTCCGGCCTCCCGCGCGGCCACGGCGAGACAGCGGTGGGCAGTGGCGAGCTTGAGGGGGTTCTGGGCGGCGCGGGCGAACTGCGCCATGTGCTCGGAGGTGGCCTGCGCGTCGTCGCGGCGTTCCAGGCTGATTTGGGCGTGGAAGGTGTGCTCCAGGGCGGCGTATGCCAGATCCTTGTCCATGCCGTCCTTGCCTTCGAGTCCGGAGATGAGGGCGATGGCTTTTTGGGCGTGCTGGAGAAGGGCCTCCATGTCGGCGCGGAGCCTGGCTGTTTTGGCGCGGTCGAGTTCCACGCGGGCGGCTGCCGTAAGTTCGCTTCCGGAAGGCGGCACAGGTTGCCTCCTTGGGTGGCTGGCGGGCCAACGCTGAAAAGGGGTCCGGGGACAGGGCTTAAAGAGCGCCGGTTACACCGCGAAACGTTCCCCCTCGGGCAGGGGATCCCCTTCCTGGCTCTGGGACAAAAGCGCGGTCACAATGCCCCGGACGCTCTCCGACGTGAGAATACCGGAGACAGTCTTTGCAAACTCCGGCTCATCGCCGCACCGCATGGGCTGGTCCAGGCTTGCCGGTAACACATAAAGAGGATAACTGTTGACCCCCTGAACCACCGTAAACAAGGTGATTCCATAATGATTCAAAACGGGTGCCACCAAGTCAAAGCGATGCACAAAAATGGGGTTGTCTCGGTTTGTTTCGGGGCACAACTCCTCGTACATTATCCGCTCGAAAGACCGGTTCTTTGACGAAATATACCTGAACACATTATTTTTGTCGGTGGCTGTGGTGAAAACCTGTCCTGTCAGAATGTTCGCTGTTTTTTCTCCGAGAACCTGGGCCTGCTCCCTTAATAGATTTGCAGGCGTCCGCACGGGCTGGAGCTTGTCCAGAACATCGCCCCACAGATTGGTTCCGCCCATGGCACAACCTCCTTTTCAAAATCCAGCGCAAACACCAAAGGCAGGAGGTAATTGCAAAATACATTGAAACGACAAATTTGAGGTAGGTTGGGTGGTTCTGCCCGAAGGGCAGGTTCACCCAACACAAAGGAATCATTTAG
>JAGVGH010000247.1 GCA_020057225.1 Desulfobacterales bacterium | reverse complement strand
ACGGCCGTTATCGCTTACCACGGGGCGCTCCGATGGCTCGGGTTCCATTGCCGTAGGGGCGCACGGCGTGCGCCCGAACAGGGGAATCCCTTGCAATAAAATTATTTATGGATAAGCACTAAGCTACATCCATTCATTGTGCCGCCCTCGCGACAACCCAAAATACTCAACAGAAAAAAGACTCATATCATCCGCCAGACCGCCTTCTCCCGTAAACTCCCTGAGCGCCGCGTTCACCCTCCTCACCATCTCCGCGTTGTCCAAATCCATTCCCTGCTCAAGGATTTCCAAAAGTTTTGCCTGGCCAAAACTGCCGCCCCCGGAACCAAGGGCCTCCGTCAGCCCGTCCGTGTGCAGCACAATCCTGTCACCCGGCTCAAGCGGCTCGGATTCCTCCGCATGGGACGCCCCGAACCCTGTCCCGATGACAGGCCCCCGGGCCGCCAAAACCCTTGCGGGCGCTCCCTTTCGCAGCAAAAAGACCGGCGGATGGCCGGCAAGCCCGTGGACCAGCGCTCCGCGCTCCGCGTCAATCCGGACATAGGCCATGGAAAAAAAACTGTCGAAGCGCTCAAAGGGAAAGGTTTCCTCCAGCCGGGCAAACACGTTTTTCGGGGTAAACCATTCGGGCCGCTGGGCATAGCGCGCCCGAAGGGTCTGGAGAAACTGGGAAACCGCCACGGAAATGAGGGCCGCGGTCACACCGTGGCCGCACACATCCATCATATAGGCCGCGAACGTGTCCTGGTTTTGAAAATGAATGTTGAAAACGTCTCCGCCAATGCGGCCCGACGGCTCAAAAGCCCAGGCCGCGCCCGCAAAGGGAAGCCGCGGCCCGTTCTCGGGAAGGAGCGTCCTCTGGATGCCCGCCGCCGCGGCAAGGTCCTGGTCCAGTAGGCGCTGCTTTTCCAAAAGGTCTCTTCGGGCAAGTTCCAGATAAGTCACATCATGGATAATGATAAGAATCATGCTTCGGCCCTGGTAGGAAATGGGCCGGGTCGAAAACTGGAGATGCCTGGTGATGGGCAGGCCCCGCAGGTAGAATGTTTTCTCCAGATTTTGCCGGTCCACCGGGGCCTGCTCGAGCATGGTTTTTACCAGCGCCAGCCGGAGGGCGCAGGCGTGGCAGCGGCTGGTCAGCCCGCACGCGGCCCCTTCCTCGACCTGGTGTTTGCATCCGGTGAGAGAGCCAAAGGCGTCTCCGGAGCCGCGTTCCTGTGAGGCGTCAAAAAGGTACTCAAAGGTCTTGTTGAACTGCTGGACGCGCAGGTCCTCGTCCGCGATGAGCACCGCCGCGTCAATGTTGTCGAGGAGCAGATTGAGGAAGTCGTTGGACTCCCGGAGATTGCCAAAGAGTGTTTTCAAGGTCTGTTTCCGTCCGGCGCATCCTGTTCCGTCACATTTTGTACTTGCCAAACTCGTCCGGAGCAAGACCTTCGAGGTATTCCGCCCACTTCTTCCCCTCTTCGCTCTGGTCCGCAGGCTCCCCGTTTTCAGCCGCTGAGACGGATTTTACAATCACCGTCTCCTCCGCGAAAATTTTGGCCTTGCAGCGCAGGGCCATGGCAATGGCGTCGCTGGGCCGCGCGTCCATGGAAAAACCGCCGGAGCCGGTTACAAAGTGAATCCGGGCGAAGTAGGTGCTTTCCTTGAGGTCGCACACCTCGATGCGCTCCAGGGTGACTTCCATGGTGTCCAAAAAGTTTTTGAAGAGATCATGGGTCATGGGCCGGGCGAACTCCACCTTTTGCAGCGCCATGGCGATGGAGGCGGCCTCCAGAAGGCCGATCCAGATGGGAAGAGTCCGTTCCCCGTCCAGGGATTTCAAAATCAGAATGGGCGAGTTGCTGGAAGGGTCCAGCGCCAGTCCCGTGACTTCCATTTCATGCAGCATGGCTTTCCTCCCTCCGGAAAGTCCCTTCACTCCCGCCCGGGACAACCTGTCCCCAGAGGGAATGCGGCAGGCCTTTTTCAACCCGCACTGTCACAATCCGCCCCGTAAGGTCTTCCGGGGGGGCATCCTTGGCGTCGAAATTCACCACCCGGTTGGTCGGGCCCCTGCCTGTCCACTGTCCGGTGTCGCGCGCTCCCCGCCCCTCCACCAGCACCGGCTCGACCACGCCCACAAGGGCCTCGTTTTTCGCCCGGGAGATGTTCCCGGCAAGTTCCAAAAGTCGGTTGAGCCTTCGGGCCTTTTCCTTTTCCGGAACTTTGTCCGGAAACCGCGAGGAAGGCGCCACAGGCCGGTCCGAGTATTGAAAGGCGAACACGCTGTCAAAGCCGACAGTCTCAATAAGGGAAAGGGTGAGATCGAAGTCTTCTTCGGTTTCGCCCGGAAACCCGGCGATGAAGTCGGAGGTGATGGCGATGCCGGGCCTTGCCTCCCGGAGGGCCGCTGCTTTTTCGATATATTCGGCCCGGGTGGTGCCGCGTTTCATGCGTTTGAGCACCCTGTCGGAGCCGGACTGCACAGGAAGGTGGATATGGGGGCACAGTTTGTCAATGGCCGCGAACGCGCGCACAAGTTCCGGGGAGAGGTCCTTGGGATGGGATGTGGTGAAGCGCAGGCGCAGAAGCCCTGGGATTTCCGCGACCTTCTCTAACAGGCGCGAAAAAGAGGGCAGCCCCTCCTTTTTCCCGTAGGAGTTCACATTCTGTCCCAAGAGAACGATTTCCCGGACGCCGGAGCTTACAAGCCCCCGCGCCTCCCCAAGGACGGCCTCGGGCGTCCGGCTCATTTCCCTGCCCCGGACATAGGGAACCACGCAGTAGGCGCAGAAGTTGTCGCAGCCCTGCATGATGGTGACAAAGGCGGACACCTTGCGGGGCGCTCCGGGAGCGGGAGGAAAGGGGGTTTCGGGAATGAGGGTGTTGAAGCGGGTCGCGGTGATTTTCCGGCGTCCGTGCGAAAGCTCCCTTACGAGTTCAGGCAGACGCGCGGTCTCATGGGTTCCCAGCACGAGGTCCACGTGGGGCGCGCGGGAGAAAACAGCGTCGCCCTGGTTTTGGGCGACGCACCCGGCCACCGCTATGAGAAGCCCGGGGTTTTTGGCTTTGAGGGCGGCAAGGCGGCCCAGAAAGCTGTACACCTTTTGCTCGGCTTTTTCCCGGATGGCGCAGGTGTTGACGAGGATGAGGTCCGCGCCCTTGGGGGTGGGGATGGTTTCGTATCCCGCCGAGGCCAGCGCCCGGGCCATGAGGTCCGAGTCGTTGACGTTCATCTGGCAGCCCATGGTTTTGATAAAGACGCGCTTGGGCATGGTGCTCCGGTGGAAAGAGGATTTCCGTGAGGATTTTTCAGAACCCGGCCAGGGCCGGGTCACAGGGGCGGGGCGCCGTCCGCCGGGACCTTGGGGGAAGGGCACAGAACCAGAAACATCTCGCGGCCCAGCGCTCCGAGCACATCCAGAACCTCGCTCCGGCATCCCGGAGCCACGGACACCGCGATATGTCCGGTTTTGGGGTTAAGCGTGCTCAGGGTCGCGATTCCCTCGGAGGCCTCGAGGATAAAACGCAGGAAGTGGATTTGCCCGGGGTCCGCCATGTATTCAAGGACTTCGCACCGCATGGGCTAACCGTAGCATCAAAGGCGCGGCGCGCGCAACGGAAAAACAGAACGCGCCGGGGCGGGGTTCTTCAGGCGACACCCGCCCGCAAGCCTGGAGGCTTTGCATTTCTTCGGCGGCGCGGCCCTCGAGCCTCTTTTGTCTATTGTCCCTCGGTCCCTGCCATCTCATCCAGTTTTCTTGAGGCCAGGGCCGCGGTGATGTCCGGATTGGCCGCGTAGTCCATGGCGTTCCATTGGGTGGTGTCCACGTAAATCTTCTGGAAACCAAAAGAAGACTTTTTAACGGTAAAGGTCTCTTTGGCTGTCTTGACCACCGTGTGCGTTCCCGCGAACCATCCGGCTCCGGAAAGGGCGAAAACAAGAATCAAAACGCCCGCGGCGTGCTTCCCGCAAAAAGTCTCCCTGGCGGCCCTCCGGTCAGGGTGAATCTCAGCCGGTCTGCTCAGAGTATGTTACCATATTTTGCCGGGTTAAGGTATTGGAAACACGCTTCCTCGCATGCATCCTAAGCTATCAGGCGCGATTCTCGTGGTAAAGCATCAACAAGTTGACACCTCCCCCTCCCGGGACTACTATCCATTCCAACGTCCGCGGGCCGCCCGTGTCCGCCTGACGCAACATCGCTGTTCACGGAAAAGGAAGAACAGGCTATAACAAGCCTCGCGGACAAACCACCGCTCCGCCAACCTCCAACTCCCGGAAAACCGCCATGCGCGCCCTTGCTCTCTTCTGTGCCGTCTTCCTCCTCACCGTTTCCGCGGCCCGCGCCTGGGAAACCGCCGGAGACGAGGAATCCGGTTCCCTCGAGCAGCGCGTGCTGGACCTGAGCGACAAGGGCCGCTTCGCCGAGGCCCTCCCCCTTGCCGAGGAACTCCGCCGGAAAAATGCCGAAACCTTTGGACACGCAAACCCCGAAACCGCCACCGCCCTTTTTATCCTCGGCAATGTCCACGCCAATCTTTCCAATTACCAGGAGGCGAAGGATCTGCACGCCAGGGCCTTGCGCCTGCGCGAAGAGGCCCTTGGCCCGCGCCATCCGGATGTCGCGGCAAGTCTCGACCGTCTGGGAATGGCGGAATACCGTCTTGGCAATCTGCGTCAGGCCAGGGAAACCCTTGAAAAGACTCTTGTCCTGAGAGAAGCGATTCTGGGACCGGACCATCCGGACGTGGCGTCCAGCCTGTCGAACCTCGCCCTGGTGCTGGGCGCCCTGGGGGAATACGGCAAGGCCGCGCCCCTGCACGCGCGCGCCATTGCGATCAACGAAAAAAGCCTGGGGGAGGGCCATCCCAATTTTGGAGCCAGCGTCGCCAACCTTGCGGCGCTGTACGCGGGCACAGGACAGATCTCAAAGGCTGTGGATCTGTACGCCCGGGCGCTGGCCATCCGGGAAAAAGCCCTGGGGCCCGGCCATCCGGACGTGGCCGCCACGCTCAACAACCTCGCGGCCCTGCACCATCAGGCCGGGGAATACACTCTGGCGGAGTCCCTGTACCGGCGCGCCCTTGTCATCACGGAAAAAGCGCTGGGAACGGACAGCCCCATGGTGGCCACGGCCTTGTCCAACCTGGGGCTTCTGTACGGCAGGCTGGGGGAATATGACAAGGCAGAGCCGCTCCATGAAAGGGCGCTCACCATCCGGGCGCGGTCCTTGGGGCCTGAACATCCGCAGACCGCCCACGCCCTCAACAACCTGGGCACGCTGTACATGCGCCTGGGCGACAGGGAGCGCGCGGAACCCTTGTTCCTTCAGGCCCTCTCTGTCTGGGAGCGGCAGGTGGGATCCGGCCATCCGGACATCGCCACGGTCCTCACCAATCTCGGCTCCCTGTATCTGGAACAGGGCCGCCCTGAAAAAGCCGCCCCCCTCTTCACAAGGGCCATGGAAATCCGGGAGGCCGTTTTAGGCCCCGGACACCCGGACCTTGCCGCGGGCCACGGAAACCTCGGAAGCCTGTACTTCGGGGAGGGAAAACACGCCCTGGCGCGGAGCGAGTTCGAGAAAGCCCTGGCCCTTTCCGGGCAGGCGCTGGGCAGGGAGCACCCGGACACAGCCCTTGCCAGGAACAATCTGGCGACCCTGCTCCACGCCATGGGCGATTACAAGGGGGCGCTGGCACAGTATGAGACCGCCGTGGCAACCCTTAAAACAACTCTGGGCGGCGGCCATCCCAGCGTGGCCACTGTTCTTTCCAATCTTGCGGCGCTGTTCGCCGCCATGGGCGATAACCAGGCTGCCCTGGACGCCTACATGGAGGTCCAGGGCATTGACGGCGAAACCATTGACCAGGTTTTGGGGTTTTCCCACGAGACGCGGAAAGCGGCCTTTATCGCCCAAAACCGCGACAACCTCATGAGCCTCTTGAGCCTTGTGGTCACACGCATGGGAAACGACTCCGGAGCCGCCCGGTCCGCCTTCCAGGCATGGCTGTCGCGCAAGGGCCTGCCCTTCGAGGCCTGGGACCAGTCCCAGGCCGTCCTTGCGGCCCGGGGAGGCCCGGGGGCCTTCCCGGTCTGGGGAAAGCTCACACGGGCGCGGGAAGAGCTTTCCCGTCTGGTGTTCGCCGGACACGACGCCCGGGGCCTGGATGTTTACCGCAGGGAAACCGCCCGCCTGGAAAGGGAAAAAGAACGCCTGGAGGCGGAGTTGAGCAGGCTTTCCCGGGCCTGGGCCGAAGAGAAAAACCCGGCCCGGGCAAACCCCGGGTCTGTGGCCGCGGCGCTTCCCAAAAACGCCGCCCTGCTGGAGTGCGCAAGGGTGCCGGTTCATGATTTTTCCGCCACCGGAGACAAGCCCCTCTGGCTTCCGGCCCGGTATTTGGCCTTTGTTCTCCATGGTGGCGGCAAGGAGCGCGTGGAACTCGTTGACCTTGGCCCCGCGGAGCGGGCGGACAAAGCGGTGTACCGGCTCAAGGAGGCCTGCGGACGCGGCGGAACCCGGGACCCGGACACTGTGCGCGCCCTTGCCCGGGAGGCATGGGACGCCATCCTCGCGCCTGTTTGGCCCGCAGTCAAAGACAAGGCCCGCCTCTTCATCTCTCCGGACGGGCGGCTCAACCTTCTGCCCTTTGAAATCCTCGCTGGCCCGGACGGCAAACACCTTATCGAGAGCCACTCGGTGGTCTATCTTTCCTCGGGCGCCGATCTCGCGGACTTTGGCGCAAAAGACCCGCCCCTGGGCCCCGCGGTTCTCATGGGCGACCCGGACTACGACCTTGGAGAGGAAGGTCTCGCCGCCGCCCTGGCGGAAATGGGCCTTTCGGGAAAGGCGGCGGTCCGCGCCGGAGAAGGGGAAATGTTCGTGTTCCGGCGCCTGCCCGAAACCGCCCGGGAGGTTTTATCCATCGCGGAGGTGCTTGGACCCGGAAACGCGCGGGTCTATCTGGGCGCCCACGCCGCGGAGGAAGTGCTGACAAGCCTGAAACGCCCCCCTGGGATGCTGCATCTGGCCACCCACGGCTTTTTTTTAAGCGACAGGCGGGGCGGAGGAAACGGGGACGGCGAAGGAACCCGTGGAATTCTGCCCCTGCCTAAAAAGGCCCCTGCGCCGCCGTCTGTGGGAAACCCGCTGTTGCGGTCGGGCGTGGCCCTTGCCGGGGCCAACCGCGCGGTCAACTCCGGGGACGTGTCCCGGGGGCACGGGCTGGTCACGGCGGAGGAGATTCTGGGGCTGCCCCTTTCCGGCACGCGCTTGGTGACGCTTTCAGCCTGCGAGACAGGTCTGGGGGCCGTGCTCACCGGGCAGGGGGTGTTTGGCCTTCGGAGCGCGTTTCGAAAAGCCGGGGCGCGGAGCATGGTGATGAGCATGTGGGAGGTGCCGGACGTGGAGACCCGGGAGCTGATGGTGGATTTTTACAAAAACATGCAGGCCGGGAAGATGGACCGGTGCGAAGCCTTGCGGAATGCGGCGTTGCGGGAGATGCGGATGGCGGAGGAGCGGTACGGGTTTGCCCATCCTGCTTACTGGGGCGGTTTTGTGTTCATCGGGGAGCCGTAAGGAACGGCGTCCGGCGGCTGTCCTCCGGTTATAAAGGAGGCAATTGCCTCGCCGCTATGTATAGTTCCGCTTTGGCAACTTTGAACAGCAGGTTTAGTCGTAGGCCGGGTGGTTCTGCGCGAAGCGCAGGTTCATCCGACACCGTCATGGTCCTTGTGGAACGGATTCTTGGGTACACCCGCGCGCGAACAACGCATTTGCCACAACAATCCTCCTGGCGCGCGCGGAACCACCCAACGTTTTAAAACAACCTTTTTAAGTGCTGAAAGTTTTGTATTCTCTGAAAAATACCAAAGTAGAAGTAGAAACACGCGCTTGTTCCCTTTGAATCCGGCGCCGGGTTCTGGTATGAAAGTGCGGGCCGTGTACCACGCCTCCGCGCGCGGCCTGGGCTTATGCGGACGGATTTGCCTTAAACCTCATACGACGAGGAAAACATGAATCCCTTAAAGAGGTTGTGTGTTTCCTGGGTGTTGTTGGCACTGGTCCTTCTTCTTTCCGGATGCGGAACCCCCGAGGCTATGGGAAGGGTGGAGGATGAAACCGGCGCGCCTCTTTCGGGCGTGACGGTGAGCGCCGGGGATCCCGGCAAGGAGACCGTGTCCGCAGAGGACGGCGCCTACAGGGTGTCGGTTCCCAAGGGCGCGGGAACCCTGGTTTTCCGCAAGGAGGGATACTGCGGCCTGTCAAAGGCCGTGGACGGATCCAAGGGAAAAGAGGTGGACGCGGGCCTTGCGCGGTTGTGGAAAGAGCCCGGCAAACCCGGCGTGTACGTGGCGGGAACAGGCGCGGTCACGCGGCTTTTGCCTGATACCAGCGCGGCCAAAGGGGTTTCCCGCCTGCGGGCCGGAGTCGTCGCCCCCGCGCGCATGGAGCTTGCCTTGGTCGGGGAAGCCTACGCCTCCGCGGCTCCAGAGCTTTTCCCCCTCACGCCGGCGGCCCGGGCGGACGCGCCGGACAGCACTGCGACCGCTCCTGGCTGGGAGTTTTTGACTCCGGTTCCCGTGACCCTCGAAACCCGCGAGGCCAAGGCCCCCATGGCGGTGGCCGTGTTCTCGGTTCCGGCGGGGCTGTACGCCCTGCGCGCGGGCGGCAAGGTGTTTCCCTTTGCCGTGGCCGAGGGCGGCATGGCCCGGGCCTACGAGGCGGACCCCTGGGAAGAGACACGGCGCGGAAACCACGCCCGGGCGGCCCAGACCGCGCGCCTTCGCATGCAATTCGAACAAAACAAAAGCCCGCTTCATTGCGTGGCGGGCGCGGCGGAGAAAGAGGCCGGAAACCTGGACGCGGCAATCAAGGAACTCGATGCCGCGTTGGAATCAGGGCTTGCCAGGGCCGAAAGGGCGCGCGCCCATACACTTCTTGCTGAAATATACAGATTGCGCGGAGACCTGGGCAACTACACCGCCCACGCCTCTTTTGCCGCGGAACTTTCCGGGCAGGGCCAACGCGGATTTCTTGTTCTCGCGTGCGAGGTGCGGACAGACGCGGGCGAGCTGGTGAGCGACGCGCATTTTTCCATAGCGGAGGTCGCATCGGGAACCTATGTTCAGGAGGCTCCGGAAAAAGACCGGCTGTTTGCCGTGCCCGCGGGCAAGACGACAGTGCGCTTTGAGAAATACGGATTTTCCCCCGCCACACTGGAAGTGGATGTCCCTCTGGGCAAGCTGGTCAAGGCCGAAGGCAAGGTGACGCTCGCCGCAGAAAAAACCGCCGCCGGAAAAGGTCTGGCACTGGGAAAGGTGACGGACCAGGCAGGAAAAGGTATTGCCGGAGTCAATGTGGTATTCAACCGTCTTCCCGCAGGCCCGGTATTGTCCGCCACCGCGGACGCGGAGGGCGCTTACAGCCGGGCGGAGCTTCCCGCCGGTGACTATGTGGTGTCGTACAACCAGGCCGAATACACCCGGAGTGAAACCCGGGCCAACGTGGCCGAAGGGGAAAACCAACTTCCGGACGCCGTGCTGCACCGGTTAAAAAAAGTCAAGGTGCGGTATGTGGTGAATCTCGAGGAAGGGGCGGAAACTCTGGGCCCAGGCTGCGCGGGATGCAAATCCGGCGAGGCCGAGCTGTTATGCACCGCCCATCAGGAGCCGTCGAACGGGCTTTCGCTCCTGTCGGGCGAGCGGTCCGGGGACTGGAATCAGGAAGAGGGCAAGTTCAGCTTTTACCTCACCCAAAGCAACCAGACGGTGCTTTTGACAACCGCCCCCGGAGTTCTCGGGGTTAAAGGCCCGCCCGCGTTCGACATGGTGACAGGTTCCCGGGTCGTGGACGTTCCCGACAAACTCGCCGCCCTGCCTGTGGCCGCAGGGGATGTTTTGGTTTTTTCCATTGCAGGGGGCGCGCATCACGCCAAGATGCTCGTGGTCTCCATAGAGGACAGGTGACAGAACCTCTAAGTGCTTATCCCTAAATACTGCTGAGGAGGATTTTAGGGGCACTTTTTCATCGCGGGCGCACGCCGTGCGCCCCTACGGGTATGTGACGGCCGTT
>JAGVGH010000129.1 GCA_020057225.1 Desulfobacterales bacterium | reverse complement strand
GGCCGCCGGGAGACGGGGACGGCGCCCGCCGCGCGGCGCGCCGGGGGCAAGGCAGAGGGAGGCGGGACGGTGTCGCTGAACGGCCACGTCAACTCTCCTGGTTATCAAGGAGCGGCTTTCGGTTTCCGGATTTCCGGGTTCCGCCGGTTTAGAATTTTGCCGCAGGCCTCGATAAGGTCGGCGAAGAGCGCTCCAGGTTCGTAAAGGTTGTAGGCTCTGAGGCGCACGAGACCGTCCACCATGGTGAAGAGGAGGAGGGCTGTTTTTCCCGGGTTTGGGGTATGCAGGGAGCCGTCCTGCTGTCCTTTGAGAATGGCCGATTCGAAGAAGCCGAGAATGATGGTGTAGATGGCTTCGAGCTGTTCCCGGCAGGCCGGGTTTTCGCGGGCGAGTTCGTGGAGGTGGTGGTTTTGGAGGAGGAGGAAGTAGTATTCTTTGATGCTGGCGAGGTGGAAGTAGAAGGCGATGGCGTCTTCGACGGCCGGGAAGCCTGGGGAGGAGGCGCCTGGGGCGAGGTGTCCCTGGAAGCATTGGGCGAGGTCGGCGCGGAGGTTGTCGAGGACGGCGACCAGGAGTTCTTCTTTGGATTTGTAGTGGTAGAAGATGGTGCCTTCGGCGGAGCCTGCGAGGCGCGCGATGTCTTGGATGGAGGTTTGGGTGAAGCCTTTGGAGGCGAAGAGGCGTGTTGCGGCGTCGAGGATGCTGGATTTTTTGTGGGAGGGCATGGGGTCTCCTGACTGAGTGCTCACCTTAACCCTCCTATAGTGAGTGCTCAGTCAGATGTCAAGCCCTTTTTGCATTCCCTCCACCATCCCCAGACCACCCAAAACGCAACACCACCCATAGCCGCTGCAGGCCGCGCGCAAATTCCATGGACTTTGACCCCCGCGCGCGCTATGATTAAAAATCTCGCGCGGACGGCCCCTTGCCAGGCCCGAATCTCCGCCGCGCCGCATTCCAAAGGATACCATGGACCCTCAATTGACCCCCCTGACAGCGGCTTTCCTGGGACTTGTCCAGGGACTCACCGAGTTCCTCCCCGTTTCAAGCTCCGGACATCTGGTTCTCCTCCAATACGCGGCGGGCCTGCGGGAACCCGAACTGCTCTTTGACCTGGTGCTCCACCTGGGCACCCTGGCCGCCGTCTTTGTGGTGCTGCGGCACAGCGTGGCAGAGGCCCTCCGGGGCGGCGTCCTGCTTCTCCGGTCCGCCTTCTCCGGGCGCGCCGCCTTTTCCGCCCTGGTCCGCGAAAACCCCGGCGCCCGCATGGCCTGGCTCATCATCCTGGGTTCCATCCCCACAGGCGCCATCGGCCTTGTCTTCCACAAGGCGGCGGACACCCTCTTTGCCTCTCCCCTCATCGCCGCCTCCATGCTGCTTGTCACGGGCGCCCTCCTCATGGGTTCCCGCTATATGCCCGTAAAAGATTCCGGAATTCTTGAAATGCGCGTCCGGGACGCCCTTGTAATAGGCGTTGTCCAGGGACTCGCCATCCTCCCGGGGCTGTCCCGCTCCGGCTCCACCATCTCCGCCGCCCTTTTCTGCGGCGTGGGACGGGACTGCGCCGGACGCTTCTCCTTTCTCGTTTCCATTCCCGCCATCCTCGCGGCGGTGTGCCTGGAGTTTGTCTCGGGCGGCGACAGGGGAAGCGCCTCCCCCTCCATCCTTCTTCTGGGCGCGTCTGTTGCCGCCGTCACAGGGTATGCGGCCCTTCGGGTTCTCCTTTCGGTTGTCCGGAAAGGCCGCCTTCATTTCTTCGCCCCCTACTGCTGGCTGGTGGGGCTTGCGGCTCTCGCAACCACACTGATGTGACCACAGGCGGCGCGGCATGTTCCGCGGCTCAAAAACACGTTTCCGTATCCCGGCTTGTCCGGCCTTGGAGAAGATGCATGAACAGGGAAATTTTCCGCCAGTACGACATACGGGGTGTGGTGGACAAGGATTTCACAGCGGCCGACGCCCTGGATGTGGGACGCGCCGTGGGCACCCATCTGGTCCGCCGGGGAAAGACCCGCGTTACGGTGGGCCAGGACTGCCGCCTCAGTTCCCCGGAAATCGCCAAAAAGGTTGCCGCCGGACTCATGCGCTCCGGCTGCTCCGTCATCAACCTGGGGGTCTGTCCCACTCCGGCCTTTTACTATTCCGTCCGCCGCCACAACGCGGGCGGCGGAATCATGGTCACCGCGAGCCACAATCCCCCCGAATACAACGGATTCAAGATATGCCGGGACACAGAGACCATTTTCGGGGATGAAATCCTTGAAATCGCCAGGCTCATCGAGGCCCGGGACTTTGCGGAGGGCCAAGGCTCCT
Organism: Desulfobacterales bacterium; assembly: GCA_020057225.1. Lineage (GTDB taxonomy): Bacteria > Desulfobacterota > Desulfobacteria > Desulfobacterales > Desulfatibacillaceae > JAGVGH01. Next base: position 10,789 of record JAGVGH010000129.1, on the reverse strand, counting down.
TTGTGTGCGCGGAAATCACCGAGGCGTACCAGCAACAAATTCTGGACAGCATACGGATCGAACGGCCCCTGCGCGTGGGCATTGACGCGGGCAACGGGACCGCGGGGCCTGTGGCTCTGCCGGTTCTGGAACGGCTCGGATGCGAGGTCCATCCCCTGTACTGCGACATGGACGGACGTTTTCCCAACCATGAGCCGGACCCCACGGTTTTGGCCAATATGCGGGACCTTTCCGCCCTGGTGCGGGAAAAACACCTGGACGTGGGCATTGGATATGACGGGGACTCGGACCGCATCGGCGTGGTGGATGAAAACGGACGCATTGTCCACGGCGACATGCTCATGCTGCTGTTCGCCCGGGACATTCTTAAAAAAAGCCCTGGCGCCACCTTCCTCTCAGAGGTCAAATGCTCCCAGATCCTGTATGACGAAATCGCCCGTCTGGGCGGGCGCGCCCTCATGTGGAAGACAGGGCACTCCCTCATCAAGCAAAAGATGCGGGAGGAGAACGCGGCCCTTGCCGGGGAAATGTCCGGGCATATCTTTTTCGCGGACCGGTATTTTGGCTTTGACGACGCCATTTACGCGTCCTGCCGCCTTGTGGAACTGCTCGCGCAAAGCGGGAAAGGCGTTGCCGAATTGCTTAAAGACGTGCCCAGGACCTACAACACGCCGGAAATCCGCGTGGACTGCCCGGACTCGGAAAAATTCGCGGTGGTCGCCCGGGTCACTGAGTATTTCAAAGCGCGGCGGGAGGTGATTGACATTGACGGCGCGCGGGTGCTCTTCGGGGACGGATGGGGGCTTGTGCGCGCCTCCAACACCCAGCCGGTTTTGGTTTTAAGGTTTGAGGCCCTGACCGGGGAGCGCCTGGGGGAAATCCGGGACGAGGTCGAGGGGGTGGTCCGGCGGGAAAGCGGAAGGGGCGGCGCCTGACATGCAACGCCGGGTGTTTCTGACGCTTTTTTTCTCGATTTTCGCGGCCATCACCGGCGTGGGGCTTGTGGTGCCCCTTTTGCCGCCCTTGGCGGAACAGATGGGGGCGGGCGGCGTTTTAACCGGCATGATTTTCGGCTCGTTCTCCCTGTCCCGCTCCCTTCTCCTGCCCTATTTCGGACGCCGCTCGGACATCAAGGGGCGAAAGCCCTACATCGTCGCCGGGCTTTTCATCTACGCGGCCCTGTCCATCGCGTTTATTCTGGCGCAAAGCGTGTGGGCGGTCGTTATTGTGCGGTTTTTTCAGGGCATGGCCTCGGCCATGATTTTGCCCGTGACCCAGGCGTATATCGGCGACATCACGCCCCAGGGCCAGGAAGGGCGGATCATGGGGCTTTTCAATGTGTCCATGTATCTGAGCCTGACTCTGGGCCCTGTGCTGGGCGGGGTGGTGAACGACCATTTCGGGCTTACCACGGCGTTTGCCGCCATGGGCGCGCTGGCCCTTTTGGCGACAGTGGCCGCCCAGGTATGGCTGCCCTCTGTTGAAAACGAGCCGAGACGGCCCGGGAGCACCGTTCCCATGCCGTACAAAGAGCTTGTCCTGCATCCCAGGGTGGTGGGGGTGAGCGTCTTTTACATGGTCTATATGCTCTGCATCGGCGTGGTCTGGGCGTTTTTGCCGGTGACGGCCACGGTGGAGTACGGGCTTTCCAGTTCGCGGATAGGGATTGTGATCGCGCTGGGAGTGTTTGTGGCGGGCCTCCTGCAGACCCACATGGGGAGCATGGCGGACCGGTTTGGAAAACGGGGGTTCGTGGTCTTCGGGGGGCTTTTGATAACAGGGGTGATGTTCAGTTTTCCCCGGGTGGAAGGATTCTGGGGCCTTGCGGTGGTGAACTCGGTGTTCGGGATAGGCGGCGGGGCCGCGGTTCCGGCGCTCATGGCCATCGCGGTGGTGGAGGGGGCGCGGCTTAAGTCCATGGGCTCCGTGATGAGCCTTGTGACCCTGGGGCACAGCATGGGCATGCTTATCGGCTCGGTGCTGGGGGGGCTTATCAAAGACCTTATGTCCCTGGACCAAGCCTATCCCGCGGGCGGGGTATGCATGCTGATCGGGCTGGTGTATTTTTTGTGGGCGACCCGGGAGGGGGCAATCCCGGAAAAGAAATGATGCCTGGATAAGACGTTAACATGCCCTGGCCGGACGGGGAGGTTCTGGAGGCGCGTTGCCCGCCCTGCCCTGGAAACAAAGGATTCCCCGATTGACACGGGGCCGGAAAGAGGGTATTAGATGCCCCGTCCTGACGGCGCGGATCAACACGCGGAGAGGTGGCCGAGCGGCTGAAGGCACCGCTCTCGAAAAGCGGCATCCTGCCACAAGCGGGATCGTGGGTTCAAATCCCACCCTCTCCGCCAGTTGAGCGCTGATATTTCGATGAGACAGGCTGTTTTTCCGCCATGGCGGAATAGGATTCATCCGGTTTTCGCGCGCCTTGATGCCCGCTCCAACCCTGGCGGCAGTGATGCGGGGGTGCGCGTTGCTCTCATTCCGCATCAGACAAGGTCAACAAAAGCCTTTGGATTTCCGGCTCCAGAGGAGGCGGCTCCTTCTGGACAACGGTCCAGACGATCCCAAGGTCAACACCGAAGTACTCGTGAATCAGCTTGTTCCTCATTCCGGCCATATACCTCCAAGGAACGGAAGGGGCCATGGCACGGGATTCGTCCGGGATACGCCCCGCCGCCTCGCCTATCACTTCCAAACTACGCACCACGGCATTAATTGTCTTTCGGTCTTTCCGGAAATCCTCCAAGGACATCCCCTCGGTGAAATCGGCCGTCTCCCGGATGGAGGACAGGATGTCCTCCAGATAATCGCGGTAATCCCGCTTCATAGCATCACCGCCTCTTTCAGGATCCGGCGGCCGATATGGGGTTTTAAGGCGTCCCGGCTCACGAGGTCCACCTTGGCTCCGAGCAATTGGGAAAGCCTCTCTTCAAGCTCCAGAAACCGGAAGAACCCGATAGGCCGGTCAAAGTCCACGAGGATGTCAATATCGCTCCCGGCTCCCGCCTCGCCCCGGGAGCACGAACCGAAAACTCCGATATTCCGGATTCCATAGTCCCTGGCCAAGTCCTGGCGGTGCCGGCGCAGGATCTCTTGGATTGCAGTAAGATCGTTGGACATGCGGGCTCCTTTCCGCAGATTTTTTCCTATGACTCAACGTGTTTATATTACGGGAAAATTGCCTAAAAGTCAAGGGATCCGCTCTTCCGTCACGCCAGGACCTCCTCTTATTAGGATTCACCCGGTTTTCGCGTGCCTTGATGCCCGTTTCGGCCCTGGCGGCAATGATGCGGGAGGGGGGGGGTGTTGCTCTCATTGCGACGCAAAAATGGGGGGGCAATGGGATGGGGCGGAAAGCATCAACTTGCGGGCGTTCCGGGCACCACAACATTTAGGGTTTTAGCTCAACTTTAACCCTACAACGCCACTTAAACGCTAACCATTTGAAATAATTGATAAAAACCAAAAAGTATGGTTTTTAAAATATCCTACAAAATCAATGAGTTGCCTAATAACTGGCGTTGTAGGGCTAATGTGATCGTACATATCTGTACACAGTAACGGAACAATCATAAGTGCAAAAATTGCTGCCTTATATAACACTTGGATTGCAACCTAAGTTTTATTAAGATTCGTTATTACGCGCATGGGTGTTTCAAATATTACGAAAAATATGATTAACTGGTCGCCTTGAAAAGTCTGTCAAAGGGGCGCATGCTCCATTCTGAACATTCAACCCGGTGTTCAGTGTCCACTCGATATCCGCAAGTAAGGATCGCATGTATTGGCAGTGGACCGGTGTGGATAAAGCGCGATGCCAATTCAATCCTTCCAAAGCATCCTTTCCTTCATGTGTTTCCCTATAGCGTGTGCAATTCTTTTTTGCCCCCGATCGACACAGCCACGACAGATAATCCTTTGGGTGATAAACCCTCTGTGGACCTCTTTTCAGCCATCCGGGTTTGATTTTCTTGTCGTTCCTTTTATTTGCAGGCAACGCGCGCCATGCCAAACAATGATCGCCTGTATCTTTTGCGAATTGAGGATCACCGGTCTCAAACGCCTCCGGGTCACAATCCGGAACAAGTCGGGGCGGTAATCGGTCGGCCGGAACCCCTGCGAGGCTAAACGCCCCCACAGGATCGGCAAAAAACCAGGACTCCAGCATGGGGACCAGCAGGTGAAATGAGGCGCGCTCACGAAAAGCTTCGCGGACTTGATCGGCCAGTCGTTGATTCAGTCCAGCGATATGATTACACGCTGCTTGTCGGACCGCGTCCACGACAGTTTGAGGCTGATGACGGTTGGCGAGTTCCAAATCTTCCGTGATGATCAGCAAGTCTATGGGTGGCCCAGCCGCTGTGCGGCCCGGAACCAGCTCAGACGCCGCTTTCTGGATGATTTTATCCAAACTCGCCGGAACGCTGGTCGCTTGAATAGGAAGAGGACTGCTGGTGAAGCTATCGAAGGGATGTTTTTGGTCGTCAATTTTAGCGATTGTGTGGAATTCATGAGCAGGAAACAGGCGATTAAATGCCCCTGGGAAACCAAGCAACTCGGCCTTTCCTGTTGGAAGAAGGGCGACTCGCATGGTCAGTTCCTCTTCGGGAGCGGTGAGGCAAATTCGTTTCTTTCATACAGGTCACCTAAAGAAAAATGGGCCAGCCAGTCCGGATTGCACGCTTCATTCAACGGAGTGGGAAATTTTCCGTTATGCTCCTCCAGAAGATAAAACCGTTCTTCTTCATCCTTGAATGTGTTCATAACCACCGGCGAATGACTGCTGAGAATAATAGTCATATCCCGCTCTTCTGCGATCTCTCGCATCGAACTGATAATCGAACGAATGGCATGGGGATGAAGACGGTTTTCCATTTCGTCAAACGCCACCAAATACCCTTCGGGCGCACCGGCAACGGCGGTTAATTGAAGAAGACCCGTGAGAAAACCGTCTGCCGCAAGAAAGGCAGGGACGCTTTTTTCAATAGCAGAATCTGAGCTATAAATGATTTTCCCATGTGGTTGCGCCGGTGGACCATCAAACTCGATATCAACAATCTGCCCGGGGAACGCGGCACGCATGGCATTGATAACCCATGCGAACTGATCCCGGTATTTTCTTGGGGAACTCTTCCAGTTTCGCAGGACAGTCCAGAGGTTGGCACCCGAATGATTGAGATAGCTGTCGCTCTCTCCTGACAGTCCGGGTGTTTTCACTTGATTCAGCCAGTAGGAAAAATATATGCGGACTTTCCGTAGCCTATCTACGAGGGGCCTCATCCATTCCGGTTCTTCGCGATCCCATACCCACTTTGCACAACATCTGCCGGGATCGAAGGGGCGGCTTTTTCCGTCGAATACCCATTGGTCTTTGTACATTTCGGCACGGAGAATTGTTTCATCGCCATATTTCAGCGTTTCGCCGTAGGATGCTGTCAATCCGCGAGCATCAACCGGCAACGCGAGTGACCAAGTAATATCACCGACGCGGATTTCAAAAATAACGGGATCCGAATCAGCCGCATCCAAATGCCGAAGATAGGCGCTTTGTGTGAACCGTAACGCTTCTTGATGTCCAGAAAGAAACCACCTGCAAAGCAATAAAATGGCATTTAGCAAGGTTGTTTTTCCAGCCCCGTTGGGACCGGCAAGTAGGCAGACGCCTTCGGGGCTCCAATCAACATTCTTCAAGCATCGAAAATCACGAACAGTTATTTTCCAATCCGATGATTCCATTATTTAAACTCCTTACGGATTACATTTTACCCAGGCACCACAGACAGCCCAGGAAATGTAAGCAAGCCTCGGGGACCGGGGTGGCCTGGGCAGCTCGCTGCCAGGGACCGAAGGCTTATATGTTTTCAGCAAAATTTCAATAAGCTATCTGCTGCCAACCCTGGAACGCTTCCGATACCTGTTGCGCTCCGCGCCCTGGCAACGGGTTGCCAGGGCCACCCACGCTTTCGCCAATTCTAAATGCTGCCCGTGGCAGCCGGGAAACATAAAATATTATGAATGGGCCACAGAGATGGTCGGCTCGTTGCGTGCTGAAAACACATTGAAAATAATCGAAAAACATTGTGGAACCACCCGACCACCCGGCCTACTTGGCTGTTTCCTTACCAACCAGCATGCTTATTAACCAGTCAAAGATTTCTAACTTAATTTTTTCATCTGAGTTGCTCATTATTTCCGGTGTAAGCGTAACAAAATCATCTAGTGTCAAATATTCTTCTCTCTCGATCATCGAATCTATCCAAATAGTAAAAATACTATTTGGCATTTTTTTGCAAGTTGGATCAATAGACAAATTATTAATAAATTCATTTTTCAGAAGATTTTTAGTTTCTTTTTTAGATTTATTTATTCTACGCACAAAGTCTTTTACAAACGATGAAAGAATACTTTTAATAACATATTTTTTATTAAGTTCATCAATTGAATTAGTTAAATCCTTTAGCAATTTAGCCTTAAAATCCTTACTGATGTTGTCGCCAAATTTTTGTATAGTGCCATTAATTGTTTGAATTATTTCAATTGATGTCGGCGTATAAATTAAACAATTTTCTTTTTTTTGTTTTGTTTTTAAATCCTCGATTTGCAAATTAATTAACTTTATTTGTTTTGTGTTTAGATAGACCACTACAACTGCAGCTATTGCACTAATACAAAATAATAAATCTTTCAGAATAGTTAAATCAAAAGTGTTTTGCATGATCGCCTCCTCCAGAAGTCCCGCTTTGTTCACTTCCGCTTCCCATTTCCACAGACGGAGCAAGGAATAAAACCATTTGTTGACATCCGCTCCTCAGCCCAACCTACGATTCCAGGCTACCCCAACATCTTGCCCACGCCGGGTGCCACAGACAGCCCAGGAAATGTAAGCAGACCTCGGGGACCGGGGTGGCCCGGAGAACTTGTTATCCGGGTGCGAAGCACCATAGGTTTTCAGCAAAATTTCAATAAGCTATCTGTTGCCAACCTTGGAACGCTTCCAATACCTATTGCGCTCCGCGCCCTGGCAACGGGTAGCCAGGGCCACCCACGCTTTCGCCAATTCTAAAAGCTGCCCGGGGCACCCGGGGTCAAATTGAAGCGTTATTGGTTATCAGCGGCTTCATTACTATTTAAGTTATAAATGCATTTATATATAAAATTCCCTTTGACAAATAATTCTATATTGATTCTGCAATGCTCTATATCTATTTCAATAAAAGCTCCAAGTTCATATCCACAAACATGTTCAGGGTTTGGTGTTTCATCATCAGAATCAACACCCTCGATGCTCGATTTTGTCATCGCACGCAAGCGGTTGCGATCTTTGTCTCCTTCATTCTTTTCCCTACCGGATTTTTTCATTTCAATTGCTATAAGATTGTCACGTTTTTCTATTTCACCACGGCTGTGTAGTATTAAATCGCAAGTTATTTTAATTATGTTATTTTGATCATCAATGATTGTTTTGATTTCTCCTTTCTGCTTGCGATTATATTCTCCATCAGCATAATATCCATTTAAATTCATTTTTTTCGCTGTTTCTTCCAGCACCATTGCTAATCTGCAGCATAAGTTTCGTTCACTTACATCACTCATGATATTCTCTCTTTCTCTTTCAATAAATTGGTAGAGTGATTCTCGAAGTAGATTTAACATTTTCTTTCGTTCCCCTTTCTGGTTATAAGTAGCAACTTTTTTAAATGCCGAAGCAAAGAGTCCTTGGTGCTATTACAATTTTTTTCAAAATGCTAACAGTTATCCATTTGGGCCATGATAACTTATGGCCTACCCAACATCTTGTGCCCCGCACCATCCCCCCAAAAATCATCGAGTTACCGCCAAAATCCAGACCTCCCACCCCACGGTAACCCATTGGATTGCTAATATTTTTCACCGCTATCCTATCCCAACAGCCTGTCGCGGCGATGAAATCGCGTTTATGGCTAAATTCTATATCCGCCAACACCCCTTGTCAACATCTTTCCCCGCCTTTGAGCTTTCCGCCGTGTCCCCGCCCGTCCCCCCACATCCCCGCGCGCTTGCCCTGCCTCCCCCGCCGGAATCCCCCAGGACCACAGCCTCACTTCCCCTTCTCCACAGCCTCCGGGCCTGTCACAAATCCCGCGCGCCAAACATCCATCTCCTTAAGGCCCGCCGCGAACCGCTCGGACGGCGCCCGGAAGAGCACCCTGTAAGCGACATTCCCCTTGAAATGCGCCTCCACCCTCCCCCTGTGCCGCTCCCCGTACCGGTCAACCCCCTCGAACTCCGCCCAGCCCGGCCCTTCCTTCAGCACCCGCTCCGCCTCGGCCTTGCACCGGTGTACCAGATTCTCCGCCAAAAGCTCGGCCCGCCTTTCATCCTCCGCCAACAGCGCCTCTGTCTCCAGAAACGAGGGCGTGAGCGGCGCGGCCTCCGCGGCAGCGCCCGAGGGCAGCACAAGCTCCAGCGCGTCGCGGGCCAAAGGAAGCCGCGTGTCGTGCCGCTCCGAGGCGACATTCCATCCCGGCGGAATGAGAACCGAAAACCCTAAAACGCGATGGGTGTAGCGGACTCCGGAGGAGGTGTAACGAATGGCGACAGACTGGGCAAGCACCCGGCTTATCTGGCGCTTGGACATTTGGAGAATCCACTCCACGTGCTTGTCGTCCGGATAATGGGAGAGATGCTGGCGGGCCGCCCAGTAGGCCCACAGGCCGTTTCCCTGGTACAGGCAGGAGGTCGCAAGCCCTTCCAGGAGCGCGGGCGGCGGCTTGTCGCCTGAAAGCGGCAGCGCGCTCCAGTACGCGCGCACCGCCCTGCCCTGGCGTCCCGCGTCCCTGAAAAAAAGCGCCAGTTCGAGCCGCGGCTCCGGGCTGTCCGGATTTGCCCGGATGGCCTGGTTAAAGGCGTCCACCGTGTTCCGGTACGCCCCGGAAACCCCCAGGGCGCTCAGGAGCGACCACGCCTGCGCGGCGGTATGCAGGGTGTTGTAATCGGCTTTTTGCCCGGCGCGCTCCCGGTCAAGAACCTCAGCCGCCTCCCGCAGGCGCTCCCGGGCCGCCTTTTTAGCCGGATCCTTCCTTTCCAGGGAAATCCACTGGGCCTTGGTGGCGGAAAGCTCCTCCACCGTCTTTTTGGCCCCTTCCAGGTCCATGGCCCGGGACGGACGCGCGGGGAGAAAAAGAGCGGCGAAAAGCGCAAGGACGGCTGCGCCCGCCCGGCGCATGCTCCGGCCGTTACACCGCAAAGCGCCCTGTCCCGCTGCCGTCATGGGCTGTCCTTGAAAGCGCGAGGGAAAAGAGATCGGACACGCCTTTGTTCACCTTGTCCGCGTCCAGACACTGGTCATGGCTTTCCAGATAACAGAGGCTTTCCATCACCCCGATCATCATGGTGGCGAAAATCCTGGGGTCAACCGGGCGGAAGATTCCCCGCTCAACCCCCTTGGTGATTTCCATCTCCAGGGGGCGCCGGATGGAGCCGAACACCTCCCGCCCCATGGCCTTGAGCTTGGGGTCCGGGTCTTCCATGGCCTCCCGGCACAGGGAGAGGATGGAGGCGAATTCCCCCAGCACCGGCAGAACCAGGCCCGCGCGCATGGAAAGGCGGCGGAGCGGATCCTTTTCTTTGGCGATCTCCTCCCAGCCCTGGGAAAACAGCTCCGCGAAAATGCGCGGAACGCATTCCAAAAACAGCTCTTTTTTGTCGGAGAAGTAGAAATAGAAGGTGCCCTTGCCGACATTGATCTCCTTGGTGATGTCGTTCACCCGGGTGCCGCGGTATCCGTTTTTCCGGAAAAGCCTTTTACCCACCGCAAGGATGTCTTCCCGGGTCTTGTTCGGCACCCGGCTTTTTCTGCGCGCGCCGCCCTGGGTCTCTTCGGCCCCGCCTTCCGCCGCGGCGGCGCCTTCGGGCGCAACGCCCCGCACACGCTCCCGGATGACGACCAGGGGCATTCCCTCGGCCTTGGCTTTCAGAATGGCCGCAAGGGTTTCGAGGTGCTCACGGCCATAGTAGGCCATGGTTTTTCCTGTTTTCCGGGGCGGACGCAGGAGACCCTGCTGAAGGTAGAAATGGATGGTCCGGCGGGGAACGCCGGAAAGGGCCTCCAGCTCGCTGATGCGATACCATTCCTCCTGGCTGCTGTTCACGGTGCCACCTCGGGCGCATGAGATACAGAAAGGGTTTCCAGCGATTGGAACGCACTGTACATAAACCAAGTTCAGGAAATTTGCAAGAGGCAATTGGCGGAAGACCAAATATTCTTGTAAAAAACCATCAAGTTATCTCTTGGGCCGAGTGCTTTGAAACCTAAGACGCGCCTTCGACGCTATGCAATTTCTGTTGACTCAAGAGTCAAATTTATCTACAAGACACCAAAACCCGCCGGGGAAAGGAAATCCCATGGTTCTCGAAAGCCTCAAACACCGGAACCTGCCGCCCTCGGTTTTCGCCCGTTTCGTCTTAGAGAGAGAACCCCGCAACGGATGCGGACGCTGCGTCCGCACATGCCCCATCCAGCTTCTGGAACTCCGGGACGGGCACCCGGCGCCCAACATGCGCTATGTTCACTTGCATTCTACACGTGCTACAAACCCGCGCGTTAAGTTAATGACATTGAATGTAGAATATCGAACCGCAGAACCGCAGAACCGCAGAAGGGGAAGGCAAAGGCAACGGCAAAGGCAAAGGCAAAGGCGAATGGAGAATATCGAACCGCAGAACCGCAGAACCGCAGAAGGGAAAGGCAAAGGCAACGGCAAAGGCAAAGGCAACGGCAAAGGCAAAGGCGAATGGAGAATAT
>JAGVGH010000011.1 GCA_020057225.1 Desulfobacterales bacterium | reverse complement strand
GCGCCGCCCTGTCCGGGCGGCCCTCCGGCTCTTTGTGCGGGGCGGCCGCGCCCCGCTTCTCCATGTCTTTAAACCATTCCAGCACACGGGAGTCCACAAGGATGTCCCGTGGACGCACAGGCCGGGTTAAAAGCAGCCCTTCCAGGGAGCGGCACCGGGAAAGGGCGACATACGCCTGTCCATGGGCAAAGGCTCCGCCGCCAAAATCCACCACGGCCCGGTCAAAGGTTTGCCCCTGGCTCTTGTGAATGGTGATGGCCCAGGCGAGCTTTAGGGGAAGCTGGCAAAAGCTCCCGGCCTTTTCCGCCGCGATGCTCTTCTGCGCGGGATCATACTTGTACCGGACATTCTCCCACTCCTCCGCTTCCACCTCGACCTCCGTCCCTTTGTGCTCCCCGTGCAGCGCCACCTTGACAGTCCCGCTGTCCAGGCCGCGCACCTCCCCCACCGCGCCGTTCACCCAGCGGCCCTCGGGGTCGTTTTTCACAAACATCACCTGGGCGCCTGTTTTTAAGGAGAGAACCCTGGGTGCCGGAAGCGCGCCCGTGTCGAATTCCCCTTTGAAGCGTCCCTCGTAGTGCCGCTCTTCCCCGGTGAGCCGGGAAAGGCGCGAGGCGTTCACCTCCCCGGCGCGCCTGTTGGTGGTGGCAAGCAAAACCGCGCCGGAGGCGAACACCTGGTCCATGTTCCGCGCGCACCGGGAATTGAGGATGTCCAAATCCTCCTTTCCGGCCCGGCCTTCCCGCACCGCGTTCAACACCCGGATGAAGACCGGATCGGCCTGCCGGAAGATTTTATCGAGCGCCAGCACAGGAAAGGAGGCCGCGCGGACCGCGGGCGCGTTGAAAAAATACGGGCCTCCAAAGCGCGCGTCCAGGTACTGCCGTTCCTCGGAGGTGGAGACCACGGGGGGAAGCTGGAACAAATCGCCGATGACCACCAGTTGAACCCCTCCAAAAGGAGCTCCTGGCCGTGGTCCGTTACGACGCAGAAAGAGGTTCACACACTCCATGACATCGGACCGGACCATGGAGATTTCATCAATGACCAGGGTTTCAAGATTTTTATAGAGAAAGGGGTCGGCGGCGGAGCGGGCGTCCTCGGGACTCAGGGCCCGGGGCGGAAAGCGGAAGAAGGAGTGCAGGGTTTCCCCGCCCACGTTAAGGGCGGCGATGCCGGTGGGAGCAAGGACAACGGCTTTTTTGCGTGTGGCGCGCATGAAGCGGGAAAGCAGGGTGGATTTGCCGGTTCCCGCGAGTCCGGTGATGAACATGGACTGGCGGCTCTGGGAGAGGATGCGGAGGGCCTCTTCCTGGCTTGCGCGGAAAAGCCCCCGGGCGTCCGGGGGCGTCTCTGTCGTGGCTGTTGTCTCCACAGGGTGTTCCCTGTCCGCTCCGCGCGGGCGGAGGCTGTTATGCTGTTCCCTGTCCGGGCCAAGCGCCAAGTGTCAGGGCACCATAGCGCAAACCAGGCAAGGACGCCATACCCTGACAGGGTCATGGCGCGGTTTCACCTTCCCGCGCCACCCTCCCCCGCGTCAGGGAAGAATCCGCTGTGACGCGGATTTCCGCCAGGGAAAACCGCCGGGCCAGGAGCGCCAGGTTTTCGTTTTTATAACCCCGGACCAGGCAGGTTTCGGAAGGATGCGTCCGGAGTTCCGCCTTTGCGCCTTTGGGGAGGCCGCCAAGGAGCAGGGCGGCTTTTTCGCGGAAAACCGCCGAACGGACAAGATGGCCGAACGCGGGATGGACAGGTCCGGCAAGCACGGCGCCGCTCAGGAGTTCCCCGTCCAGATGCACTCCCACCCGGACCGCCGGGATTCCGGCGTGTTCCATCTCCAAAAGCACCCGTGCGCAGGTTTCCACGGCCTCCTCCAGGGAAAGGGGGGAGTAGCGGCCCTTTTGCCAGAGTTTGGCAAGGCCGCTTCCCTTGAGCACCAGAGCCGGGTGGAGGCGGATGAAATCCGGTTTAAGGGCGACAACGCGCGCGGTTGTTTCATCCAGGCGCTCCGGCGTGTCGCCGGGAAGCCCGGCCATAAGGTGCAAGCCTGTCCTGTATCCTGCGTTTCGAAGCAGCCGGTGCGCCTCCACGGTGTCCCGGGCCGTGTGTCCCCTTGCCGCGCGGCGGAGCACGTAATCAGACATGGTCTGGGCGCCCAGCTCCACAGTGCTCACAGGATATCCGGAAATGCCCGCGAGGGTCTCCGGGGTCACGGTGTCGGGCCGGGTGGAGAAGCGGATTCCTGTTGCGGCGCCGGGACGGATGAATTCCGATGCGGCGTCCAAAAGCTCTCTAAGGGCGGATTGGGGAAGCCCCAGGAAGCTGCCGCCGAAAAAGGCGATTTCAACTTCGGCGCGGGGCCGGACAGGGCGGGCGAGCCAGTCCGAGACGGTTTGACGGAGGGCGGCGGAGTCAAGGGCGCCGTCCGGGCGGAGGGCGGCGTTTGCGGAGACGGCGCGCTGGTCGCAGAAGAGGCAGCGGCCTGGGCAGCCGGCCTGGGGGAGGAAGACGGGGATGACGAGGGGGCGCACGTCAGGCGGCATTTCGTGCAAGTTCGCTAAGTATCTCTGGAGTGTTCATGTCGCACGCTGTGAGCATTTGTAAATCTCTTGAGTAAATAATTGGCATATTCTCTTTGCATAAATGGCAATCATATTTTGGCCATTGCTGTATTTTTAAATCTATCATTTCGGCCAAAACGATTTTTGTTTTTTTATATAGCATTGCTTTTTCCTCCTCCACTGCTCTTGATGCAAAAACGCATGCGGCGATAACTTTTGCATTATAACTTTTTGCCAATGCAATTAAAGTAGCAATCCCTGTAGTTGTTGTTGTTATGTCATTTACAACTAAAACCTTTTTTCGGGATTTAATAGAAAATCCTTCCGATAATGAGTTCCTCGGCTTGCCGGTCGCCGGGTCACGATCAGAAAACATAGCTGTAGATTTCATCTTATATTTTTTATTGAGAATTGAAGAGATTTCATAGGCGAGTACCATTCCAGGTCCTTCTGTAGACAGAACAACATCTATATTAATTTTGTAGGTCGCGGAGTACCAGTCTGCTATACCTTCAGATATTTTTGTTATGAATCTAGGGTATTGAAGAATTTGTGCAAACCGAAAAAAAGTATCCGTGTGCATTCCGTTTATCAAATTGAAATGCCCATCAAAAATAATAGCTCTAGATTGGTCGAGAATATCGGAAATAATCTCCCGATCAATGCTTTTCACAGAAGAATCGCGTAAAATTTCTTCAACCCTCATTCTATAATCGGTTGGATTTGGCATTTTTCATTCTCCTTTTGTTTTGGTTTTAGTAGTCTTCATAGTTGAGTTTTTCCTTTTTTTGTGGTGCTTTCTCTCCATACTTTTTGCATATTCCGCATGACCCTATGCAGTATTCCATATTAAATTCAGCGAAAACTAATAATTTTTGTTTTATAGCATCGGGAAAATATTTTAATCTTTCATCAAGATTCATGCAATTAAGCATTACAAATATTCCAACCACATTATTTTTAGCAGAAATAAAATTGTATAGCGATATCAACCTGTTTGGTGATATTAATGCTGCCTCGACAATTAAAAACCCTAATCCTGATAAAGTTTGGTATTTGCGCATTTCTATGGTGTCTTGTGCTATGTTATCTTTTTGTTTATTATATTCAAATATTTGCAGCTTTGGTTGTTGTTTCATTGATTTTACAAGTTGTTGGCCAAGAATATTGTTAGATGTTTTCTTATTGCATGCAACAATAGATATGTTTTCATTTTTATAAAATTCGTTTATTCTACGAACTATTTGCTCCATTGCTGGAAGTTGGCTAAATTTTTTATAATTTAATCTTCTGAGCATGGAAAAATTAGGTAAAACATGTATATGCAACTTCGAGTTACGAATAACTACTTCATCTCTGCTTAACTGATCACATAGTTGATCATGTAGTTCTTTCTTATTTTTATCTTCGTCTCGAAACAATTCATTATTAAAAACGAGAGATGAAGCTATAGTATCGCGACTTAATCCAGACTTTGATTTAAACTTTTTAACTATAATATCACCCCAAACCTTTAACATATTATATTTTCTCTCAAACTCGATTGGGAGTAAAAATATTAACAAAACTAAAAAAATTGATATCAGATATAAATATATGTGTGGCAGATTTGATATGTTTGGAATACCTGCTCTTTCAAAACAGGATTCCACCCCCAAAATCGCTCCGATAATTGCTAAAATTTGAAATGAATTTATCATTTAAACTCGTCTTTCCAGATAGTACATTTATTGAATTTCCTCCAACAACTTTTTCGCCGCCTCCACAGGATCATCCGCTTTAATTATCGGTCTTCCCACTACAATATAATCAGCGCCCCTCTTAATCGCCTCGGCGGGTGTCAGCACCCTCTTCTGGTCATCCTTGGAAACCGACCACGCGGGCCGTATCCCCGGGGTCACGACTAAAAAATCCTTACCGCAGGCCCGCCTTACAATTTCGATCTCGTTTGGCGAGCACACCACGCCGTCCAGCCCGCTTTTTTCCGCAAGCCGCGCAAGGTGCGCCACATATTCTTCCAGCGGGAGTGAAACCTTCAGCTCGCCTTGCAGCTCATCCCCGGAAATGCTGGTCAAAACCGTCACAGCCAACACCTTTGGCCGCGTTTTGCCGGTTTTCCGAGACTCCTCCCTCACAGCCTTTGCCACCGCGCCCATCATCGCCGCCCCGCCTGTGGCGTGGACATTGAACATGTAAACGCCCAGGCCGCACGCGACTTTCGCTGTGTTGGCCACCGTGTTGGGGATATCGTGGTATTTCAAATCAAGAAAAATTTTCGAGTTTCTGGCGTTAATGCAGTCTATGATCCTTTTGCCCTCGCCCGTGGCGAACAGATGCGCTCCGACCTTGAAAACTCCCACGTAGGGGGACAACATGTCCACCAAACGAACGGCCTCGTCCATGGAGTCAACGTCCAACGCGGCACAAATCTTCTCTTTCACGGGAGCACCTCATGGGGAGGATGGGTTGGGAACGGAGCAAAAGCGAGATGGAATGCAAAAATTCTCAATATAAACAAAAGGTTAAAATCATAAAAGAAACTTGTTGCCAAATTTCTTTTTGATGGGTATATATTAAATTTTTATCATGGATGTCAACAACTATTCGGCAGGTTTCTGTTTAAGCCTCCCCCCCTATTCCCGATCCTGGGGCTGGGCGCGCAGGCCGGACAGAAAAAGATCAACCAAAGGCCCGGCCAAAGGCACCAAATCGTACTTCCCGCCCGAACGGACCCAGGTGGTTATCACCTCGTCCACCGTGGCGAAAATAAGCCGCTTGGCAAGGCCGATGTACAAATCGTGCCGGACGCTTCCCTCCTGCTGCCCCTCCTCCAGAATCGCCCCCACGGTATCAAGGTACATCTTGAGGGCGTCCCGAATCTCCCCGCGCATGAGCCGCCGGTTGGTGCGCATCTCCACCTGATAGACGAACGCCTTGTGCATGTCCCGCTCGGCGGTCTCGAAGTGGTTTTTCACCAGAAGGGAGAGTTTTTCCACAGCGGTCTTGAGGAGCCGGACCTCTTCGCGGAATCCGGCGAAGAATTCCTCGCTGCGGTTTCTTACAAAGGTGGCGAGGATGTCTTCCTTGTTTTTGAAGTAGAGGTAGATGGTGCCGTCGGCGACTCCGGCCTCGCGGGCGATTTGGGCGATGGTGGACTGGTGGTAGCCGTGCTCGGCAAAGACGCGGATGGCGGCGTCGAGGATTTGGGCGTGTTTGCCGTTGGTTTTGGTTTTGGCGGCCATGGGCGTTTTCCGGGAGCGCGTAAAATGAGGAACTGTTCATTCTTTAGTCCCGCGACGCCCCGGTGTCAAGGAAAAAGGCCGCGCGAACCCGTGAATTGGAACAAATATAGTGTGTTAATTCAGGCAGCTTGGGGATCGAAACCGTTTATCCGATCGCTTTTGCCGACATGTTGGGTGAAGACTGGTTCATCGGAACAGGGCGCCTTTGGTCCGGCCCGCCGCCGCAGGCCCCCCGGCGGTCCGGCCTTTGCGCCCTCCCACACGTTTTGGACGCGCCCGGACGGAAAAAAGCTTGCACAACGGGCCAGGGCCGGGCATGATTTTACCAGTCGCAAAAACATTCAGAAAAAAGGAATCCCAAAATGGCCCGCAAAAACCACCCCGACGTTTTCCGCCGCGCCGGCGAAAAAATAGACAAAATGTGCCTGCGCGCCCCCTACAGCCCGATTCTCCGGGAACTTGCCGAAGAGCTTTACACCAAGGAGGAGGCCCTGGTATATTCAAAAATGCCGTATTCGCTCTCCAAGGCCGGCCGCGTGGCAAAAGCCTGCGGCATGTCCCCTGACAAAACCAGGGCCGTGCTCGAAGCCATGGCCGAAAAGGGCCTCGTGGTGGACCTCTTCGCCAACGGCGAATACCACTACATGCCCTCGCCCATGGTCATCGGCGTCTTCGAGTTCACCATGATGCGCACCGGCGGAGATTTGGACCGGAAAAAAATCGCCAAACTCTTCAACACACTTCTCCAAAACGGGGACTTTTACAGGGAAAACTTCCAAAACGGGGAAATGACCTCGCCTTTGCGCACCATTCCCCACGAAGGCTCCCTGGCCTCCCACGTGGAGGTGCTGGACTATGAGAAAGCCACGGACATCGTGCTTTCCTCGAAAAAATTCTCCATCGGTTTTTGCTCCTGCCGAAACGAAAAGGAGCACGCCGGGCACAAGAAGTGCCATGTGCCTGTGGAAACCTGCTCCTCCTTTGACATGGCCGCTGATTTTCTCATCCGGCACAAACTGGCCAGGGAGGTGGAGCGAAGCGAGATGCTGGAAAACCTGGCGCGGAGCCGCGAGCTTGGCCTGGTGTTCAACGCCGACAACGTGAAAAACAACATCCAGGCCATTTGCCACTGCTGTTCCTGCTGCTGCAACGTGCTTCTCGGGGTAAACCGGTTCGGCTACCCCAACACCGTTGTCACCAGCAATTATATCGCCCAGGTGGACGAGTCCCTGTGCAACGGGTGCGGAAAATGCGCCAAAGCATGCCCTGTGCAGGCCATGAGCATGCAGGAGACCCAGGAAAAACGCTACAAAACCGGGAAAAAACCCGCGCTGGACCCGAATTTCTGCATCGGCTGCGGCGTGTGCGCGCTGAAATGCAAAACCGGCGCGGTGCGGCTCCACGAGAGAAAACAGCGGACCCTTTTGCCTGAAACCCAGTTCGAGCGCGTCGTGCTTCAATGCCTGGAAAGGGGCACGCTGCAGTACCAGATTTTCGACGACCAGGAAAAGTTTACCCACCGGACCATGGCCGCGTTTGTGGGGGCGTTTTTGAAGCTCGCGCCGGTGAAAAAAGCGCTCATGGGCGACACCTTGAGATCCCGGTTTCTTACGGCCATGCGCGGGGGCGTGAGGCTCCAGGGCAAGGGCTGGATGCTGGAACTGTAGGCATGGCAAGCGATTTTCCAAAGCCGCCAAGGATTCCGGGTGTTTCCGCCCAGGGCAGGCCCGTGGTGCAGGAACGCTACGCTTGGTTTGACACGCGCTACGCGCCTGTGCGGGTGAACCGGCTTGCCGGGGCGGCGGGCGGGCTGGATGTGACCCGCCCGGACACGCCCGTGATTCCTTTTTCAGACGTGGTGCTGGTGTCGGTGTTCCGGGAGGCGGGCGCGCCTCCGCCGGGGCTTCGCGTTCTATTTTTCGTGCGGGAGCGCACACGGCCCTTTCTTGCGGACACCGGGCTTGCCGACTTCACGGGTTTCCCCGGCGTGGTCGGGACCAGCATGGCCTGGACCGTGCGGAACCTTGTCCGCCTTGTCCGGGAGCGCAATCCGGAAACCCTTGTGGACGAGCACACCCATGCTTTCGCGCTGGGAGGGCCTCCGCCGGACTTTGAAGCGGGCCGCTACGTGGCCACCGCGCTGGGGGTCCATGTGTTCGAGTCCGGCGCGGTTTCACGGGACATCTGGGGAGCGGCCAGATATCCGATGGCTGGGGAGCGCGTCCGGACCTGCGGAGTTTGGGAGCGGGACACGACCGGTATCTCCGCCGAAGAGCGGGAAGAGGCTCCGGGCTGGGAAGAGAACGGTTTCACGGACATTTCGTCCGGTGTTTTCGAGGATGCCGCGGAGGATGGGTTTTACAGGGAGGAAGGGGACGCGGAGTCCGCTTCCCCGGGCGCGGGGAACGCCCGCCTTAACGGCTGGACGGCGGCCGGGTATGCCGTATATCTTATTGTGATTCTTTGCTTTCTATTCCTTGGCGGATGGATTTAGAGGGAATGGATTCTGCAGGGGGGGTTGAAAGCGGTCCCGAGGGTTGACATCCGCGGGCGTCCATGGCGGGGGAGCATGGAACAACGTGCCGGTTTGAACGGCGCAGGCGCGGGGGCGTCTTCGGCCTTCACCTTCCGGAACACCCTGGTGTTTTCGGCGCTGTTCTTCGCGAATCTGGTCCTGTCCACCCGTGCCGCCATGTTTCTCCATGAGGCGCTGGGCCATGCGGCCACTGCGTTGCTTCTGGGCGGCGACGTGCTGGGTGTCCAGGTAAGCCTTTTCGGCGGAGGCCGCGTTCACGCCCTTCTCCCGGACGCCGGGGAGGCCGCGCGGTTCGCCTACGCCCATTCCGGCATGCTCGTCAACGCGGTTTCCGGGCTGGCGGCCCTGGCCCTTTTCCGCGCCCGGCGCGTTTCCGTCCGCGCCGGACTGTTCGCGTGCCTGTTCGCCTCCGTGAGCATCCTGGGAGCGCTGTTCTACTTCATTGTCGGCGCGTACCACGGCCAGGGCGATCCCGCCACCTGGGCAGCGGCCGGGCCGCTTGGCAATTCAGGAATCCCGTGCTGGTACAGGTTTCTCTGGATTCCGCTTCTGGGTCTTGCGCCCTACGCGGGCCAGGAGTGCGCGCGCGCCTACCTCATGGTGCAGGAGCGCCTCTTTCCCGCCGCGTCATCGTTTTCCAGGCTGAAAATCTCCCTGGCCGGGATCCTTCCCGCCCTGCTGCTCTACACGGCCTTGTGCGCGGGCCTTGACCAGGAGCTGTTTGTGGTCAACGCCGCCAGTCTGGCGCACGGCCAGGCGGTGGCGGAAAAACGCATGGAGGCTGTGCGGACCATGGCGCGCTGGCATCCGGACTGGGGTTTTGAAAAGGTGACAGAAACAGTGGACAAACTTCCAGTCAAGGTGCCCCGCAGGTTTCCTCTGCTGCCGCCCCTTGTTGTGCTCACGGTTCTGGGAGGATGCGCGGCGCTTGCCGGGCCTTACGCGGAGACACGAAGGGCACCCCCTGGTTTCCGGGAGGCCCTGGCGGCGCTGGGTCTCGCGGTGTGTGTTGTGGGAGTGTTATGGGTTTGCGGGACGCTTGTGCCATTTTTCGGCGGGAAATGACATCGTTGGCTTAAACCGCAGTTCAGCTTTGGCAACTTAATTTCAATGCCGCTAACGTAATGTTACCCCCCCTCACCCTGACCCTCTCCCGCCAAGGGGAGAGGGGACATCTCGCCGATTTATTTACCAAAATCAGAGGCAATGGCCGAACCACGTCCTGAAAAAAGAACGAAATCAGCAGTGCCTTTAATGCGTCTATTTGGTACGGAAGTTGTTTTCTCCACACGCGCCGCGCGGGGTCCCCTCGCCCCCCGGTCCTTTTCGGGGGGAGAGGGCCAGGGTGAGGGGGAGGGGGGAAATAACCCAGGGTCTTCATACAATTTTTCAATGCGCGGCGCTTAAAACTTAACTTGGCGTTCCGCGCCAAGGATGGCAACTTATGTAGCGCTTTTCATAATTCCGTTCCGATTGATGAAACTGTCGGGTGAACCTGCGCTTCGCGCAGAACCACCCGACCTACACATTATTTTACGAGTGGATTACTGATAGGTTGGGTGGTTCCGCGCGCGCCAAGGAGTTATGTCGTGGTAAAAAACATCTTTCGCGCGCGGGTTCACCCAACAAATCCAGCCCGGGCAATCGGAAAGGAATTTTGACAACCACTATAGTTAGCAAAGAGGAAGCATACCCCAAAGCTCCCCGGAACGCGCGCGGCGGGCTAGAGAAACTCCAGGCGGCGGCGCATCACCGCGCAGGCCGGCGCGTTGGCGTCCCGCCGTCCCTTGATGAACACCTCCAGCCTGCGGCTGGCCTCCACCTCCTCCTTCAGAATTTCCACCAGCAAGGCGAACTCCTCCTCGGCAGGCTCCAGCCCGCGCCATGAGATGATGAAGTCCAGCCGGGTGCCGTGCCGGATGACCTGGGGCGGAAGGCGCTGCCCTTCCTGTTTGGCCAAGAGAAGGCCGGAGCGCATGTAGGGATGCACAGCCTTGTGGGCGGCGGCTTTCATGTCGTAATGGAGCACCGCGTGGGACGGGATGGCGCGGGCGCGGCACTCCACAGCCACCCGTGGCGCCCAGCGCTCCCGGGCGCGCACGTCGGCCACCACGATGTCCGTGAGGTACGCGGGCATGATTTGCCGCTTGGGACGGTTTTCCTCGTACTCCGTGATCTCGCACGCGAACGGGAGCCGGACGCCCCGTCGCACACGGCACTCCACTCCAAGAAGGCGCAGAGGCTCCAATGCCTCGGCGAGCCGGGGCAAAAGGCGCACGACCCATATTGTGTCTTCCGGAGCCATGGGGGCGCTCCTTTAGAAGCTGGAAGTCCACAGGCGCGTACAGAGCGCCGTCGCGCCGGATTATAACATTTATCAGAATTCCATCCCGATTCAGTGCGCCCCGCGGTAACCCCAGACCCTGCGGAAGCGGGCGTCTCCCCGGCGAAATCCGGGGTCCGGGCTTTATCAGATACCCTGGCCCCCGGCTTTCGCCGGGGAGACTGCAGGCCGCTGGCCAGGAAAAACGGTCGAAACCAATCGGAAAGCTATTCTGACAAACAGTATATCCCGGCGGCCGCGCCCAAGGGAAGAGAGCGCCAGGAGCCTTAAAAAGTTTTTCAAAACCCGGGTTGTTTGTGATAGGAAAAGGGATTCGGCTCTTGCCGAAACAACGCCGCGCCCTTTCCGTCTCACCTTGCCGCCGGAGTTTGTTGGATGGAACAACGCAAAACCGTGGTGGCCCTTCAAGGGGTGGAAAAAGCCTACGACGGGCACCAGGTGGTTCACGGTCTGGACCTCGAGGTGCAGGAAGGCGAGTTTCTCACACTGTTAGGGCCTTCCGGGTGCGGCAAAACCACCATCCTGCGCATGATAGCCGGGTTTGAACACCCAGGCAAGGGTGACATCTTCCTGGGCGGCCAGAGGGTCAACGATGTCCCCCCGCACAAACGCGACGTTCACATGGTCTTCCAGAATTACGCGCTTTTTCCCCACATGACCGTCGCCCAAAACGTGGCCTTTGGGCTGAAAATGAAGCGCCTGCCCAAGGCGGTGATTGAGACCGAGGTCGAGAACGCGCTCCGTCTGGTCAAGCTCGAGTCCTTCGCGGGAAGAAAGCCGCGCCAGCTTTCCGGAGGACAGCAGCAGCGCGTGGCCCTTGCCCGGGCGCTTGTCAACAAACCCCTGGTGCTGTTGTTTGATGAGCCTCTGAACGCCCTGGACTACCGTTTGCGCAAGGAAATGCAGCGGGAACTCCGCCACCTTCAGCAGACCCTCAAGGCCACCTTTGTTTTTGTCACCCATGACCAGGAGGAGGCCCTTTCCATGTCGGACAGGGTGGTGGTCATGCGCGAAGGGCGGGTTGAGCAAACCGGCACCCCGCGGCAGGTGTACGAGGACCCGGAAAACCTCTTTGTGGCCTCGTTCATCGGCGAAACCAACGTGCTTTCGGGCAAGGTGCTGGAAATCCCGGAACCCAACAAGCTGAAAGCCCTGGTGGAGGGCGTGGTCTGCGTTTTTTCCTCTAAAAGGCGGTTTTCTCCGGGAGACAGCATCAAGGTGCTGCTGCGTCCCGAAGACCTGCGGGTGGAAACCCTTGCCGCCAAGCCTGACACCGAGGGGCGGTTTGCGGGGAGGATTGTTGAGAAGAACTACAAGGGTGCGACCCTTGACTCGGTTATCCTTCTTGATTCAGGGGTCCGGCTGCTTGCCAGCGAGTTTTTCGACGAGGAGGACGAGGATTTCGACTACCAGCTGGAAGAGCGTGTCTCTGTGGGCTGGGTGGGAACCTGGGAGGTGGTGCTGCCCGATGCGCCTTAGAAACCCCACAAAAACCCTTGCCATCGGCTCCTTCGCGTTTTGGCTGTTTTTCTTTGTTCTCGTGCCAAACGTCATGGTCGCCGTGGTGAGCCTGCTTTCGAGAGACGAGTCCAGTTTTGTTTCCCTGCCCTTTTCGCTGGAAAGCTATCTGCGCCTGTCAGACCCTCTTTACCTCATGGTTTTCATCAAATCCCTCAACATGGCGCTGGTGACAACCCTTGTCTGCCTGCTTGCGGGATATCCCTTTGCCTACATTCTCGCGCGGCTCCCGGGGCGCTTCCGGCGCGTTCTCGTGCTCCTGGTCATTCTCCCCTTCTGGACCAACTCCCTCATCCGCACCTACGCGGTCGCCCTGATCCTGAGGACAAACGGGCCTCTCAACTGGTTCCTGGTGGATCTTGCGGGACTGCGCGACACGCCATTGGACCTTTTGTACACAGGCACGGCGGTTGTCGCCGGCTCTGTCTATGTGTTTTTGCCATTTATGATTCTTCCGCTCTACGCGGTTCTCGAGCGGATGGACCCCGCCTATGTCGAGGCCGGAAGGGATTTGGGCGCCGGGTGGCTTGACGTGTTTTTCCGGATCACCGTGCCCCTTTCCATGCCAGGCATTTTGGCCGGATGCCTTCTTGTATTTCTTCCCGCGCTGGGTCTTTTTTACATCCCGGACGTGCTCGGAGGGGCGCGGGACCTGTTTATCGGAAATTTCATCAAAAACCAGTTCCTGGACGCCAGGGACTGGCCTTTTGGGGCAGCGGGCAGCGTGGTCCTGACCGGACTTATGGGCGTGCTGTTGCTGATTTATTACCGCGGCATGCGGCGTCTTGGGGAGAAGGTGCTGTAGCATGGGGAAAATCCTCCTCAAAAGGGCGGTTCTTTTTTCTGTGTACGCCTTTTTGTACATTCCCATCGTGGTCCTGGTGGTGCTCTCGTTCAACCAGGCCAAATTCAGCACCCGCTGGGACGGGTTTTCCCTGGTCTGGTACGCGCGGCTTATCAACAACAGCCTGCTCATGGAGGCGGCGCTGAACAGTGTTCTGGTGGCTGTCTCCTCCTCGACCATTGCCACGCTTCTGGGGGGACTGGGCGCCTTCAGCCTGTACCGTTACCAGTTCACGGCAAAGCGGGCCTATTACGGCGCGCTCTATGTGCTCATGATTTCCCCGGACGTGGTCATGGGCATTTCCCTTCTCGCGCTGTTTTCGGCCCTGCGCATGCCGTTGGGTTTTGGAACCCTGCTCCTCGCCCACATCACCCTTTCCCTGCCCTTTGTCACTGTGGTGGTGTATTCCAGGCTCTCGGGGTTTTCCCCCAATGTCATCGAGGCGGCCCGGGACCTTGGCGCCTCCGAGTCCCGGGCCCTCCGGCTGGTGGTGCTGCCCCTGGCCGCCCCCGCTGTTCTTGCGGCTTGGCTTTTATCCTTTACGCTTTCGCTGGATGATGTCATAATCAGCTTTTTCGTCACAGGACCGGCATTTGAAATACTTCCGCTTCGCATTTATTCCATGGTGCGTCTGGGAGTCAAACCGGATGTCAACGCCTTATGCACCGTGATGTTCACGCTCTCTTTGGCTCTTGTTTTCATTTCCCAGCTTTTGCTCAAGGAGGAACGGATATGAAAAAGTTTTTCATTTTCCTCGCGGCGCTTTTTTTCACAGCCAGCGCCCACGCCGGGACCAAGGAACTCTACTTCTACAACTGGTCAGAGTACATGCCGGACTCTGTGCTGGAGAACTTCACCAAGGAGACCGGCATCAAGATTATCTATACCACGTATGAGTCCAACGAGGCCCTGTACGCAAAGATGAAACTCACGGGCGGCAAGGGATACGACCTTGTGGTGCCGTCCACATATTACGTTTCCAAAATGCTGGCCGAGGGGCTGCTCCAGCCTTTGAACAAAAAACTTCTGCCGGATTTGGGAAACCTCAACCCCATGCTGCTGGACCAGCCCTTTGACCCGGGCAACACGGTGAGCATTCCCTATATATGGGGGACAACCGGGCTTGCCTACAACGCGAAAAAGGTCAAGCCCGGCGCGCTGGAGGCATGGGGAGACCTTTGGAAACCGGAATTCAAGGGCAGGGTGCTCCTTCAAAACGATGTCCGGGAGGTGTTTCACGCGGGACTGCGGGTCCTTGGGTATTCCGGCAACGACACGGACCCCGCCCACATCGAGGAGGCGTACAACGTGCTGGTCAAGCTCATGCCCAGTGTCCGGCTTTTCAACTCCGAGGCGCCCAAGATGCCGTTTTTAAACGGCGAGGTGGACGCGGGCATGATTTGGAACGGCGAGGCCTATGTGGCGTCCCGGGAGAACCCGGACATCCGCTTTGTGTTCCCCAGGGAAGGCGCGGTACTCTGGCTGGACAGTCTGGTGATTCCCAAGGGCGCGAAAAACGCTGAAAACGCCCACGCGTTCATCAATTTCATCCTCCGGCCTGAAATCGCTATGGTCATCTCGATGGAAATCGGCTACGCCACGCCCAACCTGGCCGCGCAGAAGATGCTCCCCCCGGAGGCGCGGAACAACAGGACCGTGTATCCCGCCGACGAGGACCTCGCCAACGCGGAGTACCACCTGGATATTGGCCCCGCCATCACTGTTTATGAAAAATACTGGGAAAAGCTCAAGGCGGGACGCTGACACGGAGTTTGGCGCAAGAATTCCTGGCCGCCCGGCCTGAAACGCCGG
>JAGVGH010000014.1 GCA_020057225.1 Desulfobacterales bacterium | reverse complement strand
CCGGAACCACCCAGCCTGCCTCAAATTTGTCGTTTCTTAGAGTTTTGCAATTACCCCGGAACAGAATATGAAAACCGCTGTAACGTCCTGATGAGTCCCTGTTCGGCACTATCTCCCTTTTTAGCCTCCTTGAACAGGCTGGAAAGAGCCTCCTTCAAAGGCCCCGCTTGCGCGGGGCCTTTCTTTCCTCATCCCGTGCCGGTGTTTCCGCCCGCCTAAATCACCGCCTTAAACGTCTCAACGCACAGCTCTCCAAACATCCCCAAATCCTCGCACACAGCCACCCCGGCAGCCCGCATGGCCGCGGTTTTCGCCGCCGCCGTCCCGGACCCGCCGGAAATGATCGCCCCGGCGTGGCCCATGCGCCGTCCCGGAGGCGCCGTGACTCCCGCGATGAACCCCACCACCGGCTTTTTCACGTTGGCCTTGATATAGGCGCAGGCGTCCTCTTCCGCCGACCCGCCTATCTCGCCCACCATGACAATGCCCCTGGTCTCCGGGTCCGCGTTGAACGCCGCAAGGCAGTCAATGAAATTGGTGCCGTTCACCGGGTCCCCGCCAATCCCGATGCATGTGGTCTGCCCGATTCCCTTCCGTGTAAGCTGATGCACCACCTCGTAGGTGAGGGTGCCCGAGCGCGACACCACTCCGATAGGCCCGCCCGGCTTGTGGATAACACCGGGCATGATCCCCACCTTGCACTCTCCCGGTGTGATGATGCCCGGGCAGTTGGGTCCGATGAGCCGGGTCTTCGCGCGCGCCAGATAGTTCTTCACCCGCATCATGTCCAACACCGGAATCCCCTCGGTGATGGCCACCGCCACCTCCACCCCCGCGTCCACCGACTCCAAAATGGCGTCCGCGGCAAAGGCCGGCGGCACGAAAATCATCGCGCAGTTGGCGCCTGTGTCCCGCACAGCCTCAAACACCGTGTTGAACACCGGAACCTCGTCCATCTTCTGCCCGCCCTTGCCCGGCGTCACTCCGGCCACCACGTTGGTGCCGTAAGCCACGCACTGCCGGGTGTGGAACTGGCCTTCCTTGCCCGTGATGCCTTGCACCAGCACCCGGGTGTTCTTGTTGACAAATATGCTCATGTCGCTAACTCCCGCTCGACAGACTGTTCGTGGTTTCGCGCCCTTAGGGTTTGTTCAAAAATTGCCGTGCTATTCGGTGGCCGCGTTATCCCGTGCGGCCGCGCTCGGCTCCTTGCGGAATAGAGAGACTATTCCGGGAGGAGCGCGCCTTGCCGCCCGGGCAAATCGGCCACCCCTGCGCAGCACATTATTTTTTTCACAGACCCCTACTTCACAATGCCGGCGACCTTGGCTGCGGCGTCCGCGAGGTCCTTGGCGGCAGTGAGGTTAAGCCCGCTTTCCGCCAAAATCCGCCGCCCCTCGTCCACGTTGGTGCCTTCCATGCGCACCACCACAGGGACATTCAGGCCGACCTTCTTCGCCGCCTCCACAACACCCGAGGCCAGCACGTCGCAGCGCAGAATGCCTCCGAAGATGTTGATGAGAATGCCCTTGACGTTCTTGTCGGAGAGGATGATGCGAAAGCCGTTTTCGACCATTTCCGCGTTGGCTCCGCCGCCCACGTCCAGGAAGTTGGCGGGCTCGGCTCCGGCGCGCTTGATGATGTCCATGGTGGCCATGGCCAGTCCGGCGCCGTTCACCATGTTTCCCACGTTGCCGTCCATCTTGATGTAGTTGAGGTTGTGTTTGGACGCCTCGACCTCGAGCGGGTCTTCCTCGTCCAGGTCCCGGTAGGCCGGCACGTCCTTGTGCCGGTACAAGGCGTTGTCGTCAAAGTTGATTTTGGCGTCCAGCGCCAGCACCTGGTTGGTTCCGGTAAGCACCAGGGGATTGATTTCCACCTGGGAGCAGTCGTACTCGACAAAGAGTTTGTAGAGCGCGGCCACCATCTTTGCGGCGGCCTTTGCGGCCTCGTCGGGCAGGCCCAGGCGGTAGGCCACCTGGCGGCAGTGGGCGGCCTGGATGCCCAGAAGCGGGTCCACGGAAACCTTGATGATTTTTTCCGGGGTCTTGTGGGCGACCTCCTCGATGTCCATGCCGCCCGCCACGCTGGCCATGAGGATGATTTTGGCCGAGGCCCGGTCCGGAATGATGGAGAAGTACAGCTCCTTCCGGATGTCCAGCCCCTCCTCGACCAGGACCTTTTTCACCAGCTTTCCGTCCGGTCCGGTCTGATGCGTGACAAGGGTCATGCCCAGAATTTTTCCGGCAAGCTCCTTTGCCTCGTCCAGGGTTTTCGCGACCTTGACCCCGCCGCCCTTGCCGCGTCCGCCCGCGTGAATCTGCGCCTTGACCACCACAGGAAGCGTCCCCAGCTCCTCCGCGGTTTTCCGGGCCTCCTCCGGGGAAAACGCCACGCCGCCCCTGGGGACGGGCACGCCGTATTTCCGGAAGAGTTCCTTTGCCTGATACTCATGGATGTTCATGCGAAAAACTCCCTTGCTCCTCTTTTTTTGCCAACAGCGGACGGCGCCCCCGCCTCCAGGGGCCGCCGTCCGCCACCATCGCCTTTAGGGTCTGTTCAAAAAGTACTGCTACAATCGGAGGCCGTTTTATCCCGCGCCGCCGCGCTCGGCTCCTTGCGGAATAGCGACACGATTCCTCCGTCGCGCGCCTTGCCGCGCGGGCAAACCGGCCACCTCTGTGTGACGCATTAATTTTTTCGCAGACCCTCATCCAATCACCGCGAGGACCGCATTCTTCGCCACGGAATCGCCCACGCAGTAATTCAAGGATTTGACCGTGCCCGCCGCAGGAGCGGGCAGGGCGTTTTGCATTTTCATGGCTTCCAACACCACCAGGGTCTCCCCCTCCGCCACCTTGTCGCCCACCGCTTTCTCATACTTCACCACCATGCCGGGCATGGGGGCTAAAAGGGGCGTGCCGTCCACTGCGGGCGGAGCCGCCTCTTTTTTCGCCGCGGGCGCGGGCGCCGCCTTGGGAGCCGCCGCCTTGGCCGGGGCCGCCACAGGACTCACAGAGCGC
Source organism: Desulfobacterales bacterium (assembly GCA_020057225.1). Lineage (GTDB taxonomy): Bacteria > Desulfobacterota > Desulfobacteria > Desulfobacterales > Desulfatibacillaceae > JAGVGH01. Next base: position 2,098 of record JAGVGH010000014.1, on the reverse strand, counting down.
ACCACAGGCGCGCCGCCTTCCTCCTCGACCTCGACCTTGAAATACTCGTTGTCCACAAAGACATGGAAGGTCCGGACGCCCGTGCCTTTTTCCGGAGCCTCTTTGGCCGGGGCCTCCACAAGGCAGCCGGACTTGGCTTTTTTCACCAGCTCCTGCTCGGCCTTCACATCCTCCAGGGTTTTGGGCCTGCATTCCGCGGGAATTTCCTCAAGGTTGTATTTCCATTTGAGGAAGCGCTTGCCGGTCACCGGATACAGGGCGTAGAGCACCACGTCGTCCATGTCTTTGGCAAGGCCCTCGGTCTCCTTTTTGGCCTTCTCGAGCTCCGGCTCCAAAATCGCGCCCGGACGCACCCCAATGGGCGTCTCGCCCCGCTCGTAGCCCTTGAGCGCCTTTTTCTGCACCTCCGGGTCAATGGGGGTCGCGGTCTTGCCGTAGAGCCCAAAGCACAGCGCCTTCACCTGGTCGGTGATCATCTTGTAGCGCTCGTCCGGCGTGTCGTTTAAGACGTTCATCACCGTCTGCACGCCCACGATTTGCGACGTGGGGGTGACCAGGGGAACAGTGCCCAGTTCGCGCCGCACCCGGGGGAGCTCTTTGAACACCTCGCCGATGCGGTCCACAGCGTTCATTTCCCGCATCTGGTTGACGAGGTTCGAGAGCATGCCGCCGGGTGTCTGATGCAGGAGCACCGAGGTGTCAATGATGGATATCCTGGTGTCGTCCAGGAGGTGCTTGTATTTGGGCATGATGCTCCGCTCGAGGATCTCGTCAATCTCCGCGAGCAGGTTGATGTCAAAGCCCGTGTCGCGGTCCGTGCCCAGAAGCGCCATGACAAGGGGCTCGATGGCCGGGTGGGATGTCCTGAACGCGTAGGGCGCAAGGCAGGTGTCCAGAATGTCCACGCCCGCCTCGATGGCCTTGAGGTGGGACATCTGGGCCATGCCCGACGTGAAATGGCTGTGCAGATGAATGGGGGCTTTGACAGCGGCCTTGAGCGCCGTGATCAGGTTGTAGGCGTCATAGGGCGCGATAAGCCCGGCCATGTCTTTCACGCAAATGGTGTCCGCGCCCATGTCCTCGAGGGCCTTGGCCTTGGCCACGTAATACCCGAGGTTATAGACCCCGCCTCCCAGGCGCGGCTCTGTAAGGGAATAGCAGATGCAGCCCTGGAAATGCTTGCCGCAGCGCTTGATGACAGGGACCACGGTCTCGAAATTCCGGTAGTCGTTCAGGGCGTCAAAAGTACGGAAGATATCCATGCCGTTTTCAGAGGCCCGCTCGACAAAGGCCACAGCCACGTCGTCGGCGTAGTTCCGGTATCCCACGAGATTCTGGCCCCGGAGCAGCATGGAGAAGGGTGTCTTCTTGAAGTATTTCTTGAGGGTTCGGATGCGTTCCCAGGGGTCTTCCGCCAGGAAACGGTGCATGGTGTCAAAGGTTGCCCCGCCCCAGGTCTCCACCGCCCAGAACCCCACCTCGTCCATGCGCCCGGCGACTTCGAGCATGTCCTCGGTGCGTCCCCGGGTTGCGAAAAGGGACTGGTGTCCGTCCCTCAGGGAAAGGTCTTCGATTTTCACGGGGTTTTTCGCCTTGGGGCGGTCTTTCCCGTAGTTCAGGCTCGTCAGTTCCAGTTTGCCGTGTTCATTCATAGAGACATGCTCCCCACGCATAGAGTTGTTGCCGGGCGCAAGGCCCGGCATGAAGTGCGGGATGATTGGGTGTTCCGCCGCGTCAGCCCAGGCGCGGGCCGGCGCCGCAAAACGCGCGAAGCTGCATGAGGCAGCGGAGCCGCATGGCGTGCCGCCTGCCGGAAAGCGCCCAGAGACCTTGGAGGCCCGCGGCCTGCGCCGACGGCGCGGCCAGGGCCGCCGCCTCCTCCTGGGCGAGGTATTCCATGACGCCGCCGATGGCGGCCGCCACTTTTCGTTTGTCGGTCTGGTCCATACCTGGCTGTCCTTTCGTAGGCGTTACGTTAGGCTTTAGGCTTTAGGCTTTAGTGCTTATCCCTAAATACTGCTGAGGAGGATTTTAGGGGCACTTTTTCATCGCGGGCGCACGCCGTGCGCCCGAACAGGTGAATCCCTTGCAATAAGAT